>CAYWGP010000001.1:0-28010 GCA_964458155.1 uncultured Bacteroides sp.
GTGGCATTGGAAATATTCAGTATGGAGCTTACCTCTTCGTGATCGTAACCCTCCAGCAGAATGAGCGAAAGTACTACGCGATATCCTTCCGGAAGCATATAGATCGCTCTTTTGATCTCTTCAGCCCTGTATTCAATATTCAGGGGCTCGGAACTTTCCTCCACCATCTCTCCTACTTCACCAGCATCCTCGAGAGAGATCTGTTCTCTTTTTAAGCGAAGGAAATCCAGGGACTTGTTGATCACTATCCGCTTCAACCATGCCCCGAAACTAACCTCTCCCTTGTAGCTGTCCAACTTTAAAAATGCCTTTAAGAACGCTTCCTGCATGACATCTTCCGCGTCATCGGAATCACCTACTATGCGCAGGCTTGTATTATACATGGCTACATGATAGAGCCTGTAAAGTTCGAACTGAGCTTTCTGATCCCCTCTTTTACAGGCCTCTACAAGATCCAGGTGCCTGGGTGTAAAGATTTCAGATTTCCCATTATCTGCCACAATGACGAAGGTTTAATTAAAATGTTGCACGTAAGATATAAAAAAGCCTACTGCCTGCATAAGTAAAATGTTTACCTTGACCCGGAATCAACCATACTCAGCAAATCCTTTATGCTTTGAAGGCATCAAATATAATTCCGCTTGCTTTTGCTCTGGCAGTACCACTGCTGATGCTTTTTTCCTGCAAAAAACTCCCGGAGACGGACTTTTCTTACACGCCGGAAGAGAACCCTGAAGCCGGGGATATCATTCTTTTTGAAAATTTAACCCCTGAAGCATCGAATTTTCTATGGGATTTCGGGGACGGAAGCGCCTCCAATAATGAAAATCCCAGCCATAACTTCGTAGAAGCGGGTAATTATGAAGTCAAACTTACTGCCTCCAACGATGACGGAGAGCAGTCAAAGAAAAGAAACATCACCATCAATGATCCGACCATCCTTGCATTTCTGATAGTAGACAGCTCTGAAACCAATCCCCTGGAGGGGGCCGATCTGTGGATCTTCGATAATGAGACCGACTGGACTGACTTTTCTGAACCTATGCTTGTAGGATATGCCGATTCCAGTGGTATGGTGGAATTCTCGAACCTGGAATCCATGGTTTACTACATCTGGGCCATGAGGAATGAGGCAGATGGATTCTGGATATCAGGAGGATCTACGCCTGTGCTGACCTTAAATGCTGTTAATGCCTTTTACCTGCCCTGTGTGTGGTATTCTTATATGGAGAAAAAATCTGCCATAAAAAGCTCAACAAAATACCTGTTGCCATTACAGCACCATTAAGTCCGGCTACTCATTGCCGCAGAACTCTGTTAAAACGCCCTGAGTAGATTTGGGGTGCAGGAATCCGATCTGCAGTCCTTCAGCGCCTTTGCGGGGCTGCTCGTCAATCAGCCTGACTCCCTGATCCGCAGCATGCATCAGGGCATCACCCACATGATCCATAGCAAAGGCCAGATGGTGTACACCCGGACCTTTCTTTTCTATGAATTTACCTATGGGCCCTTCCGGGTCGGTACTCTCAAGCAACTCGATCTTGGTTTCGCCCACCCTGAAAAAGGCTGTACGCACCTTCTGATCGGCCACCTCCTCGATGGCATAGCACTCCAGTCCGAGCACCTTTTCATAGTAGGGAATAGCCTCTTCCAGGCTGTTAACGGCAATTCCGATGTGTTCAATATGTGTTGGTTTCATAGCGATTTAAAATATCTTTTAAAATTATTCAAAACTAATTCATCAGGGCATTGTAGATCACCTGCTGTACCTTGGTGCGCACATTCATATCGATCAGCTTGTTATTGCCCATATCGGGATGAACGCGGTTCGAAAGAAAGATATAGATCAGCTCATAATCGGGGTCGGCCCATGCAAGGGTTCCTGTAAAACCGGAGTGACCATAACTTGAGGCTGAGGCACTGTTACAGGCTGGCCCTGCATCTTCTTCCCAGTAGACCGGCTTATTAAAACCGAGACCCCTGTGGTTCTCCTCCTCACAATTGTAGCAGGAGGTATAGAGATCCAGGGTGGATTGATTGATGTACCTGCGTTGCCCGTAAGTTCCTCCGTTCAGGAACATCTGCATCAGCTTGGCCAGATCATTGGCAGATCCGAACAGTCCGGCATTTCCTGATACCCCACCCAGCATGGCAGCTCCCATATCATGCACATGTCCCTGTAGCAGCTGGCGCCGGTAGTAGGTATCGTTCTCGGTAGGAACAATGCGCTCCTGTGAAAAACGGCTCAAAGGCCTATAGCCCAGGGTGTGTGCTCCCATGGGATTATAAAAGTTGTACCACATATAGGGGTAGAGCATGGTATCGGTGGCAGTCTCGATGATCTGCTGAAACATATAGAATCCAAGGCCGCTGTAGCGGTTCTCCCTGGAGAGAAGCTCGGAGTCATATATCCGCTTGTAGATCGTGTCTTTCCAGTCGGCTCGCATAAAGAGGTCATCGGCCACCTGGTAGGGATATTCCGGAGAATATTGTTTCTGATAGACCCCTTCCACATATTTAATATTCCGGTTAAAATAAAGCCCCTCTCCTATCTTCAGGGGATAGGTGCGGGAAAAGGAAGAACTGAGCAGGGACTGGGATGTATCCAGTGGTTCCAGGGTTTCATAGTAAAAGGGGATCCAGGCGGCCATTCCGCTCTGGTGGGCCAGCACATCCGCAGCCAGCAGTCCGGCTTTATCGCTGGAATCAGGAACAGGTTCGTAGGCCCCCATCAGGGAGTCTTCATGAAAGAGCCCCATGTCACGCATTCGCATCAATGCAGTTGTAAGCGAAGCCATTTTAGTGATGGAAGCCAGGTCATAGATATCATCATTTTCCACCCGACGCTTCTTCTGATATGTATGGTGGCCATAGCTCCCGTACCAGACCACTTTTCCCCTTCGGGCCACAAGTACCTGGCACCCGGGCATGGCCTTTTCTTTCATGGCCTTATCTATTATCGTCTCCATTTTCAGCAGGGTATCGGGATGAAGGCCCACATCCCGCGGGGAAGCGTATCCCAGTCTGCTGGCCGGTCCGGTGGCGGTTCCCTCCCCCGCTGCCACGTATGTTCCTGCTCTGACCGGCATACGTCCGGAAATAGAAGCACCACCAAAAATGGCCTGAAGGGCCAGATCCTGGTAGAGAAAGTCGTCCCTGTGTGAAAGAAGCAATGCATCCAGATGATCGATGCTGGAAAAACGGCTTAGCGCATAAGGTACACCGGCCACATTTACAATCAGTTTGATAGAAGGATCTGTATGCTTCAGAAAATATATTGTTTTATCACTGATCCCATACTTTTGCGATGCCCTGCGGCTGGTATTCAATACATTAACAATCACCGTATTGTAAGCTTCCAGCTTACTGATCACTTCATCCAGTATGCTGAAATCTGCTTCCGAGGCCAGGGTAAAATGATCGCCCTCCAGGTAGAGGTCGGTGGTGTAAAAGGGCTGATGTTTCCCTTCCTTACTTATAGTCACAGTAGCCAGTGTGGTCCGTTCCAGTTGCTTAATTGGAACAGCTCCATCATCATTCTTTGCAAGGATCAGGGAATGCGCAACCAGCTCCCGGAACAGGGGCTGGTAAGCCGGATCGTTCAGATCCTCCAGCAGGGAATCCATCCGGACAGGCTCCCGCATATGTGCCCCGGTCCAGTACTTGGACTGCAATATTTTCCTGCAACTCCCGTTAATCTCTTCCTCAGAAATGAAGCCTTCTTTCACCGCCTTTTTAATTGCCGAGATGGCTCCGTCCACATCGGCAGGCATCAGCAGGATGTCATTCCCCGCCTTAACAGCCTCCACCTCCCGGTCGCCCGGTTCAAAATGACTACTCAGCCCCTTCATATTAAGGGCATCGGTAATGATCAGGCCCTTAAATTCCATCTCCTCCTTCAGCAGTCCGGTGATGGTGGGCCGGGACAGGGTTGTGGCCCAATTCTCCCTGTTGTCCAGCTCAGGAACCCGCAGATGGGCCACCATCACTCCAGTGAGTCCGCGGTAAATGGCTTCACGAAAGGGATAAAGTTCCAGGGAATCCAGCCGTTGGCGATCATGGAGAATCACGGGCAGAGCCTGGTGGGAGTCGGTATCTGTGTCACCGTGTCCCGGGAAATGCTTTGCTGCCACCAGCACTCGCATATCCTGCATCCCCTCCATAAGTGCCACAACCTTGGCAGTAACATTTTGTCTTTCCTCGCCAAAGGACCTGGAACCAATCACCGGATTGGCGGGATTGTTATTTATGTCGGCCACAGGAGCAAGGTTCATATGTACGCCCAGTCGCCTGAACTGGGCACCCATATCGCGTCCCAGACGGTATATCAGACTATTATCTGAAACTCCGCCCAGGATCATTGTGGCGGGATAGGTGATGGTCTCCTCCAGACGCATGCCCAGTCCGTTTTCTCCATCAATGGCTACCAGCAGGGGGATTTTGGCTGCCGCCTGGTACAGGTTGGTCAGCCTGGCCTGCTCCATCGGTTCTCCCTGGAAGAAGAGAATCCCTCCCACCTTCTGACGTGTCACTTGCTTCAGTACTTCCTTTTCATGGCCGGGCCCCATGTTGGAATAGCCGTATACCATAATCATCTGGGCAATCCGCTCCTCCAGCTTAAGGGTAGCCAGAACAGAATCGGCCCACGCGGCTCCGGCTTCAATAAAAGGGGGATCTGTTCTTACAGGCGGGTCAAGAAAAGGCTGCAATCCTTGAGCTTCCGGCCTGATAACCGAGTATAGCAGAAGCAGGAATGTAATAATCATTGTTTGCAGCAGCTTGCTCTTCATGCTTTGTACAAAGTAAGAAAAAAAGACTATTTTCAATTTGTAATTTTACCAAGCAACAGAAACAGAGGAGCAATGGAGTGCAAAAAGGAACGAAACCTGAACTCATGCAACTGCAGCTATCCATGCAGCAAAAAAGGAATCTGCTGCGACTGCATCGCATCTCACAGACGGGCCGGTGAACTACCTGCCTGCTATTTCCCCGACGACATGGAAAGAGGCTATGATCGCTCTGTCGAGAATTTTATACGCATATACAGGCAAAGGGGTTTCAGCTGGAATTAGCAGGAAATCCAGACCCTCAATGCCCTACAGACCCAGCTTTCCGGCTGTAGCAGCAGGAACGGCCTCTTTGTGTACCATGAAAAAGATGGTCTTGGCACGCATATAGGCCTCAGAAACATAATGGTATCCCTTATAAATGTGATTTCCGGTTCCCCATGAGTTCTTTACCAGGTAAAATTTATTACCTGCCTGGTCCCTGGCAATCCCCGTGATGTGCATCAGGTGATCGTCGGTCGTCCTGTAGTTATCAAACATTTCCTGCCTTAGTTCCTGGGTAATGGTCTGCTCCTTTTTGGGAGTTGAAAAGTCGTAGAACATAGCCTGCTGCTCGCTTTCGGAAAGTTCATCCCAACGGGCCCGTTCCAGTCCGTCAAGGTCTTCAATCTGGGTTGAGGGCATCAGGGCTACTCCCTTTTTCCAATCGTAGCTGCGTTCTCCCACATCGGCATCCCAGCAAACGGAATATCCGTTCTCCAGGGCATGATCCAGCAATCCCATCATCTCGTCCAGGGGCACATTTCCGATACTGCCCCATATCCAGTTGTCGGGAATCTCGAGAAGAAAATCCTCGTAAAAGGGATGATGGGTAAAGGAGCCTAGGGCAACATAATCGTCCGGGTTCAGTTCCGTGGCAATGCCAAACGAGGCCGGGGTATAGGATTTACCCTGATAATCAAATTCTGTCGGAACAACTCCAAGATAAGCATCCAGAATACCCATATAGCCTTCCTTCCATGCCGGTGAAAGCTCCCGGTTGCGATTCTTGATCACAGCATCCACGTAGGCCTTCAGCACACCGTCCATTTCCCCGTGAACAGGAAGAGAATCCCTGGTGGTTACCCCATCATAGGCCTCGTTGGGCACCATTCCATAATCCTTCCATATCTGAATTACATCCAGCGCCAGGCCTCCGGGTCCGAAATTACCCTGACCGTGCAGACGCACATACTTTTCTGCCTTCATTTCGTATGCCTTCCTCACAAAAAACATCTCTGAAAGATCATGCTCACCCTGTCCGGTGCGCAGGAGCTCTGATTCAAGGAAACTGACACTTGCATAACTCCAGCAGGTACCGGAACGGTGCTGGTCCTTCACCGGGGTGGCAGGGACTGTATTCACCATGGAAAACTCGTAGCCCCCGGGCGCTTCTTCTGCCTTTTTCTTTTTCTGAGCATTCAGACTGCCGGCTGAAACAACAATACCGATCAGAATAAGTGCGCTGTAATGTATAAGTTTTTTCATGTTATTTGGATTGGTTTAAAGGCCATTAAAGTAGCAATTTTTCCTGAAGAATAAGGAGACATTTGACAGGAATAGAGCTTAAACCTATGGTGATCAGAGAGAAACCCTGTTCAGGAATTCGTGCACATGCTCGGCATAGGTGCGGGAGACCGGGATACGGATCTCTTCCGGGGAATCCAGGTAGATATAGAGGTTGGTGCTGATCAGCTTTACCAGTGTGATATTTTCGAAATTGACCATATAGGAGCGGTGACAGCGCTGAATCAGGGTGCCCTCCAGTTCCTTTTCGAGCCTCTTCATGGTATTTCGCAGCATGATCTTTTTAACTTTCCCCGTCTCCAGGGTATGCACGGTCACATAGTTGTCGGTTGACTCCACATAAAGAATGTCGGCCGATTTGACGGAAAAACGAAGCTTTTCAGTCTCATCCCTGAAGGTGATCATTTTCTTTTCCCTGAATTCCAGGGAGGTATCCTCGGTCAGGTTCTCCAGCTTGGTGCGCTTGTCTTTCATGCTCAGGTAAAGCCAGGATATGGAGTATGGAATGGCAAGGACCATCAGGGTTATAAAGAGCAGACTGGCATAGCGGTCTACCAGATCCATTCCCGATTTAAGCAGGACCAGGTCCACCACCAGGAAAAAGGTTGCCATCAATACAATTTCGGCCAGGTGCCAGAGCCCGAAAATCAGGTAGGGCATGCGGATTCGTCCCATGGCCAGGAAAAAAACCAGCTTGCTTATGACTATGGCCATCATCCCGATGAGGATCATGGCACTGGAATTAAAGAAAAACTCCAGTCGGCCCATTTCGGTCCACGATGAGGCGTTAAAAGGCGCGTAGATATTAATAAAGACCAGGCCAAAGATGGAAACAAACATCACCTGGGTAATGAGGGTCGATTTATCCTTCAGATAATCGGGAATTTCATCAAATATGAGTTTCAACCTACTCATTAATGCTAACAATTTTTAACTCCGTCCGCCTGTTCAGTGCCCGGCCCTCTTCCGTATCATTATCAGAAACTGCCCGGGTCTCACCGTATCCGGTTGCTTTCAGTCTACCTGCATCAATCCCCCTGTTTACCAGGTAATCAACCACGCTCTGAGCCCTCCGCTCCGACAGAACCTGGTTATGTTCAGGACTTCCGGTATTGTCGGTATGACCGCTGATTTCGACCCCGATGGCCGGATTCAGCATCAGAAAGTCATACACCCTGTTCAACTCGGCTCGCGACTCTTCTTCCAGCTCGAAAGATTCAGTGGCATAAAAGATATTCTGCAGCACCACTGCACTTCCCACCCTGACCGCCTCCAGTGGGACATCCATACGAAAGGGCCTGGCCTGGGTATGCAGTCCGGTAAAGGTAAAATGATCTGAGTAAAAAAGGTAGCCATTGGCTGAAACATTCAGGGCATAATCCTGGTTGCCCGGCAAAGAGATCAGGTAATCGCCTTCGCCCTCATGAGATTCCAGCTGCATAACCATTTCCTCCGTCTCCAGGTCGATCAGTTGTAATAAGGCCTTTAAACCTCTCATGGAACGGGAATCATAGACCCTTCCTTCCATATAGGAGACAGGTACAGGTCTCAACTCCTCTGGCAAAGCAAAGGCATACAGATCCGTATCCGTTCCATCTCCCCTGTCGGAAGCAAAATATGCACGATTGCCCCTGGCATTCAGGCTCAGGCCAATTTCATCGCTGTAGGTATTGATGGGATAACCCAGGTTTTTCGGGCTCGTCCACTCAGAATTCCCCGTCCTTCTGCTTAAAAACAAATCGCCCTGTCCCATGCCCGGCCAGCCCGTGGATGAAAAATAGAGGCTCTGTTGATCGGGATGAATAAAGGGCGATTGCTCCAGTCCAGGTGTATTGACCGAATCACCAAGATTCACCGGGGCACTCCAGCCAGCCCCGGTCTTTACCGACATCCAGATATCGTAGGATCCTTTCCCACCCGGCCGGTTTGAGGTGAAATAGATTATTCTGCCGTCGGCCGAAATGGCCGGATGCTTTTCACTGTAGCGGCTGTTCAGGATACTTCCTGCATTCTTCGGAATGCTCCACCGGTCTCCTTCCCGGACAGAAAAGTACAGATCGCACATGCCCTGTCCGCTCCTGCGGTTACAGGCGGTGAACCAGAGCGTTCTCCCGTCAGCTGTCATGGATTGCGCCCCCTCATTGTCGGTGGTATTCAAAGGAGCTCCTGCATTTATTCGGGGCT
This sequence comes from uncultured Bacteroides sp., assembly GCA_964458155.1. GTDB lineage: Bacteria > Bacteroidota > Bacteroidia > Bacteroidales. The sequence continues at coordinate 8,538 of CAYWGP010000001.1, forward strand.
CCCAGGAACCTTCAGAAGAAATAGAATAAAAAAAGTCCTCCTGCAGCGACGGTGCTTCTTCACCCGGAGCTGCCTTTGCCGGAAGCATTACCGTAAACATGAGCATCTTTTCATCCACCGACAGGGCCGGCCAGTATTCGCTGTATTCTGAGTTTATGGCAGAACCCAGATTTTCAGGCTCAAAGGGAACTGGATTCCGCATGGCTTCTATGGCAAAGAGGCATTTGTCCCGCATGGAAATCCCTGCATCGGGATTCTTTATCTCTTCAGGTGCAAAGGCAAGGTAGGTCTCGCTAAGCTGCAGCGCCCCCTCATAATCGCCCGTCATCAGTTTCAGCCCAGCAAGCAATCTGTAAGCCTCCGGATTTCCCCCGGGATCAATCTCCAGGGTCCGGGAATAAATGCATATGGCCTCTTCCATTCGTCCCTCCTCATAGCAGAGCTGTGCCAGCAGCTGGTAGGCCTCAATAAAATCCTCATCAGCTTTAATAGCCTTCCTGAGGGCCTCCTCGGCACAAATATGATCAGCAATTGTATAGCAACTACGGGCCTCTTCAAAACGTTTGATGGCTTTTTTGGAGGAGGAACTATAATACTGTCCCAGCAGCCCCGGTGTAAGAGCAAGAAGCAGGATCATCCATATGCCTGTTCTTCTTTTCATTCAGGGAATGTGCATGTATTTGTGCGACTGCAGGGAAATCATCCATCGTGGATTCTTCTTGGCAAAATCTATGATGAAGGGAAGTATCTGCTCCCTCCGGCTCCATTCGGGCTGCAGATAGAGCTTACAATCACTACCTACCTTTGATCCGTTTTCAATGGCCCAGTCCAGATCATCTTCTGATGAGATAATTACCTTTAATTCATCAGCCTCCGGGAAAATGCCATCAAGCGGCAGAGCATTCTTTTTGGGTGAGAGACAGATCCAGTCCCAGGTACCACTCAGGGGATAGGCCCCGCTGGTCTCCAGGAAGGTTTCAATTCCCCCCTCCTTCAGCATACCGGTGAGGTAATCCATATTGACCATCAAAGGTTCCCCTCCCGTAACGACCACGGCAGCAGCAGGGTATTCCATAACGTGTTCTAATATCTGCCCGGCGGGCACCACAGGGTGTAGTGCAGGATTCCAGGAGAACTTGGTATCGCACCAGCTGCATCCCACATCACATCCTCCTACCCTTATAAAATAGGCTGCTTTCCCTGTATGAAAGCCCTCTCCCTGGATGGTATAGAACTCTTCCACCAGGGGAATCTTCTTTCCTCCGTCAAATATCTGTTGATCGTAATTCATCTCCTTCTCTTAATTTGCAAAGGTAATGAACAAATAGGGTCAGCAAATGTAGGATCACGCTTTTTTATTAATTTGGTCTCCTAAATCCAATGGCATGAATCCAATCAAAACAGCACTTTGCTCCTATGGAATGTCGGGGCTGGTCTTTCACGGTCCGCTTCTCGAAGCACATCCCGGGTATAAAGTCACCAAAATCCTGGAGAGAACCAGGCACGAATCCAAAGGCTTACATCCAGGCTCTCAGGTGGTCCGGAACTTTGATGATATTATCAATGATCCTTCCATCGAACTGGTGGTAGTCAACACCCCCGATCATCTGCATGTGGATATGGCTACCCTGGCCATGGAGGCCGGCAAGCATGTAGTGGTGGAAAAGCCCTTTACCCTGAAAGCAAATGAAGCAGACCAGCTGATAGCCCTTTCTGAGAAAATGGGAGTAATCCTGAGTGTATACCATAACAGGCGCTGGGATGGGGTTTATCGCACTGTCCAGGAGGTTCTGCGTTCAGGTAAGCTGGGACGGCTGGTGGATTTTGAAGTTCATTTCGACCGTTTCCGAAACTATATAAAGGAATCATGGAAAGACCAGGCCAATGGCACGGGCACCCTCTATAACCTGGGATCACACCTGGTTGATCAGGCCCTGAACCTCTTTGGCATGCCCGATCGCCTGTTTTGCGATGCCCGCATGTTGCGAGACGGGGCCCTGACCGACGACAGTTATGACCTGTGGCTGCACTATCCAGACTTTAAATGCATGCTGCGATCCAGTTACCTGGTGCGTGAACCGGGTCCCAGTTTTATGCTCCATGGAACAGAAGGCAGCTTTCTGGCATGGGGCTCCGATCCCCAGGAGCGGGACCTCAAGGCAGGACTGATCCCCGGATCGGAAGGATGGGGACTGGACCCGGCTTTCAGTCACGCCAGGATACATACCGATTTTGAAGGGGAACACATCGAAGGTGAATATCCCCTGCTAGCCGGCAACTACATGGAGTATTACGACAATATCTACGATGCCATCCGGAACAATGCCCCGCTGATTGTTACTGCACAGCAGGCCAGGGATGTTATCAGGGTCATTGAAGCCGGCTACGAAAGCAGCCGGACCGGTGAAGTGATCAGATTACTCTGATATAAAATCCTTGAACAAGGCCTCTATCTCCCCGGGTAAAAGGCTGCCGGTAGCTACCACAAAACGATGCTTAAAGGTGAAGGTTTCACCTTTTTCCAGGACCAGCTGAAATTTTTCCAGGTCTTTGTTATATACCTGGCGTCCAAGGTTATTTATGGAGAAAAGCCCATATCCCCTGGCATGCCAGCAGGCCGGGTAATTGATATTTTGTGGATGGTCCATCAGGATCAGGGAGCATGTTGAGCCTTCCTTTGTTCCTGTCAATCGAACCCACCTGGCATTTTTTCCCCATGCATCCGGACCTTCGTCACCTTCACTGTTCAGGTACCACCCGGTAACCCCTTCATTGTCAGGGCCTTCCGGTAGCTCAAAGGCACGGTCGACCCGAATTGCCAGCATGCCTTCCTTGTTGTCGGTAAATACTATTTCGTCGGCAACAGCAGTCAGACTGGTAATACGGTCCACCCTCCGGCTCCCTTCATTCCTGCTGAAAATAAAGGTGGTATTCTCTTCCAGGAGGCATTGGGCCTGCCTATTATCGGGAGCCAGCCAATCCATTTTCACCTTTAAAATTCCTTTTCCTTCTTCGGTTTCAGCCTTTTGGATGGTGCGGTGAACAATCCTTCCATAATCTTGCTTGCGCTCCTGAGGTACTGCATAGGAATTATTCCAGAAATCGTAGCCATTCACATCCCCGAAATTGAACCAGAGTCCCACATGATGAGGATGATCCACACGCTCATTTTCCCTTGGAGCGATGGGAAATCCCCTGCTTACCACAGTCCCGTCGGGAGCATGGACGGGATATAGCACCGGCTTCTCCAGGGATGCTTCAAACATGTAAGTGGTAAATAATTCGCCATCCATGTAGACTTCTACCCTGTCCATATCTTCACGGACCTTCAGGTAAACAGGATCACTTTTCTGTGCCTGAACTGAAGAAGCCACACAGAAAGCAATTAAGATTATACAGAAATGTTTTTTCATGGAATTAAGGTTCTGGTCCCGCACGTCTGACCGCGAACACATAGCCGTTTTTTTCACGGAGTACTTCCAGTTCGGGATAACGTTCAAGGAACATTTCTTTCTTGGTTACCTGCATGACAAAAAAAGCATCCCGGTCCAGTGCCTCAGTCATCAGCCTTTCAATGCTGTCATCCTCATCGGAGGGTTGCTTGTCGAAATAAAACAGGTGAGAGTAACTCTTGAATCCAAGCGTATTTACATAGACATCCTGACCGCGCAGACTCTTGTAAAATTTAATAGCTACTCTTTGTGTATAGCCTTCAATCCGTCCGGAGAACATGGAAACGGTAAAAAACACAAACAGCAGAACCACCAGGTGAAGTATCAGCATACCACTCCAGTATCTTCGCAGAATCTGAACCGATGCCACAATGACACCAATGAGGAGGAACAATCCAACCAGCCATTCGGTATCACTCCAGTGGACATTTCTCTTGATCGCCTCCTGGAAAAAGGGATCAATAAAGCGGAAATTCTTGCTAAGTAACCAGTCATAGTGGTCGGTCAGCAGCGGAAAGCTCATGGCCAGTCCGGACATAAAGAGAGCAATCAGAATGATCAGTAGCACCTGCCAGCCTCCAATTTCAATTTTCCTGTCGAGCCACTTGTCCCAAACCCATGCAGCCAGAAAGGTCAGTGGGAAATAAGCCAGTGAGCTATAGTGCAATAACTTGGTATTAACAATGGAGAAAATGATCAGCACAACCAGCAGGAGAATGTACATCCATTGCTTGAACAGGCTCTGGAGTTCATTGGCCTCCGTTTTCTTGGTAACGCTCTTCATGGCTATAACAGATGCCGGGAAAACCCCCACCAGCAGGACCACCAGGTGGTAGCCGAAAAATCCATCATGCACACCGCTACTGGATGAAAGCAACTTAACCTGGTAGTTGATAAACTCCTTTACAAAACCTGCATTTCCACTGGCTGCCTGGTATACAAACCAGCTCCCTCCAACCAGGGCCAGCACCAGTATGAACAGAGCCACGTGACTGAACGAAATGGATATCCTGAATCGCCTGAGGGCCAGGAAAACAATAAAACAAAGCAGGAAGATAAGCATGGCCACCGGTCCCTTGGTCATCACAGCCAGGCCAAAAAATACAGCAGAGAGTAAAAGGTTCCGTAGCCTGACCTGCCGCTTTTCAGGATCCAGGTAAAAAATAAACAAAGCAATACCTATAAATATAAAGAGGTTAAACCAGGGATCAATGATCCCCGATCTAAAGAAAAAGAAGGGCAGTATGGCAGCGCTATAGGATAGGATCCAGAGCAGGCCGAAACGATGACCATATATTTTTCGCCCAAGGGAATAAAGGACCATCAGAGAAATAATCCCACAAATAACATTTGGGAAGCGGGCTGCAAATTCATTTATCCCGAATATTTTCATGGAAAGTACCTGGAGCCAGAAGAAAAGTGGTGGTTTTTCCGGGAAGGGTTCAAAATCAATCTGTACAGTCAGGTAATCACCTGTCACAATCATCTCCCGTGCACTTTCCGCATAGTTGGTCTCATCGGAATCGAAAAGGTGAACAGATCCCATAAAGGGAAGCAGAAACATGGCTGCAAGCGCAACTATACCTGCATAAACAAGAATTCTTCGGTATAGATTATCTTTTATCACAGGCTCCTAAAGTAGTAAAAAATGCTCCATATCGGATCAGAATTTTTTTCTACTTTTAGCAATTCATCATAAGAACGCCATCATGAATTCAGAGCAGCTAAGAGAAACTTTCATCAGTCTGTATGGAGATAGTGAAAATGAAATTTACCTCTTTTTTTCACCTGGAAGAGTAAACCTGATAGGTGAACACACCGACTACAACGGGGGATATGTTTTTCCATGTGCGCTCTCCTTTGGAACCTATCTTGCGGTGAGAAAAAACGGGCAGCGACTGGCCCGTTTTGCCACAACCAATTTTGATCACCGGGGGGAAGTTAAACTGGATGAGCCTTTTGAGAAGGAGGGTAAATCCTGGATCAATTATCCTGTTGGCGTACTGAACGAATTCCGGAAGCTGGCCAAAGAAATTCAGGGTGTTGATCTTCTCTACTCGGGCGACATCCCAAATGGTGCAGGACTCTCCTCATCGGCCTCCATCGAGATGGTAACAGCCTATGCCATGAACGAAATTTTTAACTTTGGAAAGGACCGTATGGAACTGGTGAAAATCGCCCAGAATGCCGAGAATAAATTTGTAGGGGTAAACTGTGGTATTATGGACCAGTTTGCATCGGCTATGGGAGCTGCAGATCACGCCCTCTTCCTGAACTGCGATACCCTTGATTATGAGCGGGTACCACTAAAACTGGAGGGGATGAAAATTGTGATCGCCAATACCAACAAAAGAAGGGGCCTGGCCGACTCAAAATACAATGAGCGAAGGGCACAATGCGAATCAGCTTCAGAGGCCCTTCGCAGTGGAAAAAACATCAGGCATTTGAGCGATCTGAGCCTGGATGAGTTTCATGAACTCTCTCACCTTATTACAGACGAAACGGAGAAGAAAAGAGCGCGTCATGTGATCACCGAAAACCATCGCACACTGAATGCTATTGAGGCATTGAACAAAGGAGATATTAAGTCCTTTGGCCAGCTGATGAACCAGTCGCACGATTCGCTTCGGGACGATTATGAAGTGACCGGAAATGAGCTTGACATCCTGGTAGAGGAAGCACGAAAAATTGAAGGTACCATAGGCAGCAGGATGACCGGTGCCGGCTTTGGCGGTTGCACCGTAAGCATCGTCAAAGAGGACCGGGTTGAATCCTTTATCCGTGAAGTTGGCTCGGGCTATAAAGCACGTACCGGATTGAATCCGGAGTTCTACGTGGCCGAGATAGGCGACGGATCCAAGCAGATTAGCTGAGCGCTTACCTGACCATCAACTCAGTTTCCAGCAGTCCATCTGAGGCCGAAGACGGCCCCACCATAATCTCGTACAATCCGGGTTTTACAAGATATTCCCCCGCTGCTTCATCATAATAGGCCAGTTCATCCGGGCCCAGGCTTAAGCTTACCACAATGGTCTGCCCGGCTTTTACGACCACGCGCTCAAAACCCCTGAGATCTTTTATGGGACGTATTTCTTCCGACTCCAGATCGTGTATGTAGAGCTGCACCACCTCTTCTCCATCCCTCTTACCTGTATTGCTTACATCCACACTTACAGTTATGGACTCATCCTGACCCATCTCTGCTTTTTCAAGAATCAGGTTGTCGTAGGCAAAAGTTGAATAACTCAGACCGTAGCCAAAGGGGTATAGCACCTCTCCCTCAAAGTAGCGGTAGGTTCTTCCCTGCATATCATAATCCTCAAAAGGAGGCAGGTCGTCCACCGAGCGGTAGAAAGTCAGGGGCAGTCTTCCTGCCGGATTATAGTCTCCGAAAAGCACATCGGCCACAGCCTCTCCGGCTGCCTCTCCTCCATACCAGGCCTGCATGATAGCCGGAATCAATTGATGTTCCATAGTGATGGAAACCGCAGAACCGGTCATCAGTACCAGGGTCACCGGCTTCCCGGTAGCAGCGATCTGGCGGATCAGGCTCCGCTGAACTGACGGAAGATCCAGTGATGTACGGTCCCCCGCATTAAAGCCTTCCAGTTCCAGTCCCCTCATCTCCTCTCCTTCCAGCCGGGCTGTCAGTCCCATTACCAGTACCACGTGATCGGCCCACCGTGCTGCCTGTATGGCCTCCCAGGCAAGTGGCAATCCGGGCTCTTCCCAGTGGAGCGTGCAATTGGAATCGCCATGCTCGTCCTTCATGCGTACTTTAAGCTCATAGGCCCTGCCTGCCACCAGATCCACATTCTTGTAAATCTTATTGGGATGATGGATGTTACTATGCTCTATCAGAGTCTCTCCTTCGAATTCGAGCCGGACATATTTACCATTTAATCCTAAGGCATGGGTACCACTTTTTCGCGGAACCAGGAGGCCGGTCCACTCCACCGAATAGTCATCATCGCTTAAACCTTCCACCGGAGTCTCTCCATCCCACCAGTAGAAATCAATATTTGCATCGGTCCGCTGAAGCACCGGAGCTCCCTCACCATCCAGGTTCGGATAGAAGGAAGCCTTCAGGCCCTGTTCCTCCATATCAGCAGAGGTAAATAAGTACTCTGAGGGTATTTGACTCAGATAGGGCAATCCGCTGTGGTGGGGACAACCCTGGGCGTAACGCAGCTCGGCATCCTCTCCCAGCTTTGCCTGTATACCCTGCAGGACACTGACAGGCTCCACAGGTGTCCCATTGTAATTTCCGTTCAGTACATCCACATTGTGGGCATTGGGACCAATAACCGCCACGCGCTTCACTTCCTTGCTGATGGGCAGGGTATTCCTGTCATTTTTCAGAAGGACCATTGATTTTCGGGCCATCTCCCTGGCCACTTCTTTATGAGTTTCCACTGCCAGGGTGTCCACCGGATAGGCTGACCAGGGAACCATCTCGTCAGGATCAAACATTCCCAGTTTCATGCGGGCCAGCATCAGGCGCCGTACCACCACATCTATTTCCTCTTCCGATATCAGTCCTTTCTTCACGGCCTCCACCAGACCTTCATACTGATCTCCGCAGTTCAGATCGGTACCGGATAAAACACCCAGGGCGGCTGCCTCTTCCCTGTTACTTACCACCTTGTGTCCTGAATGAAAGTCGCTGATGGCACCACAGTCGGAGACGATATATCCCTGGAAGCCAAGCTCACCCCGCAACAGCTCCTCCTGAAGGGGAACACTTCCACAGCAGGGTTCTCCCATAAAGCGGTTGTATGCACACATCACCGAATATACCTGCCCTTTCTCAACCGTCTTTTTGAATGCAGGCAGGTAGGTGTCCCTGAAATCCCGTTCACTTACCACTGCATCAAACTCATGACGTGAGGGCTCCGGCCCGCTATGAACAATATAATGTTTAGAGGTAGCAACAGTCTTCAGATAGCGAGGATCGTCTCCCTGCAAACCTCTGATAAACTGCACTCCCATCTCGCCGGTCAGGTAGGGATCCTCCCCGTAAGTCTCATGTCCCCTGCCCCACCTGGGGTCCCTGAAAATATTGATATTGGGCGACCAGAAGGTGAGCCCCTGGTACATCCCGTGCTTCCCCTTTGAAAAATAATCATGGTATTTGGCTCTCGCCTCGGTTGATGTAATATCGGCCATTCGGAACATCAAATCCCGATCGAAGGTGGCTGCCATCCCGATGGCCTGGGGAAAAACCGTTGCCTTGCCCGACCGGGCCACGCCATGCAGGCATTCGTTCCACCAGTTATACTCGGGAACACCCAGGTGCTCCACAGCATCGGCATAGTGGGTAAGCTGACCCACTTTCTCCTCCAGGGTCATCCTGGAGACCAGGTCCTCGGCCCTGGTTTCAAAATCGAGCTTGGGATTCTGATAAGGATATTGGTACCCATCGCAGGAGATTAACAGGGATACCAGGCAGATCATTGTAAGGATTTTCAGGTTCATAGCTGGTCGAGGTTTTAATTCATCCAATGTTACAAATTTTATTGTAATTCACCCTTATCTCACTATCTTGAGCGCTTGTATTTTTCTAAAATATTCCATTCATGAAAACTAAATTTACTGCCCCTTTCTTATTGCTCTGTCTTTGGATTGTTCCTTTAACGTACGGACAGAACTCCCTGACTCTGACTGAAGATGATTACCAGCATGCCACAACCATGCTTCGAGGCAATGTGGCTAAATACATTGACAATGCTATCCGGCCTCAATGGTTGGCCGACAGCCGTCTCTGGTACAAGTCTGAGGCCGAAGGCCAGGAGGAATACAAGTTGTTCGATCCGGTCAAAGGAAAACTAAAAACAGCCGAAACCAGGTCCGAGCTCTTTAAAAAAGCATCTGTCGAATCAGGGAATGGAAATGGAGGAAGATCGAATGGTACTGTAACATCACCCGATGGAAAGTATAAAGCATTTATCCGGGACTGGAATTTATGGATCAGGGAAACGGAGACCGGGGAAGAAATAGCGCTGACCACAGATGGTGTGGAGAATTTTGGTTATGCTACTGATAATGCCGGATGGAAGCGCAGCGATAAAGCCATCCTGAGCTGGTCGCCCGATTCAAAGAAGATTGCCACCTTTCAGCAGGATCAACGCCATGTGAGTGACATGTACCTGGTCAAGACGCTGGTGGGTGCCCCTGAACTTATGGAATGGAAGTATCCCCTGCCCGGCGATGAAGACATTATACGCATACACAGAGTAATCATCGATATTAGCGGAGAGCCTGAGCTTGTCAGGTTGAAACTGGATGCAGATGCAAGAAGAGGAACCCTGTGCGATGACATCTCCTGCGAAGGTGGCTTAGACGATGTGGCCTGGAGCGAGGACAGCAAAAAGCTGGTTTTTGTCTCAACCAGCAGGGATCACAAGGAAGCACATGTGAGAATGGCCGATTGTGAAAGCGGCGAAGTGAGAGATATTTTTGAAGAAATCGTTGACACACAGTATGAATCGGGACAGGGCACAATCAATTGGAGATATTTTTCTGAAACCAATGAGATTCTCTGGTATTCGGAAAGAAGTGATTGGGGACACCTTTATCTATATGATGCCGGAACGGGCCAGTTGAAGCACCAGATCACCTCCGGCGACTATGTGGTACTGCAGGTCAGGAAAATAGACATGGAAAAGAGGATTATCTATTTTATGGCCAGTGGAAGGGAAGAAGGACAGAATCCCTATTTTCGTCACCTCTACCGGGTCGATTTCAGCGGTGAAAATTTCAAACATTTAACACCTGAAACCGGTGATCACAGCATTCGCTTTTCTCCCGACGGAAAGTATTTCACAGACACCTATTCCCAGCCCGATGTTCCCCCGGTATATGAAGTCAGGGATATAGAAGGCAATCTGCTAAGCGTGCTGGAGAAGGCTGATATATCACGGCTGGAAGCAAGCGGTTGGAAAGCACCCTCTCCCTTTACTGTGAGATCGGCCGATGATCGGTGGGATCTGTATGGCCTCATGCATACACCTGCAAAATTGGATCCCAATGTGAAATACCCCGTGATTGTCTATATCTACCCGGGTCCCCAGGGTGGCAGTGTAGGCTCCTGGAGTTTTATGGCTGCACGGAGAGATAACCAGGCCCTGGCCGAGCTGGGATTTGTGGTAGTGGCACTGGAGGGAAGCTGTAATCCCAACAGAAGCAAATCATTCCACGATGCCTGTTATGGCGATATGGGTGAAAACACGCTGCCGGACCAGGTTTCTGGTTTAAAGCAACTGGCAGAAAGATACGAATTCCTGGATCTGGACCGCGTAGGTATCTGGGGACATTCGGGAGGCGGATTTGGAACCGCTGCGGCCATGTTTAAATATCCTGATTTCTTCAAGGTCGGAATAGCCGAATCGGGTAACCACGACAACAGAAATTATGAAGATGACTGGGGCGAGCGCTATATCGGGCTGGAAGTGGAGGACAGTGATGGCGTTTCCAACTATGAGCTTCAGGCCAATCAGACCCATGCAGCCAATCTGAAAGGAAAACTCATGCTTATCCACGGAGGCATGGATGATAATGTGCCTCCTTACAATACCTACCTGGTGGCCGACGCACTTATTAAAGCCAACAAGGATTTTGATTTCCTCATACTCCCCAATGCACGCCATGGCTATGGCAGGGATAGTTATTACATTATGCGAAGGCGCTGGGATTACTTTGTACAGAACCTCCTGGGGGCAACACCACCAAAAGAGTTCCTGATTAAAATCGAAAACAGCTCAAGACGAAGATAATGCCCTGAAAAGGAATTACCAGGCTTAGCATTTTCTATTGTAGAACATCCAGACCATGTGATTAAATCATACTTACTTTAAAAATTTATATTTACTTTTGAAGTAGTTTTAACCATTGGCGAAATGCTAAGATTAGGCGAACGAATCAGGGCCACAAGAGAGAACCTGGGTATTCAGGTCAAAGATCTGGCCGCTTTGATCGACGTTACACCAAGTTTAATATCGCAGATTGAACGGGCCAAGGCCTATCCATCCATTTTAACCTTAAAAAAGATTGCAGATGCACTTCACACGACTGTTGGAGATCTTATCGGTGAGAATGCATCTTTTGTCGCAAATCCCTTTTTAAACTTAAAAGACCGGAAGTTTGTAAAGAAGAATAAGACCGGTACCCGTCTATATTTGCTATCACATCACGACCCGGTCAAACAAATGGATCCCTTTATCCTTTATTTTGGAAAAAATTCGGACTCATCGGAGATCATGACAACTGCAAACCCCAGGCAGGAATTCTGTTATGTACTCAAAGGACATTTTAAGGCTGTTTTGAATAATAAAGGATATGAACTGAAAGAAGGAGATACTTTCTATTTTATTTCTTCCCAGTATTATTTATTTAAAAATATTGGAAATGAAAGTGCAGAACTATTGTGGGTTGTTAACCAGATGAAAATATGAAAAATTCAAAAACGAAGACTGAATCAGAGCAGGCATCTTTGCATCAAATGATTGAGCATTATCAATATCCGGATGAAGTTAAAGAGGCTATTGAAAAAGAAAAACTTCTGTCCTTTGGTTTAATCAGCAGATTACACCAATGCTATCCACAGCACAGTGGTTTCTTCAGTACCAGCAAGATCCTGTTTACAGGGAAAACTTATTACTCTGGCCTTGAAGGATTCCGTGAAATTATTGAAGTGCTTAATAGAAACGGGATCGACATCGGCTATATTAAAGAGCGGGAATTTTTTATTGAAGTGTATCGTTTTTTAGCAACAAAACATGCCCTCAATATGATCTCCTGGGATGCCTATGAGAAAGATTCCATTTTCCAGCTGGTTTTCCCTCAGCCAGGAATGATATACAGGGAAGAGGTTCAGGTCTATATAGATGCCGGAACGGATGAAGAAAGACAAATCGTGGTTAAAGAATACCAGAAAAAAACCAATCCGCATGATGGCAAGCAAAAACTGAATAAACCATTTTTTATCAATGCCAAGGGGCAAATGGAAATCCTTCAGGGCGTTCAGCATAAATACCCTCCGGTAGAATTAATCTTTGATAAAAGCACCCAGAACTGTTTTGCTTTTTGCTCCTATTGTTTCCGTCATGCCCAGGTAAGGGGCGACGAAGATATGTTTGTTCAGGAGGATATAAGCCAGATTCATGAATACCTGAAGGAACACAAGGAGGTTAGTGACATACTAATAACCGGTGGTGATGCCGGATTTATTGCTCCCGACAGGATGGAGCAATATGTGGTGCCACTTATAGAAGACCCTGAGCTGATGCACGTTAAAACTATCCGTTTCGGCTCCAGGGTACTAACCTTTCACCCCGAATACCTGCTAACTCCGAAATATAAAAAGATGATGGAGTTATTGAGCAGGGCAGTAGATAACGGAATACAGGTCTTGTGGATCTCTCATTTTTCAACACCCAGGGAATTGCTCAATCCAAGCACTGTGGCTGCAATCCGCAGATTGAAAAATTATGGCATTACCATTAAGAGCCAGAGTCCCATAATGAATCACATCAGTTTATTTGAAGATGAAAAGGGAAAAGTTGATATTGACCGCTCGGCCCGGAACTGGATCGATCTGGGAAATATATTTGCCATGCTTGGCATAGGCTTCCATTCGATGTACTGTGCAAGGCCCACCGGCGAACATCATTATTTTACCGCGCCCCTGGCCGATATCGATAAGATTTTCAGCAAGGTTTACAGGACCCTGTCGTCCATTAATCGTCCATCCCGTTATATCACCATGACTTCTTCGGCCGGAAAAACCTCTCTTATTGGCACTGCCGAAATTAACGGGGAAAAAGTTTTCGCACTAAAATTTAATGAAGCCAGGAATATGGAATGGATGGATACGGTTTTCCTGGCCAGGTATGATGAAAAGGAAAACACCATCGAAAAGCTCAGGCCACTTGAAGGGGCCCGGCATTTCTACGAAGATGAGCTGGCCGAAATAGAGCAAAAGTTAGAGGATGCTTTTATCACTGAAATGAAAAAATCTGAAGCCTGATGATAAACAAGATTGTTAATTCTGCCTTGGATGCTGTTGCCGATATATTTGACGGGGCAACAGTTATGATAAGTGGTTTTGGTGAAGCCGGCAGTCCCGTGGAACTGATTCATGCCTTAATAGACCAGGGTGCAAAAAACCTGACCGTTGTAAGCAATAATGCAGGAAGCGGGAATGTGGGCCTGGCAGCCCTTATCGAAAACAGGCAGGTGAAAAAAATCATCTGTTCCTTTCCCAGAACTCTTATATCAGTTGTGTTTCCCGAGATGTACCGAAAGGGGGAAATAGAACTGGAACTGGTACCCCAGGGTACACTTGCAGAAAGAATAAGAGCCGGGGGAGCAGGTATTCCGGCATTTTACACACCGGCAACAGTGAATACCCCGCTTGCTAAAGGGAAAGAGACAAAGGACTTCAATGGTCAGACCTATGTACTGGAGCACGCCATTAAAGCAGATTTCGCCCTGGTGAAATGCCAGGCCGCCGACAAATACGGTAACCTGATCTATAATAAAACTGCCAGGAATTTTGGTCCTGTTATGTGTATGGCAGCCCATAGCACAATTGTTCAGGCAAGAAAGATTCTTGAGCTTGGCCAGATAGATCCTGAATGTGTCGTTACACCGGGAATCTTTGTAAAAAGAGTCGTTGAAGTAGCAAACCCGGCAGACGAATCAGTGCTGGTAGCTGAAAAAAGGAGGTACCCATGGAACTAAAGGAAAATATTGGATGGAACAACAGTGAAATGGCCCAAAAAGTAGCCATGGATATCCATGACGGAGCTTATGTTAACCTGGGTATTGGAATACCGGAAATGGTTGCCGCCTATATACCAGAGGGACGCGAAGTAATCTATCATACGGAGAATGGTTTGCTGGGCATGGGCAAAGTGGCCGAAAGTGGTTCTGAAGATTATGAACTGGTTAATGCCGGTAAAAAATATGTAAGCGCCATTCCCGGTGCTGCCTATTTCCATCATGCCGACAGTTTTGCCATGATTCGCGGAGGGCATATTGATATTTGTGTTCTTGGAGCCTATCAGGTTTCTGAAGAGGGTGACCTTGCCAACTGGTCGACCGGCAACATGGATGATATACCTGCTGTGGGTGGAGCCATGGACCTGGTTGCAGGCGTTAAAACGATTTTTGTCATCACCCGGCACAACACCAAAAGTGGTGAGTCCAAAATTGTTAAAAAATGCTCTTATCCCCTTACGGGTAAAAAGGTAGTGAACAGAATTTATACCGACCTCGCAATTATGGATGTTGTCGAGGGAGGCTTGTTAGTCAAAGCTTTGGCTCCGGGAGTCAGTTTTGATTATTTGCAGGAAAAAACCGGGGCCAGCTTGTTTCAACACTAAAAAACAGACCCTATGTCACGAGACAGAAAAAGTGAAGAACTTTATAAGCAGGCAGTTGAAGTATTACCCGGCGGGCTAAGCAGAAACACTGTCTATCGCAAACCCTTTCCCAACTATGTAGATTATGCATCTGGCTGTTACATAAGCGATATTGACGGAACAAAACGCATTGATTTTGCAAACAACATGGCTGCCCTGATTCATGGCCATGCCCACCCGGAAATCGTAGAGGCCGTTGTTCAACAAGTTCAAAAAGGGACTGCCTCCACCCTTGCTTCCGAAATAGAGCTCAGGTATGCTCAACTTTTGACTGAAAGGGTAAAGAGTTGTGAAAGAATCAGATTTGTGAATTCCGGGACCGAAGCTGTAATGGCCATGATAAAAGCTTCAAGAGCTTTTACGGGGAGGCCTAAGATTGCCAAAGCCGAAGGGACATATCATGGGACATACGACTTTGCGGAAGTCAGCCAGACCGCAAACCCTTCCAACTGGGGTGATATTGATGAGCCAAACAGTGTTCCCCTTGCCTATGGAACACCCCAGGGTGTATTGGATGATGTTGTCATATTCCCCTACAATGATATTGAAAGAACAATTGCCATTCTGGACAGGCATTCAGAGCAGATCGCCTGTGTAATAATCGACCCGGTTCCCCACCGGGTTGGACTGGTGCAGGGAACTGCTGCGTTTATTGAGGCAATATATAACTGGACCCGTAAAAACGGGGCCTTACTGGTGTTTGATGAAGTAGTTACTTTAAGGGTAAATTACGGTGGTGCACAGGAAAATTATGCAGTAAGTCCTGATATTACCGCCTTGGGGAAAATAATCGGAGGCGGATTTCCTGTGGGGGCCATTGCAGGCCGGGCAGATGTATTGAAGGTATTGGACCTGCGTAAATCAGCACTGAAATTCCCACATTCCGGCACCTTTTCTGCAAATCCTGTTACAATGACGGCCGGTTTTAAAGCCATGGAACTGTTTGACCGTGCTGCTGTTCTGAGAATAAATGCTTTTACAGGTAAAGCCATCTCTCAGATTGAGGAAGTAATTGCTCTGCTCGATGTTCCTGTATGCATTACAGGGGCAGGCTCAATGTTTCGTTTTCATTTAATGCCAGTTCCTCCCACAACTTATCGTGAGGCCTATCAAACAGATAAGGCACGTGCTATTATTAACGAACTGCTTGATTTCTTATATTTCAATGAAAATATATTGATCATCAATACTTTTACATGCATGATGTCGACGGTTATGACTCAAAAAGAAATTGATAAACTTACTGAAGGATTGTTCCGGGCCTTTAAAGCTTTAAAACCGAAATTAGAAGATTTACAAAAAAACTAAAATTATGCAGGAGGTATTTATTTGTGATGCAATACGTACTCCGGTCGGGAAATACGGCGGTGCATTATCCCCGGTAAGAACAGACGATCTGGCAGCTCTCCCCTTAAGCGTATTAATGGAAAGAAACCCAGGAGTTGACTGGCTTGATATTGACGATGTGATATTAGGCTGTGCCAATCAGGCCGGGGAAGATAACCGTAATGTGGCCCGAATGGCCCTTTTGCTCGCCGGTTATTCTGAGACCATTTCCGGAGTTACTGTAAATCGTTTGTGCGGTTCAGGAATGGATGCCATTGGAATAGCGGCGAGAGCAATTAAATCCGGTGAGGCAAACCTGATTATTGCAGGTGGCGTTGAAAGTATGTCAAGGTCCCCTTTTGTAATGGGGAAGGCTACTGCTGCATTTTCAAGAGCAGCTGAAATATTTGACACAACCATAGGGTGGCGTTTTGTTAATAAAAAGCTTAAGGATAAGTACGGTACCGAATCTATGATCGAAACCGCTGAAAATATTGCCACAGATTTTAAAATCAGCAGGGAGGAGCAGGATCGCTTTGCCCATCTGAGTCAGGAAAAAGCAGCCCTGGCACAAGAGAACGGTAGCCTGGCAGAAGAAATAACACCTGTTGAAATACACGGCCGGAAAGGTGAAATAAGTATAGTTGATAGGGATGAACATCCCAGGTTGACTTCCTATGAGAAACTATCTACATTAAAACCAATCACACATGCTAATGGTACCATTACTGCAGGTAATGCCTCCGGTGTTAATGATGGAGCAGCAGCACTTATTATAGCCTCTGAAGAAGCCGTTAAAAAATACAATCTGACAGCCCGGGCAAAAATCCTTGGCATGCAAACAGCCGGTGTTCCTCCCCGTATCATGGGCATGGGTCCTGTCCCCTCAACAAATAAGCTCATGGCGCGACTGGGTCTAAAACTCAGCGAAATGGATATCATTGAATTGAACGAAGCCTTTGCCGCTCAATCTCTTGGTTGCATGCGCGAACTTGGACTGGATATGAGCGATAGCAGGATCAATCCGCTTGGCGGGGCCATAGCACTTGGTCACCCCCTTGGCATGTCTGGCGCAAGAATTGTAACTTCTGCTTATTATCAATTGCAGCGATCTACTTCAAAGAAGGCACTGTGCACCATGTGTATCGGAGTTGGGCAGGGAATAGCCATGGTTCTGGAAAAAGTATAAGACAAGCCGAATATACTCAATTAAAGCACTTTAGTTATAGTGTTCTTTAAATATTTCGATCAAGCTGTCGGGCTATGGTCACCAGAAATCTGTACTCCTGCTCGCGTACTTGCCTGTCGCATCTTGCAAGTTTTATGAGCTCGCTGAGCAGGCTAAGTTTTTCTTCCATTTTTCTTTCCTATATAGAACACGTAACCATAATACTCTTTATACTTGTCATATAGCTGAGCTTCATGCCTTTGATTTGCAATAAACTCTTCAGCAAGGGTGTTTCCCGCGTATTTCTCCAGGAAGGATTCCTGTGCGGCAGGCTGGGGATCATAGAAATGTTCCGTCCAGCAGTTCTCTGGCAGTATGAAGGCGGCTACCGGGACATATCCGGCATTCTGCATCTGGGCAAGCTTATTTGGAATGGTGTCAATTTCAGGATATTCAGTATCCCAGAACTTACGGATTTCGCCAGGCCGTTCATCAGTAAACCAGGATGCCTCTGAAACGGCTATGTAAGCACCTGTTTTCAGATATTCCCGCCACTCCTTCAAACCACGCTCAAATCCGATATTGTAGATTGCTCCCTCCGACCAGATCAGATCTAATTCTTCCTTCTGAAATGGCAGCTTCTCCATGGTGCCTTCGATGCCCTGAACTCTGTCCTGAAGATCTAGTTTTCTGGCATTCAAATTGAAAAGGTCTATGAAGGTGGGAAACAGGTCAATACCAGTAATTTGTCCGGCTATATGACGGGCCAGCACCATGGTCTGACCACCTGTACCACAACCAATGTCGGCAATACGGGATTCGTTGTTAAGATTTTCAATAAAACTCAGGGCTTTAATGGTAATTTCGGGGCTACCCGGCCCCTGTCGTTCAAGACTTGAATAATATTCACAGATCAGATTGAAGTCGAAATCGTGTATTGATATATTTTCCTCACTCATGATGATTAATGCCGGAATGCAAAGTTAAAGTAAGTATATGTATTGGAGTTTCAAAGTCTACTTCGCCACATTTTTCATAACTTGAAGAAATGTAAATTCCGGTATATGAAAAATTCAGAAAATCTCGGCACGATGGCAAGAACAGCTTTAACTCTGCTATTTGTATATGTTATGCTACCCCAAAGCTTATTCCTTGCATGCAGCAAAAACGGAGATGAGCCTTCCACAGAAAAAGTATCTGAAATCGCCGGGAACTGGACGGCCACCGGGGCTACGTTTAATGGAGTTGATGTGATAGAGGAAGGGGGTAGTGTAAGCCTCGAAATTAAAAGCAACGGCAGGTTTACATTTACCATTCAGCGACCTGGACGGGCCGGAATGATTTTTACCGGCAAACTCGGTTTTGATGAAGAATGGCTGGCTGTGGAATATGATACAAATCCGGGAGAATATGAGTACTATGACATCACCTATGATGAAGATAATATGCATATTGGAGCGAATTCTGAATTCGATTTCGACGGTGATGGCACAGATGAATTTGTTGTTTTCTATTTAGATATGGTACGTTAGTATCACCACAACAGCATTCACCAAAAATCCAAATACCCGGATAGCAACTTTCATTTTTCAAACGAAATATTAACTTCGATGATATGACTCTTGAAGATTTAGGATATAATGCAGATTTAGAGGAATTCCGGCTTAAGCAGAAGCTCGATTCTTTCGGAGTGGGAAGAGTTATCTCGGAACACAAAGAACGATACATTGTAAAGAATGCTGAAGGCGAATATGATGCAGAGATTATTGGGAATTTAAGGTTTAGCTCTAAAAGCAGGTCTGATTTTCCTGCTGTCGGTGACTGGGTTGCGATTTCCGAATACGATGAAAACAGGGTGCTCATTCATTCCGTATTTCCAAGAAAAACTCTTATTGAAAGGCAGGCAGTGGGCAGACAGGGAGAGAAGCAAATCATTGCCGCCAATATTGACTGTGCATTCATCGTACAGGCTGTTGACAGGGATTTTAGCATCAACCGTATAGAAAGGTATCTGACAATCTGCAATGCGTCTAATGTAAAGCCAATTATCCTTCTCAGTAAGATCGACCTGATAAATGACAGTGATGTATTAATATTGATA
>CAYWGP010000002.1:0-5004 GCA_964458155.1 uncultured Bacteroides sp.
CCTGCCACCCCACCACCGATGATAATCACCTTTTTTCTCATGTCGGATTGCATTGGTTTTGATTAAATTTACAAAGCCCTGTAAACCAGAGGGAAAATCAGACAAAATATCGGTGAAAATTCGGACGGTGGTTGAAAAATTACCGTCAAACAAATATGAACTAAATTTGTTATTGCATTTGAAATTAACCTGAGATGAAATACACCTGCGAAATACTGATAAATCTTCCCCGACAGACTGTTCTGGAACTGTTCGACAGTGCTGAAAATCTTTACAAATGGCAACCCGGACTAAAAAGCCTGACTCACCTGGAAGGAGAGCCTGGAGAGGAAGGAGCAAGATCCGAAATGGTTTACGAAGGCAGAAAGGGCGATCTGGTGATGACAGAAACCATTGTCAAAAAGAAGCTTCCGGAACAGTTTCACATGCACTACAGATCCCGTGGTGTATACAACGAGGTTGAAAACTGGTTCATTGAAAAAGAACCGGGTCAATGCCTGTGGCGTACCATACACTATTTCCGCTTCAGCGGGTTCATGATGCTTATGGCACCCTTTATGAAACAGGCCTTTATTCACAACACCATGCTGAATATGGACCGCTTCAAAGTATTTGCTGAATTCCGGGTAAAAAACTAACTTCAAACAAGACATCACAATAAACATAAAACCAGCAACATGAAGAAGAATATCCTGATCCTGTCTATGGCCCTGATCTCCCTCCTTGCAAGTGCACAGGAAGCAGTGGATGCCGATACCCTCTGGAAGTTCAATGGAACCACCTCCCTGAACCTCTCCCAGCTTTCGCTAAGTAACTGGGCAGCAGGGGGCGACAACAGTTTATCGGGAAATGTCCTGGTCAACCTTTCGGCCAATTATGCCACAGATAAAACAAATTGGGAAAACAATCTGGTCATGGGCTTTGGCCTGGTCAAACAGGGTGATGATCCAACGCGTAAGAGCAATGACCAGTTAGATTTTGCATCAAAACTGGGATTGAAGGCAACTGAAAAGTGGTTTTCCACCCTCCTGCTGGGATTTACTACTCAGTTTGCGGAAGGCTATGACGATCCCGGTGAAGATGATGCCGTAAAGATTTCTAATTTTATGGCACCGGGATATCTGAGCTTCTCCCTGGGTATGGATTTCAAACCTTCTGAAGTCTTTTCCCTCTTCCTGTCACCGGTATCCAGCAAGTACACTTTCGTTCTGGACGATGAGCTCTCTGCAGAAGGCTCCTACGGACTGGATCCGGGAAAAAAAGCCAGGGCCGAATTTGGAGCCTATATCAAGATTGCATATAAAAAGGAGATCCTGAAGAATGTCACGCTGGATACCAGGGTCGATTTCTTCTCCAACTACTTCGACAAGCCGCAGTACGTAGATGTCAACTGGGACTTGCTGCTGACCTTTAAAATAAATGATTTCCTGGCAGCTTCGCTGCTGACCCAGCTTATCTATGATTATGATATTAAGTTTGGCGAGGATACGACTGGCGATGGTGAAGCGGATACCTTTACCGATAAGGTGCAGTTCAAGGAACTATTCGGACTGGGGCTGACCTATACTTTCTAATTTAAATTAAAAACATAGATATATGCCTGGTAATCTGGGTTTTACATCTATCTAATCTAAATAAAAAGAAGTTTTAGCAACAGGAGCATTTGCCAATGGCCCTGCTTAAACATATCTTTATTCCATCAATTCGCATACTGTGCGATTGTTATTGAGAAGGGGTAAGAGATTAGGCTCACTGATCCCCTGGCAACCCGCCCCGCGGCGAAGGTGCCAAAACCTAACCCGAAAGGGAGATAATAACAAAAAGTGAAAGCATGAAAAAATGTACTCCTATCTTTCCGACACCGCCTATGGGAATGGGTTGGAAGTTCATAGTTAGTGTTTAGTGGCTAGTAGTTAATAAATAGCGATTTAAACTACCATTAACATATTAACATATTAACTGTTATTCCATTAGTCCATTCATCAAATTATTATTTAACCTGATTTAAAATCATTGTCATGAGTAACACTTATAAAAACTTCGAAACCCTGCAGGTTCATGCAGGCCACAGCCCCGATTCAGCCACCAATGCAAGGGCAGTCCCTATCTACCAGACCACCTCCTACACCTTTAAGGACTCGGATCATGGAGCCAGGCTCTTTGCCCTGCAAGAATTTGGAAACATCTATTCGCGGATTATGAATCCCACCAATGATGTTTTCGAGCAACGGATCGCGGCTCTTGAGGGAGGTGTGGCAGCTCTGGCTGTATCCTCCGGACACGCTGCACAATTTCTGACCTTCAGTACCATTCTGAAGCCAGGAGATAACATTATTAGCAGTCCATATCTCTACGGGGGTACCTATAATCAGTTTAAGGTGACCTTTAAGAACTACAACTGGGATGCAAGATTTGCAGCTTCTCTCGAAGTGGAAGATTTTGAGAAACTGATCGATGACCGGACCAGGGCCATCTACCTTGAGACCATTGGTAATCCGGGATTCAATATTCCTGACTTTGAGAAATTCGCAGCACTGGCCAAAAAATATGATCTTCCCCTTGTGGTTGATAATACCTTTGCAGCAGCTGGCTATCTCTTCAGGCCCATCGAACATGGCGCTGCCATTGTAGTGGAATCGGCCACCAAATGGATCGGCGGACACGGTAATTCCATTGGAGGTGTTATTGTGGACAGCGGTAACTACAACTGGGGAAATGGGAAATTCCCGCAGTTTACGGAACCCAGTGAAGGCTACCATGGCTTAAAATTCTGGGAGACTTTTGGTAGTGAAAGTCCCTTTGGGAACATAGCCTTTATCATCAAGGCCCGCGTTGAGGGCTTACGGGATCTGGGACCAAGCCAGAGTCCTTTTAACTCATTCCTTCTTATACAGGGACTGGAGACTCTTTCTTTGCGTATTGAAAGGCACGTGGAGAATACCCTGGCCCTGGCAAAGTGGCTAAAGAAGCACCCCAAGGTTGAAGAGGTGATCTACCCCGGTCTTGAAGATAGTCCTCATTACTCCCTTGCGAAGAAATACCTGAGCCGGGGTGCCGGAGGCGTTCTTTCCTTCACTTTAAAAGGAAAGAAAGAAGAGGCTGTCAAACTGGTAAATAATCTGAAACTGGTCAGTCACCTGGCCAATGTGGGTGATGTGAAAACACTTATTATACAGCCGGCTGCCACCACACATCAGCAATTATCGGAAGAAGCCCAGCTGGCCGCCGGTGTCTCCCCCACGCTGCTGAGGGTATCAGTGGGTGTGGAGCATATTGACGATATTACTGCCGACTTCGAACAGGCCTTTAAAGCATAGCAGGGTGCCGGACGTAAAATTTCTTAATTTCGCGTTATTATGATAAATAAAAGCGGGAAAGAGATTAGCAGGCTATTGAAGGAGCGCGTCCTTCTGCTGGATGGTGCCATGGGGACCATGATACAGCGCTACAAACTGGCAGAGGAAGATTACCGTGGGGAACGTTTTAAAGATCATCCCGGCGATCTGAAAGGCAACAATGACCTTCTCTCTATCACCAGGCCGGATGTGATCGGGGAGATCCATAAAGCCTATCTGGAAGCTGGCTCCGATATCATTGAAACCAATACCTTTAATGCCACTTCCATTTCCCAGGCCGATTACCAGTTGGAAGACCTGGTATATGAGATTAATTTTGAATCGGCCCGGATCGCAGCAGAAGCCGCTTCCGCTTTTACTCAACTTACACCAGACAAAGCAAGGTATGTAGCTGGTTCCATAGGCCCAACCAATAAAACCACCTCCCTTTCGCCTGATGTGAATGATCCCGGCTTCCGTGCCATTTCTTTCGACGAGATGAAAGCTTCGTATAAGGAACAGGTCAGGGGACTGGTGGAAGGAGGAGTGGACCTGCTGCTTGTGGAGACTGTTTTTGACACATTAAATGCCAAAGCTGCCCTGATGGGGATTGAAGAGTACCTGGAATCAACCGGCCAGTATATCCCGGTGATGGTAAGTGGAACCATAACCGATGCAAGCGGGCGAACCCTGTCGGGACAGACCCTGGAGGCCTTTATGCACTCTCTCAGTCATGTGGAGCTTCTCTCCATAGGCTTGAATTGCTCTCTGGGTGCCAAGGAGATACGGCCCTACCTGAAGGAAATGGCCGGGAAGTCTAGCTTTTTCACCTCGGTACATCCAAATGCCGGTCTGCCCAATCAGTTCGGGGAATATGACGAGACACCCCGGGAGATGTCTTTGCTGATTAAGGATTTTATTGATTCTGAATTCGTGAATATTGTTGGAGGCTGCTGTGGAACCACCCCCGAACATATCAGGGCTTTTGCAGCGTTGACCGAAAAGGGGAAAATCCGCCGTCCGGCAGAAGCTTTGCCTGGTTTGACTCTAAGCGGACTGGAGGCCCTTACCGTCTTTGAGGGATCCAATTTCATTAATATCGGGGAACGTTGCAATGTGGCGGGCAGCAAGAAGTTTGCGCGCCTGATCAGGGAAAAGAAATACGAAGAGACCCTGGATATTGCACGCAGACAGGTGGAAGATGGTGCTCAGATCCTGGATATCAATCTGGACGATGCCATGCTTGATGCCGAGAGTGAAATGGTCACTTTCGTGAACCTTATTATGGCAGAACCTGAAATTTCCAGGGTTCCCCTGATGATAGACTCATCCAAATTCGAGGTGATCGAGGCAGGTCTGAAGTGTATCCAGGGGAAAGCTGTTGTAAACTCCATCAGCCTGAAAGAGGGCGAGGAACTGTTCCTTGAATATGCCCGGAAAATCAGGTCCTATGGAGCCGCAGTGATTGTAATGGCCTTTGATGAAAAGGGTCAGGCAGACAGCTATGAACGTCGTATAGAAATCTGTCAACGGGCCTACCGCCTTCTTACCGAGAAGATGAATTACAATCCGGATGATATCATTTTCGATCCCAATGTTCTTACCATTGGTACGGGTATAGAGGAGCATAATAACTACGCTGTTGATTTTATTAACACTACCCGATGGA
>CAYWGP010000003.1:0-12097 GCA_964458155.1 uncultured Bacteroides sp.
CTGACGAACGATTGGTACAAGCATCTAGAGGAGAGCTGTTTCATGTGGTAACCGTGGGATACGGGCTGATGGGATCCTATGGTGCTACCCTTTCTGAAAAGGATCGCTGGAAAATAATCGAGTATGTGAAGGTGAAGCTTCAGGGTCAGGAGCTGGGGGCCAGAACCCTGGCGGGCGCCAATCCTGCTCTTTCTGAATCATATGAGGATTTTGAAGCCAGAATCGCAAGCGATTTTGAAAGAAGCAATGGTGTGGGCCCGGTATCAAGTATAACACTCGGCGCTCTAAACCAGGCCTGGGTAACTGAAGGTGAAGCTCTGTTTAAATCCAAGTGTTCCTCCTGTCATAAACCTACTAAAAAATATGTTGGACCTGCTCCCAGCGGATTACTTGACAGGCGAAATCCTGCGTGGATCATGAACATGATCCTTGATCCTGAAAAGATGGTAAAAGAAGATCCGGTAGCAATGGAACTCCTTAAAAGATACCTGGCCCCGATGGCCAATCAAAGCCTCACACAGGATGAAGCCAGGAAAATTCTGGAGTATTTCAGGACACTGGAACAGTGAAATAGGTGGTGCACTGCCCCTGATTGGAAGTAATGCAGTAGTGGCTATATCCTTTTTTGCTAATTAGTTCGATTATGGGTGCGGGAACGAAGGGAGTGGTGAGCAAAAAGATCTCACCCGAATTGGTCTTTTCCAGCTGAGTCAACACCTCCTGCATGGGATTCTCACCGGAGTCAATCAGTGGTGAGGCGTTGAAGGAGACCGACACCTTATCCGGATCATACCACCCTGGCTTTGTATAATTTATATCATCGTCGGAGACCGCACCTTCAAAAAGTTGTTGTCCTACTTCCGTTCGGAGTGTATTAATGACCTCAGTTACCGGGATGTTCCCAAGGGAGGCTGCCTGCTGGAGAGTGGCTACTTTCCCAACAGTTTTTCGAAGCACAGGATTTTTCAGCTTTTTAAAGGCAGGTGAGAGCTTCAGCAGCACAGGTTCAAGCTCTGGATAGACATCCAATAATTCCCCAACCCTTGTTTTTGGGGAAATAATCAGTAAGTGATTTTCAGTCATTGTTTATCAGTATAACTTAACAAGCGTTGTTCACCTTCTATTTTTCTTAATTCGGTGATATCCTGTACGACCTCAAGTGTGCCCAGGTATTTATTAAATTCGTCCTTCAGTGCGTAATACTCTATGTGTACAAAGATGCCCTGCATTTCTAGCCAGAATACAGCGCGTTCTTCTTTCCCGGATTTGAAATCACTGATAACCTGCTCCACCACGTGGACACTTTTGGGAGGGTGACACAAACGAACATCCCTTCCAATGACAGCCCGGTTGCGCTTAAAGATGGGCTTTTTACCATGCGAAAAAAACTTTACCTTATCCTGGCTGTCAACAAAGGTGAGCTCCACCGGCATGGTTCCAAAAAATGCAATTAGTTCCGGGATTGACAGTTTACCGGTGGGCAGCTGGACGCTTCCTTCCATCGTTCGGGCCACAGGTGAGGGCTCTACTCCTTCAGGCTTCCATTCTATTTCCGGATCGTACAAACAGTATCCGAGCTCCGGACTTTCCTGTGATATCTGGTACCATTCTTCGTCGCTGAGCTTATCCATGCACATGGGAAAGAGGATTTCTTCCTCTTTCATGACCATATCGGATACCGCTCCGGAGGCAGGTATCAATACCAGCTCCACCAGAGTTTCAAGTTCAGCAAGATCCATACCTCCCTTTACATCCAACCCTTCCCGGGCTACCTTAAGCAGCTCGCGGGTTTCGTCATGTTTCCCCCACATGACCTTGGGCGGACCTGTAATGTTATATTTTTCAAGGTAAGGAAAGAGAAGATTTTCTTTCCGCAGGTAATGCTTCTCCACATCCATCAGGTTGTTGAAAAAAGCTTTTAACTGAAGGATATATGTTTCCAAATCCACTTCCTCCGGCTGTTTAACTTTTTCATAAAAGCGGCCCAAGGTCTGAATAAGCTTTAACAACTCCCGGTTCTCTTTCTTAAAGGTATCCACGGGGTGACCAACAGGTATTTCCCGTGCGCCGGTCTGGTCGATTTGTCCATCCAAAACCTGTGTATGTATATCGCAAAACTTCAGCACTTCCTCTTCAGGAAGCCCCTCGTTGATTAACTCCTGTTCCACCTGGACAACCTCATTGTATGGGATGGATTTTAGCAAGGAAACCAGCCTTCCTCGTACTTCTTCCGGAGCAACTCCTTCGTGGAGCTGCAGGATCATATGTTTAAGGAGTTCCTTTCGACTCTGGTTTTCTTTATTAAGTTCGTCCATGGCTTAGATTTCAGGGATTTACGGAACGAAAGTTACAAAGAATAGTTCTAAATAGACAATTTATATTACCTTGCTTTAAAATCATTTTGTAATGGGAAAACTTAATCTGAATCGTCGAAAGTTTTTGGGGGCCCTTTCTCTGGGCACCGCCCATCTGATGTTTAGCAATCCTCTCTACGGAGCTATGGGGAGATTCAGCTCCGTAGATCCACTACAACGGGTAAGACTTGGAAAGACGGGAATCAAACCAACTCTGCTGGGCGTGGGTACCGGGATCGTGGGTGGAAACCGGAGTTCATATCTGACCCGGCAGGATCATGCCAAGAGTGTAGCCATGCTTCGCTATGCCTACGATCGAGGCATCCGTATGTTTGATTGTGCCGACACCTATGGCACCCATAGCCTGGTGGCTGAGGCACTGAAGGGAATGGACAGGGAGGAGATTGTACTTACCTCCAAGATCTGGACCCGGGACGGGGGAATTCCGGAGCCTGAACGTCCCGATGCCGATATCGTGGTGGATCGTTTTCGCAAGGAACTGAATACCGACTACATCGATGTGGTACAGCTGCACTGCATGGTCGATGCACAGTGGACCGACGGTGAGAGGAGACAGATGGATATCCTGGAGGACCTGAAGGTGAAGGGGATTATCAGGGCCCATGGTACCTCCGTACATTCCCTGGAGGCCATGGTTGCCGGGGTGAAAGATCCATGGGTGGATGTGCTTCATGCCCGCATCAATCCCTTTGGCATTGCCATGGACAAGCCTGATCCTGCCGAGGTGATTGAGGTGATTCACCAGATGCACAGTTCTGGCAGGGGTGTGATCGGCATGAAACTGGTCGGGGATGGCAAGCTCAGAGACGAGAGTGAGAAGATTGACCAGTCCCTGAAGTTTGTACTGGGTCTGGGCAGTGTGGATATGATGATTGTAGGTTTTGAGACGGAAGCACAGATCGATAACTATCTCGACCGGATGGAAGAGACACTGAAGGAACTTAGCTGAGCAAATTTACTGTAACTTCCTGATCAGATCTATGGCGCACATGTATCCGCTGAAGATAGATCCTGAGAAGCCGCCACCAAATTTTCCCCAGGCCGAAGCGATATGGATATTCTCCGGAAGGGCTGAGAGATAATCGGTGGATTTTCCCGGATTCTGAGCAAAACCATAAACGGCTCCTTCCGGGTTCAGGGTAAATCTTTTAACACTGAGGGAGGTGGCTACCTCGGCATACTCCACAGCATCACGGAAACCTGGAATAATCTTGTCGCAGCGGCTGGTAATAATATCTGCCACATCGGCTTTCATGCGATTGTACTCTTCCCGCTCCAGGTTCTGCCAGTCCTCCGGGTAATCGATGGCACATGCCGCGCCAACACTCTTCCCTGCAGGAGCCAGATCTGCATCCACCTGGCTGTAGTCCACAAAGGTAAAACTGCGGGTTGAGAAATCGCTGTGATTGTTAGAAAGGATATCTTTCTGGGACGCCACCGAACTATCATAAATAAAGCTAGAATAATGTCTGTTGCCCACTTCCTTCAGGGGCTTGTTAAAACCGTAATAGACGGTAAGAAGAGAGGCTCCAATGGCATTACCTGCAATGGCCCCGGAAAGCTTTTTGCCATCCTGCCTGGAAAGCAGGGTTTCTGCCAGGTTGGGAACAGCTGCATTGACAATGATATGGGTGGCCCTGTCGGAGCCAGGACCTTTATCCTTGCCCCTGATCCTTTGGTAGGAGACCCCTACCGCTTTACCTCCCTCATAGTCGATGGAAGTGACCAGGTGATTTAATTCTACTCTGCCACCATGAGCGGTAATGATATCGCTCAGGGCATTGGAGAGTTTCTGAGAGCCCCCTTTGATGAAGTTAGCCCGTCCTCCATAATAGCTCCCCTGGGCAGTCAGGTAATAAATCCATGAGAGGCTGTAGGGATCGTCATGGAAATAACCAAGATTTCCAAGCAGAACCAGTTTCAGATCTTCGTCAGAGATAATCTCATCCAGAAAGTAACCCACACTCTTTTCGGGATTGTCCCTGTTGGCAAGCATGATACGCCTGGCATTCAGAACATGGTAGAAATAGTCGTCAATTCCCTTTTCCTGGCCGGGGAAATGGCTCTTCAGGATCCCTTTGGCCTCTTCAGGATCGTGGGGAATTACCAGGTCGTAACGGTCATTGATAAAACGGTAGAACTCAGGAACCGGGAGGAATTCCACCCTGTCGGAGATTCCCAGGTCAGCAAATACCCTGTTCTTCATATCACCCGGATGAAGTCCGTCCATTTCATGAAGTCCGACCTCCATGGTAAATTCCCTCCGTTTAAAAGTGGTGGCGCAGCCTCCCGGCCGGTCGTGCTGTTCCAACAAGAGGACAGCTTTCCCCTCTTTGGCCAGCTTGGCTCCTGCGGTCAGACCACCCAGTCCGGCTCCTATGATGATAACGTCGTAATTCATATTTCGATTAATTTCTTCCTACTTTTCTCCCGGAATGGGATATCTTTTGAATTCAGCATTCCGGTCGAAAAGGTAACGATAGGTAATATAATGTTTCACAGATTTGCATCCCACAGACATAAATATCTTTCGCATTCTGGGATTAAAATCGCCCACCCATGAAAATTCAATCTCCGTGTAGTGAGGCTTTCTCTCAAATACCCTCACCAGGTTGAGGATGATGCCTGCTTCGATGCCCCGGCTCTGAAAAGCAGGAATCACACCCATTAGCACCCCTCTTGCACGGGTCATGGTCTTCTTATTCTTCAGGTAGAGGAACTTCAGCTTGGCCGGTAGATGGAGTCTGCCGTTCAGATGCTTCAGGATCAGGTTCACATCGGGGTACATCAGGTAGATGGCAACGGGTTTGCCTTTGCTGTAGGCAATCCAGATAAACTCCTCGTCAATAATGGCCTTCGCCTTCTTCAGGGTTTTCTTGATATAAGAGACCTCCAGGGGCTCGAAGTTTTCCTTGAAGGAGTCCCAGGCTTCGTTAAATACAGTCACAAAATCCAGTATGTATTTATCCGCCTCCTTCCAGGTAAAATGTCTGAACTCCAATTCCGGATTTGAAGTCACCCGTTGGGCAATGCGTTCAAACCTGGGAGGCAGTGCTTCGGTGATATCCAGGTGAAAACCCTCCTGTCTGAAGTAGGTTTGAAAACCATAGTCTTCGAAAAGCTCCTGGTAATAGGGGTGATTATAGGCAATTTCGTAGGAGGGATGAGTAAAGCCGTCCACAAGCAGCCCCCAGTACTTATCGGTCTCCCCGAAATTAACAGGCCCATCCATGGCCTCCATCCCTCTTTCTTTCAGCCACTCCCTGGCCGTGTCGAATAGCAATGCGGCAGCCGCATGGCTATTGATGCATTCGAAGAAGCCCATGCCGCCGGTTCTTTGATCGTGGTTATCACAGCTATTATAATCAATAAAGGCGGCTACACGGCCAATCAAGATCTGCCGGTCATCATAAAGCAACCACCTGGTCGCTTCGCCATGTTCGAAATAAACATTCTTCCCGGGATCGAAAATTGAATTGATCTCTTTGTCGAAAGGACAGACCCAGGTTGGGTCATCCCGGTAAATAATGCGACTTACCTCTAAGAAGGCCTTCTGCAAGCGATGGTTGGTGACTTCCGTGATCTTCATTAATTGTAGATCGATTCAAGTAATTTTTCATACCTGGAGGCCACCACCTTTCGTTTCAGTTTCAGGCTGGCCGAGAGTTCGCCGGTAAGCGGCGACCAGTCGTCGGATACGATCCGGACTCGTTTGAGCCTTTCCCAGTCATTGAGTCGCTGGTTGATTTTAGCTATTTCATCATTAAAAACAGTGACCACCTCCGGAATGGCAATCAAATCTTCACGTTCCCCGCCCTTGGGTAATTTTCGTTGCTTACACCATTCCTTCAGATATTTGAAATCGGGAACCAGCAAAGCACTGGCAAATTTCTGATGTTCTCCCACCACCATGACCTGGTCGATAAAGGCAGATTCCTTGACCATGTTTTCAATGGGCTGTGGAGCAATGAACTTACCGCTGGAAAGCTTGAATATTTCTTTCTTCCGGTCAGTTATCATCAGGAATTTTCCATCCTCCAGGTAGCCTATATCGCCGGTATGGAACCAATGTTCCTCGTCAAATGTACTTTGGCTTTGTGCCGCATCCTTGTAGTAACCCAGCATTACACAATCTCCCTTGCAAAGCACTTCCCCGTCTTCGGCAATCTTCAACTCAACTCCATCTATGACTGTCCCCACCGATCCCAGTTTGCAGGATCCTTTTTCCATCCGGTTGATGGTAATGATGGGCGAAGTTTCGGTCAGGCCATACATATTTATGATCTTCAGACCACTGGCCCAGAAGATTCTTTCGAGCCTGTACTGCAGGGCCGCACCACCGCAACCCACAATCCGGGCATGCCCTCCCAGGGCTTCCCTCCATTTGCTGAAAATCATAAGATCAGCAAACTTCAGCTTCTGGTAGTAGAACCATCCATTCTCTCCGTAGGGCAGGTATTTCAGCCCCAGCTCCACGGCCCAGAAGAAAATCTTCTTCTTCATCCCTTCCAGGCTGCGACCTTTGGAAATCACATTGTCGTAGATCTTTTCAAGGATCCTGGGTACTGCATCGAAACCGGTGGCCTGAATTTCCTTCAGGTTGGCTGCAATGGATCCCATGTTTTCGGCATAATAGATGCATGCGCCAGAATACTGGGTCTGGTAATTTCCCAGTCTTCCGCCCACGTGACAGACAGGAATTATAGCCAGGTAGCGGTCCTCCGGAGTAAGTTGGAATACTTTGGATGCTGCCAGAAAATTGCTTACCAGGTTCTTATGCGAGAGCATAACCCCTTTGGCTGTACCGGTAGTACCCGACGTATAAATGATGGAAACCAGATCTTCGGGTAGCATTTCTGCCTTGATGACTTCCAGTTTTTGTTTGATCTCATCGCCGGCACTCTTGCCAAGCTCCACCACTTCGATCCAGTGAGCAGCTCCTTCAATCTGGTCGAAGGTGTAAATATGTTCCGCTTTCTTCTGTTTTTTGAATTGGGGAAGTATCAGATCGTATAGTTTCTGATCCGAGATAATGAGCATTTTAGAATCGGAATGATCCAGAACGTAGCCGTACTCTTCTTCGTTCAGGGAAGTATAAACCGGAACATGGACCACTCCTGCCAGCGCCATCCCCATATCCACAAAATTCCACTGGGGACGGTTGTTGGTCACAGTCATAATCTTGTCTCCCTTTGAGAAACCCATCTGAAGCAGGCCCAGGGCAAACTGGTGTGCTATCTCGCTGTATTGCTCAGAAGTGAAGAAGATCCACCGGCCGTCAATTTTCTCAGACAACGTGTTTCTACCCGGAAACTTCGAGGTAAATCGTTCCAGGAGATCGAAATTACGGGTAGGAATCATGTATACTAAGCTTTGGGTATTTGCAAGATACGGAAACTAATTGAGATGGTGTGAAGGTGTTTTCTTGCTATATTGGTCTAAAATTGGATAGCATGAAACGAAGATCTTTTTTCGAAAAAATGGCATTGCTCACCCTTTTTTCGGGCCTGTTTTCCAGAGAAGCTAAAGCTAAAAGTGCCACTATGAAGCAGTTCGACTTAAAAGATGGAGAAATCCAGCACATGGTCATTTTTAACCTTCCCTATCCCGGGGGATCAGCAGAAGCAACAAAGTTCCTCAAGGACGGAACACGCATTCTAAGCGGAATTCCTGTGGTAAGGGATTTCCAGGCATTTAAGCAGGTGAGCCCGAAGAATGATTACCAGTATGGTTTTTCCATGGTGTTCTCGAACCAGGCAGACTACACCACCTACAACGAACATCCCGACCATGTGGCTTTTGTTCAGGATCGCTGGATGAAGGAAGTCTCGGACTTCCTGGAGATTGACTTTAAAAAACCCTTTTAGTAGTAACTGCTTCCGTCCCAGCAGTGGGTGCATAGTTTCTCCTTGGGAAGCCCGATGGCTTCGACCAGATCGTTTAGGTCCTGGTACATCAGTGAATCGATACCCAGATTCTTAGCAATCTGTTCTACCATTTGTTTGTATTTCTCTGAAGTGGGGTCGGCATATTCCTCCAGGTGAACCTCGTCACCCTCCAGCTGTTTGATAGCTTTGCGGGTGGCCAGTTCCATGGTGGAACGCGATTGTGAAAAATTCAGGAAGTTGCAGGGGAAGGTAAGGGGCGGACAGGCTATGCGCATATGTACCTCCCTTGCTCCGGCCTGCCTGAGATCGGCCGTATTATCCTTCAGCTGGGTACCTCTGACAATGGAGTCGTCCAGAAATACCATGCATTTATCCTCTATCATGGCTTTGTTTGGAATCAGCTTCATCTTGGCCACCAGGTCGCGCATATCCTGGTTCTGGGGCATAAAACTCCTGGGCCAGGTGGGCGTATATTTGGAGTACGCCCTTTTGTAGGGGACGCCATTGTGGTTCCCGTAACCTATGGCATGGCCGACACCTGAGTCCGGCACTCCGCACACAAAGTCGGGTTTCACCTCATCTCTTTTAGCCAGAGCTGTTCCGCAGCGGTAACGAACTTCATCCACATTGATTCCTTCATAATAGGAGGGCGGATAGCCATAATAAACCC
This sequence comes from uncultured Bacteroides sp., assembly GCA_964458155.1. GTDB lineage: Bacteria > Bacteroidota > Bacteroidia > Bacteroidales. Next base: position 8,934 of record CAYWGP010000003.1, read on the forward strand.
ACAGGAAGGAGCAAACCTGCATCTTTTCGCCAGCAGGCTTCAAAACCTTATATGCTTCTGCAGTGATTTCCACGATCTCGCCCGGCCCCAGGTAATACTCGATTTCATATCCTGTGTTGGGAAATGCACAGGTCTCCGAAGCCACGGCATAGGCTCCATCTTTTTTCCCTATGATGGCAGTGGTCCGGCCCAGCTTGTCACGGGCTACAATGAGGCTTTCCGGAGTGAGGATCATCAGGGTGCAGGATCCCTTAACCATATTGTGGACGTTCTCTATGCCCGCCACGAAATCTTTCGCCTCGCACACCAGGTTGGCCACCACTTCGGTGGGATTTACATTTCCCTGAAAATTCTCGGTGAAGTGCCCCTTTTTGTCCAGGAAATGCTTTTCAAGCTCATCAATATTAACCATGCGACTTACGGTGGTAATGGCAAAACGACCCATATGCGAATTAAACATTATGGGTTGAGGATCGGTGTCGCTGATAACGCCGATACCCTTATTTCCATTGAATTTTGCCAGGTCGGGTTCAAACTTGGATCTGAAATATCCATCCTCCAGGCTGTGGATCGATCTTCTAAAACCCTCATTTTCATTGTAGAATACCATCCCGGCCCTTTTGGTACCCAGGTGGGAGTGGTAGTCCGTACCATAAAACACGTCGTAAACACAATTTTGCTTTGCAATAGCTCCGAAAAAGCCGCTCATTTTGGAAATAGTTTTAGCTTAATAATCGGTCTAAAACTAGGAAGAAAAAGTGTGAATGCAAACTACTTTTAAAGCAGCAAAAGCTGAGCAGCTTCCCAAGCGATCATGGCCGATTTTCTGTCCAGACCCCATCGGTATCCGTTGATTTGGCCTGTTTTACGGACCACGCGGTGACAGGGGATCAGGTAGGCAACCGGATTCTTTCCAATGGCACCGCCGGTGGCCTGGAGCCCCCGTGGATTGTGGACATGCTCAGATACTGCCTGGTAGGATACCAGCTCTCCAAAGGGGATCTTCAGCAATGCTTCCCAGACTTTCAGCTGATAGGGAGTTCCTTTTACAAGGAGCTTAAGTTTAGTCCCAGAATGTGGCACAAAAAGTTCTTCTGCAAGAGACCTGGTGAACCCTGGATTGTATTCCAATTCAGATTCATTCCATTGTTGCTGCAAGGACTCCCCGGTCTTCTTTTCATCATCTGTAAATTCAAGAGCACAGATGCGTTCCTCCGGGGTAAGTGCCAGGATAAATTTCCCAAAGGGGCCCTGATGAAAGCCATAGCGAATAGTAATTCCCTTTCCATGTTTCCTGTACTGACCGGGCGTCATCCCTTCCATATTGATGAAGAGATCGTGGAGACGACTGGTCCCTGAAAGGCCTGCTTCATATGCAATTTCTTCAAGGGAGAGATCTTCTCTTAAACGTTCCCGGGCATATTGCAGGGTCAGGTACTGCAGGAATTTTTTGGGTGAGATTCCGGCCCACCTGGTAAAGAGCCGCTGAAAGTGATAGGGGCTCATATGCACGTGTTCTGCAATCTCCTCCAGGGAGGGCTGACTGGTATGCTTAGCTGCTATGAAATGAATGGCAGCCTCGATACGCCGGTAATCTGTTTCAGCCTGACTTCTTTCCATGCCTTCTCAATTTGCATGTAAAGATAAGAGCACATGTTGCATAGAAAAACCCGTTTCTTGCTCTTTACAGAAGGAGGTGCTGTTTTACCTTATTCTTCCAGCCCGCCTGTGACTCGTACTTTACTTTATAAATCTTCAGGTCGGCCTGACTTTCGTATTTCACGAAGTAGATTTTTTTATCAGCCTGGCTCTCATATTCCACAAAAAACCACAGGCCATCCTCGTTTGCCTGACTCTCGTAGTCCACAAAAAAGACCTTCAGATCGCACTGTGATTCATATTCCACCACAAAGACTGTCAGATCGGCCTGGCTCTCGTATTCTACCCTGTAAACCTTCTGTCCCGCGAGAGATATGGGAACAACCATAAAGGCTAACAGGAACATGTATATTGCTTTCATAATTCAGCATCTGTTTTATCAAATAGATCAGTTCAAAAACTGGTCCAAAATTTAACTGAACTAATCGATTAGTTGTGAATACACTTACCACCATACCTCCATCTGGAGTCCAATGGATATTCCATGATCCTGATCGGCATATGAAGCGGTGGCAACCTGTCCAATGAAAGAATCGGACCAGGTAGCATAGCTTAGAAAAGCCCTGAGTGCCGGCCGGCTCATGATCTTGTTCAGGGGTGAGATCTGCGGGGCGATAGTGGCCTTGAACAGGACCCCGCTCTCCATGGATTCCTGCTCCGTATAATCCATGCCCAATTCCCCCACCAGTGAAAAATACCTGCTGAAGTGATAGGAAGGCCTGATGCCTGCCGAGAACCAGTTTAGGATATTGCCCTCGGCCTGGTTATTCTGCAATTGCTGGTAGTTGAGAAGTCCCTGCAGGGAGAAGCTGGGACTCAGATCCAGGAGCAGGTCATTTATTACCCGGAATCTCCTGAATCCGCCCACATCAATTTCCTCGCCAGGAACAGGTGTAATCCCCATGGGTTGAGATATAACAGCCTTGTAATTTTCAGCGGCTCCGTTTCCGTAGAAAAGACTGACAAGGTTCCGTCCTCCCTTAAAGGGGATTTTATAAAACAATCCGGCTGACCATCCGACATCACTGGAAACATAATAGGTGTCATCCTCCAGGACGGCAGAATCACCTCTAAAATTTGAGACATCAAATGTGAAGCCCAGGGTCCCGGATCCGAGAGTGATATCGTAGATGGTAAGATCGAGGGTGGTTTTATTTAATAAAAACTGGTTGCTGGGTTGCACATTACCATTGGAGGTCAGCTGATCGATGGATCCCCCCAGGTAGGCGAGGGATAACTTAAATGAATTCCCAAGCACAAGGTCTTCAAAGCCACCTCCAAATCCGCTCATATCCCGGTAGAAATAGTCTACTATATGGACGTCGTGACGGTCATAAAAACGTTGTCCCGCCCAGAAGGTCAAAAGGGGCTGACCCCTGACAATCCCGCGGCTTATAGCAAAGGCCTCCCTGACCGAGGTGGTGGTTACAAAGTCGTTGCTTTTGCTGGTTGGAGTGACAAAGGCGAGCCTCAGGTTGGTTTCGAAAAGAACCTTATTCTCATCA
>CAYWGP010000004.1:0-46754 GCA_964458155.1 uncultured Bacteroides sp.
CAAGGCATCTTCCACCTCGCCAATTAGCTTTTCAGTATTGGTAGAAGCCAGGTTCAGGTAAATAACCCTTTCAAAAGATAGGGCCAGACCAAAGATCAATGTCAGAAGTACGGCGCCCATAAATCCGGCTCCACCTTCAATGAATTTAGTCTTAAGCGTGGTGTGCAGTACAGCAATTCCACCGCCTTCTTCTACTGGCTCAATTAGAACCTCTTCAACAACCTGTGTGGTCTCTTCAGCATCAGGAGAATCTGTTGTTTCATCCTGTGCAAAGATCGATGCTCCCATAAAAAGCATCCCGAATAGGGCTATCAATGCAAATAATTTTTTCATGGTGTTGTTTGTTTGTTTTACTTTATTATTTAACGTAAATGTTTCCTTTAATAGATCTAATGATTTACAATTTAGTGCAAATATACGACTTGTGAAAGAACCTGAAAATAACTTTGCGGAGAGAGAGGGATTCGAACCCTCGGTACCCTTTAGGGGTACACACGCTTTCCAGGCGTGCCAGTTCAACCACTCCTGCACCTCTCCGATATACTTGTAAAGACTTACTGGGCCACTCAAACCCGCTTATCTTCAGAATTTTGTAAGAACTGCTCCCATCTTGTAATACATCCTTTCACTCGGGAGAAATTTGCGGCGAAAAATACAAAAAAATATTAAATTAAGCACTCAAGGAAGTGTGATTTCTCCTTTAATGGATTTATTTAAAAGCATTTTAGCCTCATCGTCCGGCAATTTTTGAGCCAGCAGAATCATCATTTTCGTGGTGGCGGCCTCCGTTGTGATATCGTAACCACTTATGACCCCGACATTTAGTAAGTGCCTGCTGGTTTCATATAATCCCATCTCAACACTTCCACGGCTACACTGTGTAACATTTAAAATGGCCACTCCCCTTTCAACTGCTTGTTTAATTCTATCCAGGAACCAGGATTTTGTGGGTGCATTTCCGGCGCCATAGGTTTCCAGAATCAATCCTTTTAACTCTTTATATCCTAAAACGGCATCCAAATAGTCCGGTGTAATACCCGGAAACATTTTCAGTATGGCAATATGATTGTTGAATTCTTTATGAACTTTCAGTTCCCTGAATTTGCCCGGATAGCTGATCGCTTCCCTGTGATATATAATATGTACTCCCGCGTTTGCCAGGTAAGGATAGTTGGCCGACTGAAAGGCATTGAACTGTTCTGCGCTGACCTTGGTGGTCCTGTTTCCTCGTGATAGTTTGCTTTCGAAATAAACACATACTTCAGGAACCACCGGCTTACCATACTCTTTTGCTGCTGCAATTACAATGGAAGTGATAAGATTTTCTTTCCCGTCAGTTCTCAGGGCCCCAATGGGTAACTGGGAACCTGTAAGGATGACCGGTTTTGACAAATCTTCCAGCATGAAACTGAGAGCAGAAGCAGAGTAGGCCATAGTATCTGTACCATGCAATATCACAAAGCCGTCAAATGCATTATAATTCTCTTCAATAATTTCAGCAATACGTGACCAGGTGGAAGGATCTATTTCGGAAGAGTCAATAGGCGGATCAAAGCTGTGGGATTGGATATGATAGCCCAGGGTTTTAATTTCGGGGATCTGCTTCATGATCTTATTGAAATCGAAGGGCTTCAGTGAGCCGTTAGCCGGATCATTGATCATTCCTATGGTACCACCGGTATATATTAGCAGGATGGATGGTCGGTCAGCTTTCATGTTGGGGTTTTAGGCGAAACAAGTGCTCCGCATTGGAAGAGGTAATCCTGGCAAGCTCTTCCAGGCTCAAGTTATAAATTTCTGAAACTTTTTCTGCAGTTTCCACAAGGTAACTGCTCTCATTTCTTCTTCCCCTGTATGGATGAGGCGCAAGGAATGGAGAATCGGTTTCCAGCAGGAGCTTGTTTGTAGGAATGGACAGGACTACCTCACTCAGATTTGAATTTTTAAAAGTGACAATGCCATTAATCCCGATCATGAAGTTAAAAGCAAGTGCACGCTCCAGCTCATCCGGGCCACCTGTGAAACTATGAAACACTCCGCGGAGTTCCGGACGAGCCTCCCGGTCCAATACCTGGAAAATTTCCTGAAACGAATCCCTGGCATGAATAACCAGTGGCAGATCCAGCTCCAGGGCCCATCCAATCTGGGTGGCGAAAGCCTCCTCCTGCTCCTTCAGGAAAGTTTTATCCCAGTACAGATCCATACCTGTTTCGCCTATGGCAATGATACCTTTATTTTCCAGGGCCACTTCAATAAGCCTGAGCTCATCCAGGTAATTCTCTTTCACCGATGTGGGGTGTAAACCCATCATTGGATAACAATGATTCGGGTAAGCTTCGGCCAGGGAGAACAGGGGGGCAATGGTAGTGCTGTCGATATTAGGCAGCAACATAAGGCTTACGCCAGAATCGATGGCCCTTTGAATCATCTGATCCCGATCCTTTTCAAAGGCAGAGAGGTAGAGGTGTGTATGAGAGTCGGTAAGCATTTTTTTGCGGATACAAACATACAATTTAGGCAGCGAAAACCAAGGCAAAATTCAAGGGTGCTTAAACCCGCGGCTGATCTTTGTGCTGAACACAAACGAAGACCACTCATTAAACACCCTTGAAAAACTACTCCTTATCTTGTTCGCCCTGGTGGGCGGATTCTAAACAACACCCTGTGCAAGCATGGCATCGGCAACTTTTACAAAACCACCGATATTAGCTCCGTTCACATAATTAATATAACCATCCGGCTCTGAACCGAAGTCCACACATGTTTGATGGATATTTTTCATAATTGTCTGCAGGCGGCTGTCCACCTCTTCCCGTGACCATGGAAGTCTCATACTGTTCTGGGTCATCTCAAGTCCCGAAACTGCTACCCCTCCTGCATTGGCCGCTTTCCCCGGTCCATAGAGTATTTTCTTATCCAGGTATACCTCAATGGCATCCGGTGTTGAAGGCATATTGGCTCCTTCACTGATCACGGTGCAGCCATTTTTGATCAGGGTCTCAGCATCTTTCTTATCGACCTCATTCTCCGTAGCAGATGGGAAGGCCACATCACACTTCACATGCCATGGTCGCTTTCCTTCGAAATACTCGCATCCGAAATGATCTGCATATTCTTTTATCCGGCCTCTCCTGATATTCTTCAAATCCATAACCCAGGCCAGTTTTTCGGCGTCGATACCATCAGGATCGTAAATGGAGCCGGCTGAATCTGATAATGTCACAGCTTTCCCGCCAAGTTCGGTAAGTTTTTGTACGGTAAACTGGGCCACATTTCCCGATCCGGATACAGCGGCAATCTTCCCCTTCAGGGAATCACCCTTGTTGGCGAGCATCTCCTGGGCGAAATAAACTGCCCCATAGCCTGTTGCTTCGGGTCTGATCAGACTACCCCCCCATTGAATACCCTTTCCGGTGAGTACCCCTGTAAATTCGTTTTTGATACGCTTATACTGCCCAAACAGGTAACCAATCTCGCGGCCTCCTACTCCAATATCACCTGCCGGCACATCTGTATTGGGCCCGATATGCCTGTTAAGTTCAGTCATAAAACTCTGACAGAAGCGCATGACTTCATTATCTGATTTGCCTTTGGGATCAAAGTCAGAACCACCTTTGCCGCCTCCCATGGGAAGGGTGGTGAGGCTGTTCTTCAATACCTGTTCAAAGGCGAGAAATTTCAAGATTCCCAGGTTTACAGTAGGGTGGAAGCGAAGACCTCCTTTATAGGGTCCTATGGCAGAGTTCATTTCTATTCTGAAACCTCTGTTGATTTCCACACCACCTTTGTCGTTAATCCAGGGAACCCTGAACATGATTACCCTTTCGGGCTCAGCGATTCTCTCAAGAATCTTTGCATGCTTGTATCTTGGATTCTCTTCGATGAAGGGGATCAGCGATTCAGCCACTTCTTGCACAGCCTGGTGAAATTCCGGTTCGGCATTGTTTTTGGCCTTGATTTTGGCCATGAATTGTTCAACTTTTGGATCCATATGGGTTTTTTAATGATTCAACGGTAGTAAATCTAAAATTATTTACCACAGTTGTATATGCCCTTTATCATGTAGTTCATATGTCATTAAACATTGTCAGAAAACATAGATTCGGCACATAGCTTGTTCAGGAGAGATCGATGGCACTTTGGTAAAGATTCCCTGGCTCCACATGGACCCATCTTTTAAGCTCCATCTGAGTTAGCAAGGAGAGTATAAGCGGGATGGGAATCTCTGAAAAGGAGCTAAGCTCTTCTGGTCTCAAGCCATTGTGCCTGTTCATGAGCTCCAGCATCAGCTTCTCTTGTTCTGTACAGGAAATATTTTCGGACCGAATGCTGGATTTCTGAATTCCATCTTCCATCCAGTTTAAGGCCGCAATGATATCATCTGCCGATTCCACCATGGCTGCCACATTATCTTTGATTAAGCTGTTACAGCCTTTGGATCGCTCATCAGTGGCACGTCCTGGAACAGCCAGCACATCCCTTCCATAGGAGGAGGCCATATCTGCTGTAATCAGGGCTCCTCCCGATGTGGCCGATTCGACCACCAGGGTGGCATCGGCCATGCCTGCAATAATTCTGTTTCGCCTGAGGAAGTTGTTTCGCTCAGGCCCCATACCCGAATGGAAATCGGTGACTAAGGCACCCTGGCCACAAATCTTTTTTGCCGTTTCTCGATGGGCATTCGGATAGAGGGTACGTAGACCGTGTCCCAGCACTGCCACCGTAGGGATTCCTCTTTCCAGAGCTGCCCGGTGGGCAATTACATCGATACCAAAGGCCAATCCGCTGACAATTACCAGGTCTTTGATCATGGCTGCCAGTTCCAGAACGATATTCCTGCACAGCTCCTTTCCGTAGGAGGAGGCCTTCCTGGTTCCGACCACACTTAATACATGCCTTTTGTTGAGCCCCTCACTGCCCTTAGAATAAAGCAGGATGGGTGCATCCTGACATTCCTTCAGCCTGGCCGGGTAATCAGAATCTCGAAAATAGAGCGCTCTGATTTTATGCCGTTCAAGAAATTCAAGCTCTTTTCCGGCCTTTTCCAGCAGCATGGGAGACCTGATTGATTGGGAGAGAACGGTTCCTATTCCTTCTATCTTTTCCAGGGAAGCCCTCTGCATATGGAACACCCTTCTGGCCGAGCCTGCTTCATCGATTAGCTTTCTTGCATTAACCGGGCCAATGGCCGGGGCCATAGTCAGGGCTACCTGGTATAGTAATTCCGGATGGGTGGAGCGAGACATCTTTTACAGGCTTGATGTGATAAGCGTCCTGTATATCGATACTTGATACTAAAAAGAGCATGGCAAGTGTTTTTGATCAGAGAACCCTGAAGCGGAATTAGTAAGAAATAAATTTCTCGTTTTCAAAGCTGCAAACCCCGGCATCTGTTCCTATCCAGACAATTCCTTTTTTGTCAGTGGCCAGGGAGAGTATGTTGTTACTGACCAGTCCGTCCTCTGTGGTATAGGAAGTCCACAACGAGCCAGTAAAGACAGATATTCCGGCTAATGTTCCGAACCATATGTTCCCTTCCTTATCACCACAAATTGCCTGAACGTAGTTATCGATAAGACCATCATCGGTATAATAGGCAAGCCAGTTATCAAGCGTGTTATTTCCAGAATGCCTGGCAACCCCCTCTTCTGTCCCAAACCATTTTGTTCCATCTGAAGCAATATAGATGCTCAGGATATAGTCAGAAGGCAGGTCTATAGGTCCCCACTGAGCATAAACCGAGGCCCCTGAAATTCCATCCACTTCATCGCGGTAAACCCGGAGAACACCCACACCTTCGGTTCCAACATAGAGTGAATCTCCTTTAGGATTAGTAGCCATTGAAGTGATCGGATATTCCACAAACATCCGTTCAGTATAATACCCGTCATAATCAGGAGTCAGCCATTTATCATTGCTCACAGCCGATACTCCCTTATCTGTTCCTATCCAGCGTAGGGTATCTGAGCCTGCTGCAATACCAAGTACATCCTGACTAATCATGGGAGCATTTTCAGGACTGTAAGTAATGGATTCTGACTGGTCATCAATTGGCATCCTGGTAACAGTAGCTCCGTTGGGTGAAGCAATCCAGAGTTCTGGTCCGTCAGGATTAAGAACGTAAGTTAGACTTTTCAGATTCTGTTGAGGCAGACTCTTATTATCGGTATGCAGTTTCCACGTTTTCCCGTCAAAACTCACAAGGCCGGTATCTGTACTAAACCATTTAATATTGTTACTATCCACTGCGATAGAATTTACATTCTTTACTGATATCTGACCAACTACAAGATTTTCAGGCAGAGAAATTAATACCATAACGATAATACTAACAGCAACCAACGGGTTTCCGGATCTGAAGAAATTTTTCATGGTAGTTTAATGATCATGATTACAGAATTTTATATGAGTACTTAAATATACAAAAGCTAAGCGTTTACTCTTTAAGATTAGTATATTTACTGTTCACTATTATATTCAGGGAAGATGAAGCGGCGAGACTTTATAAAAGTATCCTCTGCAGCAGGTATAGCTGGACTGGTCGGACCAGGATACGCAAGCATGGCAAATTCTGTAACTTCAGGTGCAGATGGATTTGACCTTCACCCTTTTATTAAGGAACATCCCGAAGCGGTATTTATAAATCTCACAGAAGTAAAAGAAAAAACAGATTCTAAACCCATATACAATGCTGCCTATAAGCTGGCCAGTGAGATGTTTGTAAAAACAACAGATGGGAAGGGGTACTCAAATTCGACCCAAATTAACTGCAAGCCTAACTGGACATGCATGGGCAGACCTTCATCTGATCCGTCAGCGAAGCTGGGTATAACAACTGACCTGAACTATATTGAAGGATTTCTAAAGGGTGTAAAAAACAAAGGTCCCCAGAATTTTTCCTTAAGGGAATGTGCCTGCCCCCAGTTCTGGGACATAAACGGGTACACTGCGATGGCAGAAAGGAATAATTTCGACCTGAGGGATCTGACTTCAAAGGATTACTGGGATCTGGCGCCGGAGGATATAATTTTCAAGGAAGTTGACGGAGTTGTTTTCAAAAAGGTGGGATTTATGGCACCCATGAATGCCCCGGACACCTTCCTTATTAATATTGCAAAATTCAAAACGCATCGCATGGGGCTTACCGGTGCCATTAAAAACCTGCAGGGTATTACTGGCAGAAAGTTTCACCAGTTCTGTGGTGGCCATCAGGATGTTTTTAAATCATATGACGAGCGCTACCATCAGTTTTTCCAGCCGGATTATATGGATAATATCGGGAAACTACACATTAAGCATGTGGAAGCCGGAATTCCACGATGGGACAGTCTGATGGATATTCCACCCTATACCGGGGGTATTTTTATGGAGCAATGGGTTCAGCGCATGCTTGATTCTTACAGTATTACTCCAACTGGAATCAATATTGTTGAAGGTACTTATGGCCTTGATGGCGACGGGTTCGGAAGAGGGCCTCACAACAGGAAAGGCATGACTTATATGAGTAATAATGTGATTTTCGGGAAGGATGCATTCAGGGTTGACATCATAGAGCACTGGCTTGGCGGTCATGAGCCGGGGAATTTCGGGCTTTTCCATATTGGCATGGAGCGTGGCCTTTCAGATGTTCTTGATCCTCATGATATCCCGGTATATCTCTGGAAAGATGGTAAGGCAACAAAAGTGAACCTTGATACAATTAAAAGGACTCCTCTGGTAACAGCTTATCTCAGAAGAAACACCTATGGATTTGACGAAGATAAATACCATATGTGTGATGAAGCTTTCGACTATGCTTCCTGGAAAAGCACTGGAATTATCAATCGGCCCGATCCTCCCTCCATCCGGGCACTCGGCACCAATTCAAAAGATGAGGTCGTGATGGAGCTTTCTGTTCCGGAAAAGGGTGATGTTTATGTGGATATTCTGAACCGTCATGGTGAAGTGGTCTGGCGCATGGAAGCCGAGGGGCTTGAACCCGGAAAGCACGAAGTAGTATGGGATGGATTTTCTGAACCAGGACTATACAATACCTATGTGAAAGGAATGGGTTGGGATGCCGAAAGGGAGATGGTGCTATATACCTGATCAGGGATTGGAGCAATCCGTGGTGAAATAAACATTGGGATTTCGTTGGTGTCCACACCCTCTTCAATAAGTGCATCGATAAAGCACTGGTCCGGAATATCAATATTCTGGGAAAGCAGGGGAAGGACCTGGAAGAGGGCGATGACCAGGATGATCCCGAATCGATTCATATATGCCGGATTGTTGGTCTATCATACAAGATAATGAAAAATAAAATGCAAGTGTCAGGGCCTCCTAGGCTTTGGAAACATACTTCTCCAGCGAATCAAGCATTTTCTCGCGGTCCTCTTTTTCCATGGCCGAGAGGCTGATTCGGGGGTAAGGAACCACTTTTCCCCTGAAGTTCTGGAAAAGGATCAGGTAGTGCTGGCTCTTCAGAAAGAAAGGCTGCAGCTGGTATTTTACAAATTGTGTCTTGGGAATTTCAATGGAGTTTTTCCTGCTGGTGAACATGCTTACCGGGTAGTAGCGTATTACAAGCATCTCCCCCTGGTCGCTGTATGCAACGAAGTTGGGGCGCTTCAGGTAATTGATCCAGTTTATAAGAATGTAAATGGCCGAAATAAAGATAGCCACATGGTATTTTGTGAGCCAGAACTCTGTCTCATCAAACCAGGGAAGAAAAACTATAAGCAGGATGATCATTGTAAATACAACGGTCATTACCAGCCTGCTCAGCCAGATCCTGTAAGTGTTTCTCTGGTTATCTACTTTCATTTTTTCTCCGTTGCCGCTCTTTCTTGATCAGGGAAAGTTCCCTGCCAGTCTGCCCCTTCACCGAGGTATTTTCCTCGACCCGGCGCATCAGGTAGGGCAGCACAAAGCGAACCGGACCGTAAGGTACATATTTTGCCACATTAAAACCAGCGGCCGACAGGTTGAAACTGATATGCTCACTCATGCCATATAACTGGGAAAACCAGATACGATTATCGGCAGGATCAACTTTTTGCTCAATCATCAGGTCGGCCAGGTATTTGCTGCTGTACTCGTTATGGGTTCCGTTAAAAATGGATACCACATCCAGGTTGTCCATGGAAATCTTAAGCGCCAGGTTGTAATCCCTGTCCGTACTTTCCCGATCGGGCTGAATGGGATCCTCGTAGCCCATTTTGGCTGCGCGGGCTCTCTCTCTTTCCATGTAGGCACCTCGTACAAACTTGGCCCCAAGGAAGAATTTCTCCTCACGAGCCTTTTCAATATCTGCCTCCAGGATAGCTATCCGGTCGTGACGATACATCTGGTAGGTATTGAAAACAATGCATTTTTTCTTGTTATACTTCTGCATCATCTCTATGACCACCTTATCGATAAAGTTCTGAATATAGGTGTCTTCCGCATCGATCATTATGGGGATATTATTTTCGTATGCAGTTAGGCACAGCGTATCGACCCGCAGGCGGAACTTTTCCCCTTCTTCAAGTATCGCCTCATCGGAGGTGTTTTCACCGCTGAGCATTTCAAGGGTCTGATGCGATCCAAAAGCTGTGGGTTTGAATACGGCAAAGGGAATATCGGGATTGCTGCCTGCATTTTTTATTGCACGAAGGGTTTCAGCCAGTGCAGCATTAATTGCTTTCTCAGATTCTTTTCCTTCCACCGAATAGTCAAGAATGGAGTAAACATTGCCTGTTTTAAGCTTTGCGACAGCCGGCTGGCACTCTTCGAGGGTGGAGCCCCCGACAAAATGTTTGAATGCTGTAGGTTTAACGATCCACCCAATGGGGATTCTCAAAGCTGAAAACACCCGGATCACCGGGTTGCCTATTTTAACCAGGATGGGATAGGAGATAAGTTTGAATAAGATATATGCCCTGCGAAGGTCGCGGTCAGATTTAATGCGGAATGCCGTCTTGGTATCTTCGAAATTAATTTCTTTCATGGTTGCTTATCACTTGCTGTTTTTTCAGGGTGCCAATATATGCTATTTATTATCTTTGATTTATGAAAAATGTCATTTCTGCTCCAATAAATGCAGTTAAGGATCGCATCAATATTCCATCGTCGAAAAGCATCTCCAACCGGATGCTGATTATTCGGGCACTGGCTAATTCTGCAGCCCCTTTACACAATCTGTCGGAGAGTGATGACACCAGGCTTCTGAGCAAAGCTCTTGATACAGAGTCGGATGTAAAGGATGTTGGGCATGCCGGAACGGCCATGCGTTTTCTTACGGCCTACCTGTCCACACAGCCGGGGGAGGTCATCCTGACCGGATCGGAGCGTATGAAGCAGCGGCCGCTTGGCCCCCTGGTGGATGCTTTAAAACAGGTGGGTGCCCATATAGAATATCTGGGAACTAAGGGTTGTCCGCCGCTAAAGATAAAAGGAGGTGGATTAACCGGAGGTAGCTTAGAGATAGACGCGGGAATTAGCAGCCAGTTTATCAGTGCCCTTATGATGATCGCCCCCATGCTCACTGGCGGCCTGAACATCGAGTTAACAGGTAAGGTGGTTTCGGCCTCCTATATCGAGATGACCCTGAGCCTGATGAACAGCTGTGGTGTGGCTGCAAGTTTTGATGGCAGTATAATTTCGTTGCCACAGGGTGCCTATTCCATGGAAGAGCTCACGGTGGAATCTGACTGGAGTGGGGCCTCCTACTGGTTTCAGGTGGCTGCCCTTCTTCCCGGATCGGAAATCATCCTGCCCAGGCTCTCCCGGAACAGCCTTCAGGGAGATGCTGCCCTGGTTCATATTTTTGAACCATTGGGAGTGCAGTCAGGCTTTAATGAAGAGGGGCTTCTCCTTTGTTCGCATAAGCAGGACCTACCTGAATATTTTTCCTATGACTTTACCGGGTGTCCCGACCTGGTCCAAACCTGTGCTGTTACCTTATGCGCACTGGGCATCCCCTACAGGTTTACCGGTACAAGAACCCTTCGGGTAAAGGAGACGGATCGCATTGCAGCTCTTTGTAGTGAGCTAAAGAAGGTAGGTTTCGTACTTCATGACGATCCTGCAGGAGAGTGGATGGCCTGGGATGGTACCCGATGCGAACCTGAGCAGGACCCGCTAATTGCTACTTATCACGACCACCGCATGGCCATGGCTTTTGCTCCACTGGCCATAAGCCTGGGGAGCATTGGCATTGAAGATTCCGGGGTAGTGAGCAAATCTTATCCCGGCTTCTGGGATGACCTTCAGAAGGCAGGATTTGGAATGGCCTAGTGCTTGCTTTACTAACCAAGCTCCGGACCGCTTATCAGATATTGGTTTTGAATAAGGCCCGGGTACGGATTTTTCCTGAGATACATCCTGGCAAAAGGGCGTTGTGAAATAAAACCACACGCTTCGAGCCATCCTAAGAGCTCTGATTTAGCCGCGCAAATATCTACCACAACTGCCCTTCCTGTTATCTGATCGATGGCCGACTGAATAAGCGCTCTGGCTCCATTGGATGAGGAAGCATATACCGGACCAATCTGCGTAAAATTTTGTCCTTCTCTACCCAGACAGAATCCAGCTATATGCCTCTTCTCTTTGATGAGCCAGGCTAATTCAGGATAAGCCTTATACAGCTGCCTGATCAGTTCTGTTCTGTCTGCACCAAATACTTTTTTATCAAATGCAGCGACTTCCGGAATATCTGCGGGCTTCATCTGTTCAGTTTTATAAGAAGCGTCGCCCGGAGGTAATTTTGAAACCGAAGCATTGGTCATCCTGTACAGGGTATATTCATCGATAAAACCTAACTTAAGATATACCGGTCTACCCGCAGGTGTTGCATCCAGCTTTATGGATCTGCACTCGTCCAGTTTATCAATCGCTTCAAGGAGTAAGCGTTTGGCAATTCCCCGGCCCCGGTAATCTCTGTCAACCAGCATCATGCCAATCCATGCCACAGTGTTATCATAGTTGATAGCTGTAATAGTTCCCACGATATAATCATCCTGAACGGCAACCAGATTGACACTATCTTTGTAAGAGAGAAGCAAAGCCCAGTCTTTTTCAAGCTGGTTCCACCCTTCGGCATCTTTAAGCCTCATAAGGCTATCCATGTCGGATAACAGCATCTTTCTCAGTTTCACCGGACTAGCACTATGGATTCTGGTATAAGCCATCTTATATCATATCTGTCTTTTTTAGCGGATAATCTCAATGGGCCCCAGTGGATACCAGCCGTCCTCCTTTTTGCCTTCTATGGCAAGATTGACCCTGGGTTCATGATGCATACGATCTACCACGGCTATTTGCAGTTCATAAGTGTCTGCCGGCACATGATCAGGAAGCACAATGGAATGATCATAAATGTTATCTCCCGGGAGCCACTCTTTTATTATGGCATCTGTGGGAAGAACGATGGAGTGATTATCAGATTTTAATCGCAGCGCCAGGCTGAAATCTTTGTAGCAGGGAGCCAATCCTTTATTTTCCCACCAACTTTCAAAGGCCAGCACGCCGTCGGGGCTTACCTGGCGGGGATAACTGAATCTTCTCAGAACAAACCTGTAGCCCATTTTCTTTAACCACCCATCCACCAGGTCTTTCCACTCTTCAGGTACCGGAGAGGATTTGGCATTGAAGGAAGACATATGCCATTTCAGCGTTTCATTGATAATGTATTGCACATCATCCCTGTCATAACCCTCCCTGTCTCTCCATCGAAGAAAAGTGCCGCAAATCTCAAAACTGAGGGGCGATTGTTTCCAGTCATCCTGAACCCCGCAGTTTATAATTTCCTGGGGATAAAAATCATACATATGGGTCCACCCATTTTGGTCCTCCGCCCAGAAGCCCAGGTCACCTATGCAGTCGATTCTCCATCCCACGGAGATCTGTGAAGTGGCGTACATGTTTGTTTCTTTATCCATTAAAAGGGCGATCAGGGGGGTCTTTCTGAAGGAATCGGTATAGGCATTAACCAGGGCTTCCCGGGTGGGCTGTGTCAGTAGTTCCGATCCGGCACCTTCTCCCCAGGCACCCACAATGGAGAGGTCCACTGCCTCCAGGTCGGGATGGCCATCGTAACGTGAGCCCAGGGCCCTTATAAATCCGCCGAAATGCCTGGCATAGCGCGGATCTTCAGGATTCACCATCCACTTATTCACGGGATTACTGTAGCCCCATTCTTTCTCGGGGCCTACCATGGAACGGTACCATTGAGGTACATCTCTCTCATCTCCCGTTCCATAGGGAGCAATCCTGAGAAGAAGGGTCTGGCCCCTTGATCTGGCCACTTCCAGTGCCCTGTCCAGCATGTCCCATTGATATGCACCTTGTTCAGGTTCCATAAATTTCCAGTAAACCCGCCAGTAGGCTATGGTAGTAGAGGGATAATTCAGATGGGATAAATCTCCGTTAAATTCCTGATAATCAATCGGAAATCCCTCGGTCCAGCCGCTGCCTTCGTTCAGGGAATCACCATTGAAGCGCTGGAAGGTCATAAAGCCCATTCCGGGATTGGATAAGACCTCATCAATTTCCTGTGGCCGTAATACAAGAACATCCTCTTCGATTTGTGAAATGGCTCTTTGAAAAGGAACAAACAGGAGCATCAGTCCCAGTGAGAAGATCCAGATAAGTGCAGGCGTTTTCATCAGGTGATTGTTTTTGAATAAAGAAGTATTTTTCATTAAAATTATCAATTAGTTTGCTAGCATGAAAACAATATTTCTCCCGGTCCGGTTCTTTCACAGGCAGGACCGCGCGCGGCACTTTGCCTTCAGGCGGGCCGATTTGTCATACCTGATCTGCGATGAGGAGGTGCTGGGATTGGAGGACTACCGGGAGAAGCTCATTGAATACATCGAATATTACAGGTCCCTCTATCTTCCGGAAGAGGCTTCTGCCATGGTGCTCAATTAATTTCGCTGATTGCGTCGCAGCAGGAAAAATTGCTTGAGCAGGAGGGATGCTTCCTTTTCCAGGATTCCCGGCACCACTACTGTTTTCTTATGAAGGATCTGTTCTTCCAGGCGGGAAAAACCCTCCTTTGGATCGGGGGCGGCAAATACCAGCCTGTCCAGCTGGGCCCATTTCAGGGCTGCAGCGCACATAATGCAGGGTTCAAGAGTCACAAACAGGCTGCAGCCCTCCAGGTACTTAGCCCCGAGGAAATTGGCAGCTGAAGTGATGGCAACCATCTCTGCATGTGCGGTAACATCATTGAGCTGCTGAGTCTGGTTGTGCGCCCTGGCAATGATCCGATTCTGGTTCACCACCACCGCACCCACTGGTACTTCTTCAAGATCCATGGCCTTTTGTGCTTCTTTAAGTGCCTCATTCATAAAATATTCATCGGAGAGTACCGGGTATACCATGATCGCCTGCCTTTCTTTACAATTCCTCTTTAAAAGTTGCTAAATTTGCACTTCATAAAGTTACAAAAATAGAATCTTATGTACAGGACACACAATTGCGGGCAGTTGAATATGAAGAATGCGGGAGAGGAAGTGATGCTTTCGGGCTGGGTTCAGAAGTCCAGGGACCTTGGAGGGATGACTTTTGTGGACCTTCGTGACCGTTATGGTTTGACTCAGCTGGTTTTCAATATGGAGACAGATTCGGGCTTATGTGAACAGGCCCGTAAACTGGGAAGAGAATTTGTGATAAGGGTCCGGGGAAAAGTAGCCGAGCGAAGTAATAAGAATCCGCAGATGTCCACCGGCGATATTGAAATCCTGGTGGAGAAGCTGGATGTCCTGAACAGTTCTCTTACCCCTCCTTTTACCATTGAAGACATTACGGACGGGGGCGACGACCTGCGCATGAAATACCGCTACCTGGATTTGCGAAGAAAAGTAGTCCGGGAGAATTTGCAATTGAGGCACCGCATGGCCATTGAGATCAGGAAATACCTGAGTGAAGAGGGATTCCTGGAGGTGGAAACCCCGGTACTGATCAAATCCACCCCTGAAGGGGCCCGGGATTTTGTGGTGCCCTCGCGCATGAACGCAGGAGAGTTTTATGCCCTGCCTCAATCCCCACAGACCTTTAAGCAGCTCTTAATGGTAGCTGGTTTTGACAGATATTTTCAAATCGTCAAGTGTTTCAGGGACGAAGACCTGAGGGCCGATCGTCAGCCGGAATTTACCCAGATCGATTGCGAAATGGCCTTTGTGGAGCGCGACGACGTTCTGGAGGCATTTGAAGGACTGGCCAGACACCTGTTCCGGACCATAAAGGAGGTAGAAATCGAAGGAGAATTCCCCAAGATGTCTTATTCCGAGGCCATGAGCCGTTTTGGGAATGACAAGCCGGATATTCGTTTTGGCATGGAGCTCAGCGAAATGTCTGACCTGGTCAAAGGGAAGGGCTTCCAGGTATTTGATTCGGCGGAATATGTGGGCGGAATATGCGCCCGGGGCTGTGCGGAATACAGCCGCAAGCAGCTGGATGCCCTGACCGATTGGGTAAAACGTCCGCAGATTGGGATGAAGGGACTGATCTATGTGAAATATAATGAAGACGGTAGCCTGAAATCATCGGTAGATAAATTCTATGATGAAGCGGCATTAAAACAGTGGACAGAACTTTTCGGAGCCAGGCCGGGCGATCTGCTCCTGGTACTGGCCGGGGACCATGATCTTACTCTTAAAGCCCTTAGCGAATTAAGGCTGGAAATGGGCAACAGGCTGGAACTGCGCGATCCCAACGTATTTAAACCACTATGGGTAGTCGACTTTCCGCTGCTGGAGTGGGACGAGGAGACAGAGAGATTTCATGCCATGCACCATCCATTTACCAGTCCCTATGAAGAGGACATGGAGTTGTTTAAGACCGATCCGGGCAAGTTACGCGCCAAGGCATACGATCTGGTTATTAATGGTGTGGAGATTGGAGGAGGATCCATCCGGATTCACGATGAAGACCTCCAGAAAACGATGTTCGACAACCTGGGCTTTACAAAAGAGGAGGCCCGGAAACAATTTGGATTCCTGATGAGTGCCTTCCGTTATGGTGCTCCACCCCACGGGGGGATCGCTTTTGGCTTCGACCGTTGGGTGGCCCTTTTTGCAGGTATAGAATCCATTCGTGATGTGATTGCCTTTCCCAAGAACAATGCCGGACGTGATATGATGATTGATACTCCCTCTACAATTTCTGAAGAACAACTTAAGGAGCTGAGCCTGAAAGTTGAAGTGAAGAAGGATAACTGAAACCACGGCTTAAAACACCTCATATTGCATGTGCCATGGCAGGATTAAAAAAGTTGTCTTACCTTATTCTTGCAGTTTTATTTTCCGCTACAAATGTGCTGGCCCAGGTCTCCATCGACCCGGGCGATCCTCCCAACCCTTCCGACATTCCAGGGTTTTACGGGTCTTCACTGTCTGTGATTGAGGAGGAGATTAAAGCGCTTGAAAAAGGAGAAGCCAGGCTTGTGGCCACCTCACCGGGAGGCTTTCCGGTATATGCGGTTTATTACGGGGAAAAGGAAAATTTTCATTCCCAGGCTAATTACAACTCGGCTGTAGCGGCCCGGAATCCAGCGTATTATGCAGAAAAGGACAGCAGCAGCAAGCCGGTTGTCTTTTTCCTGGGTCCTGTGCATGGACAGGAAGTGGAGGGCATTGTAGGTATGGTCAACCTGATACACGTGTCAGAGACCGGCAGGGATCGCAGGGGACAGGAATGGCCGTCACTGCAGCGTAAACTTGAACAATGCCGGGTCATTATCCTTCCCTGTGGGAATCCTGACGGACGCAGGCGCTGCCCCTACGATAGTTTTGTGGGCCTGCCGGTGGAGATTATGACCAAATACGGACAGGGAACCAGAACTGATGGAAGCTCCTGGGGATGGCCGGGGGCCAAATCCCTTCATCCCATGAAAGGGAATGTGGGAATTCTTGGGGCCTATTTTAACGACGACGGCATTAACATGATGCATGATGACTGGTTTTCTCCCATGGCGGCTGAAACTGAAGCTATATTGGAAATCGCCCGCTCGGAAGCTCCCGATATGACCGTGTCCCTGCATTCCCACCATCAGACTTCCAGGGTCCTGCAGGCCAGCTATGTGCCCTGGTTTATGAAAATGCGAATCGATACCCTGACCAGGAGAGTGAATCAGCGTTACGCCTCCATGGGCCTTCCCAGCCTACCGGAGGACTGGATTGCCTTGCCCGGAGTGGAAGATGAGACCTTTCCGCCGAAAGCCAGTTTTAACCTGATTTCTGCCCTGCACCAGGTATCAGGTACCATGGCCTTCACTTTTGAATGCAGTCACGGCACGGTGACCCTTGAAGAACCGGAAGCAAAGCTCAATTACAGCGATATTCTGGATATCCAGCTGAATCTCTATGATGAGATGCTGGATTATATCCTGGAGAATCGCTTGTATTAGAAATAGCTATGAGCTATTTTTGGAAGGCTATGACTGATCTTTCTTCCTCCCCTAAACCGGAACGCTTATTATCGCTTGATTTCTTCCGGGGAGCAACCATGTTTTTATTGATTGCCGAATTTACCCATCTCTTCACTTTTTTGCACGATCCATCTTTGGAAGGATCCTTCATCTATGCGATTGCAGGGCAGTTCCATCACCAGCCCTGGAACGGACTTCGTTTCTGGGATCTGATTCAGCCTTACTTTATGTTTATTGTGGGGGTGGCCATGCCCTATTCTCTGGCCAACCGACAGAAGCGGGGTCAGTCCCAGGCTCAGATCACCAGGCACGCGATTCAAAGGGCTTTCCTGCTTTTGTTTCTTGGCTGGGCGCTTTATTGCATTGACCCGGGGAAGATCGTATTCCGTTTTCAGAATGTGCTGGCTCAGCTTTCCCTAACCTATATCCTGGCTTTCCTGTTCATGAGAAAAAAAGCCTGGGTTCAGATTGCCTTCTCCTTCCTCCTTCTCGCTCTTACAGAGATCATTTACCGGGGTTTCTGGGTGGAAGGTTTCAATCATGCCTTCGTGCCCAATGAGAATTTCGGAACCTGGCTGGATTTGCAATATGGAGGAGCCGACCTGAATGGGCACTGGGTGTCCTTTAATGCCTTTCCAACCACCGCCCATACCATCTGGGGTGTTCTTGCGGGCCAGTTGCTTATGAGTCAGCGCAAGGCAGGCCAGAAGCTAAAGATCTTAATTATTGCCGGTGTGATCGGTTTGGTACTTGGTTATGGACTCAATCCCATAACTCCCATAATCAAAAGAATAAGCACCTCTTCCTTTGTGATTGTAAGTGGTGGCTGGGCCTTCCTGACCCTGGCTTTCTCCTACTGGCTGATCGATATGAAGAAGAAGCAGAAGTGGTCAATTTTTTTCAGGGTGGTGGGAATGAATCCCCTGTTTATCTACCTCTTTGCCCATGTGGGCGGAGCGGTCTTAATTGAAGCCATCCTTCACCCTTTTACTTTTGCCCTCTTTGGATGGATGGGTACATTAACCGCATCCATTCTGACCAGTGCCATCGTTTTGTTTTTCCTGTGGTATATATGTCAGTGGCTCCACAGGCATAAGATATATTTCAGAATTTAGAGCAAATCAAAAGCTAAGATTATGTACAGAAGACTATACTACCTTATTCCGGCCTTCTTCCTTTTGGGCTGCTCAGGCACTCCTGATAAACTGGAACTTTATCACCAGATGACCAAGGTTGATGCCCATGTACATATCCGGACCGGGGATCCGGCTATCATGGAGTACGCAGCATCCGAAAATTTTAAGCTGCTTACCATCAACACCCGGTCCGACAGTCAGCTATACATAGACGAGCAGAAGCATGCTGCCATAAAAATGAACGGCCTTTACCCGGAAAGTATTTCCTGGCTTGCCACATTCTCCATGGAGAATTTTGAAGAGCCACACTGGACTGAAAGGACTGTTCAGGAACTTCAGGAAAATGTTGACAGTGGGGCTGTGGGTTATAAAATCTGGAAAGATGTTGGCATGACCTTTCGGGATAGCCTGGGGAACTTTATATTCCTGGATGATCCGCTTTTTGAACCCATCCTGGAATTCATGGAGGGAAGTGGTTTAACGCTCCTGACACATATCGGGGAACCAAAAAACTGCTGGCTTCCCATAGAATCCATGACCGTAAACGGCGATAAGAGCTACTTTGCAGAAAATCCCCAGTACCATATGTACCTGCATCCCGATTATCCCAGCCATGAAAGGCTGATGGAATCCAGGGACAATGTCCTGGCCCGATACCCTGATCTGCTGATGGTGGGAGCCCACATGGGGAGCCTGGAATGGGATGTGGACGTACTGGCAGAACGTCTGGACCGCTATCCCAATTTCGCCGTGGATCTGGCAGCCCGGGTTTGCCACCTGCAGGTGCAGGACAGGCAGAAAGTCATTGATTTCATCCTTCGCTACCAGGACAGGATCCTGTATGCGACGGATATGAGCGTTTCAGGAGATAATTTTAAGGGGAAAAAAGACTGGATCGAGACGGAATGGAGAACGGACTGGGCCTACTTTGCCACCGACAGCCTGATGCAGTCCAGAAACGTGGAGGGCGAATTCAGGGGGCTGAACCTGGATAAGGAAGTGCTGGAGAAAATCTATGCCAACAATGCCCGTCACTGGTACCCGGGGGTTTTCCAGTAAACAGAATCCGATGACGCTGGAACCCAATGAGCTGCGGGACTTCCTGGATGAGAAGGCTATGCATTATAATCATCCCGATTTTATTGAGCTGGATCCTATCCAGATACCCCATTTATACCAGGAGAAGGAGGACATGGAAATCTCAGGATTTCTGGCAGCCACCATAAGCTGGGGCAATCGGAAAACCATTGTGAAGAGTGCCCATAAAATGATGAAGCTTTTGGGGAACTCCCCCTACGACTTCTTAATGAATCACAGAGAGGAACATCTTGAACGCTTCGATGGCTTTGTCCACCGGACATTTAATTCTACGGATTTTATCTACTTCATTTCCGCATTAAAACACCTCTACCTGTACAACAATGGACTGGAAGGGATATTTCAGCAGCATCAGACTGAAACTTCCCTGCAGTCCGCCATTCACCATCTGAAGAGAGAATTCTTTTCCCTACCCCATCCGGCAAGGACCCTGAAGCATCTGCCCGATCCCATGAAGGGCTCGGCTGCCAAAAGAATCAATATGTTTTTAAGGTGGATGATCAGGAAGGACAGGGCAGGCGTGGATCTGGGTATTTGGAAGAGCATTTCTCCTTCAAAACTGTCCTGTCCGCTGGATGTTCATACGGGAAATGTTGCCAGAGAACTGGGGATGTTGAAACGAAAGCAAAATGATTCCAATGCGGTGGCAGAACTGGACAGCGCTCTACGGGCCCTTGATCCTGAAGACCCCGTTAAATATGATTTTGCACTTTTTGGTCTGGGTGCTTTCGAAGCGTTCTAGTACGGGAGGGTACCACTACCAGATTAGCTGAATGAGGTAATAGCTGCCTATTGCTATAAAAAGTACAGCCAGTACTTTTCTGAACCAGAATTCAAAGACCTTAAGGCGCTTGAATAATTTTCCCACGCCCGATACCGTAAAGGCCAGCAGCCAGGCAAAGATCACTACCGGAATACCCGCCGCCAGGGAAAATGCAAGACTGAGCATGGGGGAAGAAGTACCTATGACAAGCGGCATGAGCATCCCAAAATAGAGCATTCCGCTGTAGGGGCAAAAGGCAAGGGCGAAGATCAATCCCAGCAGAAATGAATCCCATGCCCTGAAGGAATGCCGGTTTTGAAGACCACGCGTTAATCTGGTGAAAACCGGGAAATCAATATTGAATATGCCGAGCATATAAACTCCAATCAACAACAGGAGGGGAGCAATGATCCATTCGGAATACTGCTGGAATATCGTTGAAACCTTGAATTGATCGGCACCGGCATAGAGGATCAGTGCCAGCCCGGAATAGGCCGAAATAGTGCCCAGGGTATAAAAGATCCCGTTGGAGAATATCCTTTGGCGCCGGCTCAGGTCTTTTCCTATATAAGCCATGGCAGTGATATTGATGGTCATGGGGCAGGGGGCAATGGCAGTGAGCAATCCCAGCAGTAAGGCTGAAATCCATGGAACCTGGGCATTGCTATAAAGCTCAGTCAGGAAGGCCTGCATCATTCAAGATATTTATCGAGCGTTTTACCCAGGGCTTCCCGGTAATATTCGGGATGTGTGCTGGCGTACATGAATGCGGCGCTGGTAAGATCAGTAATGCTGTCTCCCTTTACAACAAAAAGACTTTGTCCGGAAGCCTGCAGGTGCCTGGCGGCCTTTTTTCCGCTTTCATTCTGGAAATTCAATGGGACAAATTTTACTTTCCCCGAAAGGACTTCCTCCCTGTATTCCTGTTCAAGCACTCCCTGTGTTTCCTGTTCCACCGCCTCGCATGATTCACATCGCTGTGCGAGGTGGAACAAGACGATCTGTACATAGTCAGCCTCAGCCACATAGATTCCGCTGCTATTTTGCTCACCGGTCCTGCACGCACTCCCGGAAAGCAAGACCAGCCATATGAGCCCTGTGATTCCTTTTTTCATGGATCCAATGATTTCCCCTGGAATGTGAATTTGGTGAATATAGTGTTAATTCACAATTATTTGTGAATAACTTAGGGGCCTTTTATTTCGGCATGATTTTCATGCCCTTTACTTTGTACCTGTAAATTTCTGAGTCGCAAATAGATGTTGAAGATTGCAAAAGAGGAGAATCAATACCGGGTTGAGCTGTTCCAGGTTAACAAGCTGAATACCCTTTTTTCAGAGCTGGTAAAGCAACAGCTCATTGAACTGGTGGAGGAACCCGGGGTATCTGTGGTTTTTAATCTGGAAGGTATCCGCTTTATCGACTCAGCAGGTTTTAATGTACTCATGGAGGTATGTGACCGGGCCAGGGCAGCAGGAAATCAGTTTAAACTCTGTAACATCACCGATGATGTACGTGAACTGATCATCCTTACAGAACTGGAAGGCAGGTTTGAGTGTATGACCTGCAAGGAAACCCGTGAAAAGATCCTGATGGTCCTGGATTAGTGCCCTTTCAGTGTGGCCGAGGTACAGTCCGTAATGGTAACTTCCGTGTAGTCACCAGGTTTCAGATCATTTTTAGGGAAAACAACCACCTTATTCTGGGAGGTGCGCCCATAGAGCTCCTCACTGGATTTTTTGGAGGTGCCTTCCACCAGCACTTCAAAGTTCTGACCCACATCCTGCATCTTGCTTTCAAGAGACAGCCTGTTTTGCAGCTCGATAATCTCATTTAACCTGCGGGTCTTCACCTCTTCACTTACATCGTCTTTCAGCTTCTCTGCTGCAAAGGTGTCGGGCCGTTCACTATATTTAAACATATAGGCAAAATCATACCCGGCCCATTCCATCAGGTTCAGGGTTTGCTGGTGCTCCTCTTCCGTCTCCCCGCAAAAACCTGCAATGATATCTGTGGAGATGGTAGCCTCAGGGAGGTAATGCCGGATGGCCCTTATGCGATCCATGTAGTGCTCCCGGGTATATCTTCTTTTCATTCTTTCCAGTACCGAAGTACTCCCCGATTGCACGGGCAGGTGTATGGAGCGGCAAAGGTTGGGGTAATTCGCAATTACCTTCA
This sequence comes from uncultured Bacteroides sp., assembly GCA_964458155.1. Taxonomy (GTDB): domain Bacteria; phylum Bacteroidota; class Bacteroidia; order Bacteroidales. Next base: position 22,574 of record CAYWGP010000004.1, read on the forward strand.
GCAGCTCATCCGACATGTCTTTGGGATGAGAAGTGGCAAATCGTACCCTGAAGGCCGGATCGATACCAGCTACCCGTTCAAGCAGTTTTTCGAACTTTAACTGGCTGTCGCCCTCTTTCCATCGGTAGGAGTTGACATTCTGACCAAGAAGTGTCACTTCACGGTACCCACTTGAAAAGAGCTCGGTGGCTTCGCGGACAATGGTTTCGGGGTCGCGGCTTCGTTCCCGGCCCCGGGTACCCGGCACCACACAGTAGGCACAAAAGTTGTTGCAGCCCCGCATAATGGCTACAAAGGAGGTCACATTGTTGCGGTCCATCCTTACCGGACGAATGTCTCCGTAGGTTTCTTCCAGAGAAAGCAGGGTATTGATTCCCTTCTGTCCATCCTCCACCTCCTGCAACAGGGCCGGAAGATCACGATAGGCATCGGGACCCACCACCAGGTCCACTGTTGTTTCTTCTTCCAGGAGTTGCTCCTTGAGTCTTTCTGCCATGCAACCGATCACTCCAACCGAAAAGCCATGCTTAAGCTCTTTAAGGCGGCCGAGCTCCTTTATCCTGGTTCTGACCCGCTGTTCGGCATTATCCCTGATGGAACAGGTATTAACCAGTACCAGATCGGCTTCATCCAGCTTATCGGTCACCTGGTAATTGTGTTGTTGCAGAATGGCTGCGACTACCTCGCTGTCTACCACATTCATCTGGCAGCCATAGGTTTCTATATATAGTTTGCGTTCAGGCATGGCGGCAAACGTACATATAGTTTCATTTTTTTCCAAATGTAGCCGCTTCGCTCTCACCTCATCATAGATGAGGTTCGGTTGTTATGATTTCAATACCTGGCATTATAATAAGATATAATGGAGTTACCTGCTATGACTTTCTTTTTTGTTTCTAATAATACAAAAATGAAAGTTTTATAAGGGAGAGGTAGAAAAAAGACTATTGACCGACAATTTGGGTCTGTTTACCGATTTCAACTTCCCGGGTGATTATTTAGAATCTATACTTGCATAAGAAAGATTACTTATTTATAAATTTAAACAGATGAAAATGGGAGCAGGATTATTCTGGGGTGCATTTTTACTCCTACTGGGGGTGGCCCTGATTATAAAAGTGGTATTTAATGTAGATTTCCCTGTATTTAAAGTACTGGTGGGGATTTTCCTGGTTTTGCTTGGACTCAAGGTCCTGTTTGGAAGAACATTTATTTCCGAGCGTCATTTTAGTCCGGAGGAGACCATCTTCAATGAAAGAGTCTACGACAATCCGGAATCTGGAAAGGAGTATACCGTACTTTTTGCAAAAGGGGTGTATGATTTTACCAATGTGGATCTGGAAAAGGGTAGCTACAGAGTCAAAGTGAGCACAGTTTTCGGTGGTACGCAGATTATCATTCCCAGGGATAAACCAGTTAGGATCCAGGCCGATGCAGTATTTGCAGGCGCTGAACTACCCGGTGGGAACAATGCAGTATTTGGCACAAGTATCTATGAAAGTGAGTCATGGAGACCCGATACCGCCGCCATAGATATCAAAGTAGATGTGGTTTTCGGAGGGGTTCAGGTGATCCAGCGCTGATGGATTTTTTATAAGACAGCATTTTTCTAATTTTGCATTAAATATTGCAAGAGAACAGGAAATATGTCAGGACACAGCAAATGGTCGACCATCAAGCGCAAGAAAGGCGCAAATGATGCCAAAAGGGGAAAACTCTTTACCAAATTAATTAAGGAAATCACCGTAGCAGCCAGTGTTGGAGGTACTGATGTGGAAGCTAACCCCAGGCTTCGGTCAGCGGTACAGAATGCCCGGGGTATGAATATGCCCAAGGACACCATTCAGCGGGCCATTAATAAAGCTGACAGGGACAATTCGGCCTTTCTGGAACTGAGCTTTGAAGGGAAACTTCCCCACGGAGTACTGGTTTTCATCGATAGCCTGACAGACAACCGAAACAGGACCGTAGGCAATGTACGCTCCATTTTTAACAAACGCGGAGGAGAACTGGGGACCAATGGTTCACTCTCTTTCATGTTCGATCGGAAGGGAATCATCAGTCTGCCCAAAGGGGATCTTGATCCGGACGAGTTCGAACTGGAGCTTATTGATGCCGGTGTGGAAGAGGTGGAACTTGAAGAGGATACCTTTATGGTCACCACTCCCCTGGAGGATTTTCATAAGGTGCAATTAAAGCTGCAGGAATTGGGTGTGGAGCCGGAAAGTGCAGAGCTCCAAAGAATTCCCAACGACACGGTAGATCTGACACTGGAAAAGGGGCTGCAAATTATGAAGATTATTGAGGAGTTTGAAGACGATGATGATGTACAGTCCGTCTATCACAACGTAAACATGAGCGATGAGCTTTCCGAGGCTATGGATTAGCCGGTTTCCAGACTTCTTCTAATCCCTTATTTATTATTCTGACCGAAAAGGTGGTCACTCCGATCATTATTCCCGCCATGGCTGCGGTTCTGATCAGGTGTTCCGGGTTGTACCAGTTAAAAAAGATCATCGTGGGACCGCAGATGATCAGGAGAATCATGGTAACTAAGGGGACTCTTCTTATTTTAAACCTGCTAAGTCCCAGTCCCAGGGCGAAAAGACCCACAAAACTGCTACCAATGCGCCTGTAGAACTGTTCGTCCTGAAAAAGGCCAAGGAGCCTGATCCATATCTCTTCGTTGGTCTCCTGCATATTGCTCAGAAGGCCACCAGCCAATTCCTTGGTGAGTTCAATTCCCGACAGGCCCATCAGCAGGAATCCCACTGAGGCCCCCAGTAGCCAGGTGGCATTCACATAGTGAAAAAATTTCAGTCTTTTCTGGAAGAGAAGAATGAATGGAGGAATCGAAATAAATGTAATAAGGGAGGTCCCCAACCATGCCCAAACACTTATTTGCAGATTTCTCTGGTGGTTTGAAAGATAGGAGAGGTCCTCCTGCAGGGTAGCATAAGGACTTACGAAATTGAAATCAAGCAACAGGGATGTGATATAGCTGGCCACGGCCAGTATTATTGTTAAACCGGCCAGAATCTCTCTTTTTCTCTGTTTCTTGCGCAATTCAGTCTGCATCAGGTGAATGTAATCATTTTCTTAAATGTATGACAAACAGAATGCAAATTTGATTAATTTTGTCCACACAAAATAAAAGGATGACGCGTTGCTTACTTTTTCTCATGTCTTTTGTCTTCGCGGCAGGTAGCCTGATGGCACAGGAAAACCAGGCAGGCAGGCAGGGGGATCTCCTTATGTCACTGCTGGAGGATGGATCGGGTAACCGGGTTACTGTTGAGCTGGATAGCCTTATGGAATCCAATTATAATAAGTTGATTGCCAGAAATATGCGATCTTCCGGAATTCCCGGGTATCGAATTAGGATCTATTCTGAAAGCGGCATTGGTGCCAAGAATGAGCAACAACAGGTGAGGGCCAGGTTTCTTTCTCTCTACCCTGGTATGGATGCCTATAACCGCTATGACGAACCCTACTTTAAAATTTATGTGGGTGACTGCCGGACAAAGAGTGAAGCATTGAAACTGCAGGACAGGATCGCGAAGGACTTCCCGAATTCAATTGTCAGGGAAGATTTTATAATACTTAAGGATGTTGATTAGAAGGAGAATCCTATGACCGACGAAATAAAACACAAATGTGGAATAGCGTTGGTCCGCCTGCTTAAGCCACTGGAATATTATCAACTTCACTATGGCTCCTGGAGGTACGGTTTGGAAAAACTCTACCTGCTTATGGAAAAGCAGAGGAACAGGGGACAGGATGGAGCCGGAGTGGTCAGCCTTAGAATGGACATTCCCCCGGGGAAGAAATACTTCAACCGCAGGAGGGAGACCGGTTCATCGGCCATCAATGAAATTTTTAAAGAAATCTATTCCAGGTTCGAGGAAGCTGAAAAATCCAATCCAAATACATTTAATGATGCCCACTGGGCCAAGGCAAACCTGCCCTTTGTGGGAGAGGCCTACCTGGGGCATCTGCGTTATGGCACCTTTGGCTCCAATAACATTGCCAATCTGCATCCGGTAATGCGGGAAAACAACTGGCGCACACGTAACCTGGTATTGGCCGGGAATTTTAACCTGACCAATGTGGATGAACTTTTTAATACCCTTGTTGAGCTGGGCCAGTATCCCAAAGAGTATTCGGATACGGTGACCATGCTGGAAAAGGTCGGGCATTTCCTGGATGTGGAAAATCAGCGCCTATTCGATCATTATAAGTCCGAGGGACATTCCAATGTGGATATCACTCAGCAGATTGGCAGTAACTTAGATGTATCCAGGTTACTGGCCGATGCCAGCAAAAGATGGGACGGGGGCTATACAGTGGCCGGAATGCTGGGCCATGGTGATCTCTTTGCCATGCGGGATCCCTGGGGAATCAGACCTGCATACTATTACCACGACGAAGAGGTGGTAATTGTGACATCCGAGCGGCCGGTGATACAGACAGCTATGAATGTGGATTTTGAAGATGTGAAGGAGCTGCCACCGGGTCATGCACTTGTGGTGAAAAAAGGCGGGGAGATCTCCATCGATCGTATCAGGGAGAAGCGGGAAAGAAAATCATGTTCCTTCGAGCGGATCTATTTCTCCAGGGGAAGTGATAAAGAAATATACAGCGAGCGGAAGAAACTGGGTGAGATGCTGGTACCCCAGATCCTCGAAGCCATTAACTACGAAGTGGAAGACACGGTATTTTCCTTTATCCCCAATACCGCTGAATCAGCATTCTACGGAATGGTAAAAGGCGTTGAAGATCACATGCTTACCAAGAAGATGGATGAGCTGTTCAAGCTGAAAGGGAAGTGCAGTCCGGAGGATATACTGAAGATCATGACAGAGCGGGCCCGCATTGAAAAGGTGGCCATTAAGGACCTCAAACTGCGCACCTTTATCTCTCAGGACAAGGGCCGGAAAGATATGGTAAGCCATGTGTATGATATTACCTATGGAACCATCCGTTCGGGTAAAGATAATCTGGTAATTATCGATGACAGCATTGTCAGGGGTACCACACTGAAACAGAGCATTATCAAGATACTGGACAGACTGGATCCCAAAAAAATTGTTGTAGTCTCCTCTTCACCTCAGATCCGTTACCCCGATTGCTACGGCATCGATATGGCAAAGCTGGGTGATTTCACAGCTTTCCAGGCGGCCATCCAGCTTCTTAAGGAAAACAAGATGGAGCATGTGATCAACGAAGTTTACAAGAAGTGCCAATTACAGAAGGATCTGCCCAAGGAGGAGTTCGTGAATTATGTGAAAGATATTTACGAACCCTTTACCCGGCCGCAGATTAGCAAGAAGATCGCAGAAATGCTAACCGATTCAAGTGTGAAGGCCGAGGTGCAGATTGTATATCAGAGTATTGAGAATTTGCATAAGGCAGTACCCAATGATCTGGGTGATTGGTATTTTACCGGCGACTATCCCACCCCGGGAGGCAACAAGGTGGCCAGCACATCTTTCCTGAACTATATACACGGGATCAATACACGGGCGTATTAGTGCAGCATTTTTTCCTGCAAGATTCTTCTATTTCCGCTTATACAATTTAAAGCGGGTATTCAGTTTTTGAATCTTCAGATTCCTTCGCCTGATATTTTTAATTTTCTGAACGGCCTTGGGAACATAATTCAGAACATGCCTTTCTACTTTGGCTTTATAGAGATCATTGAGTGTAATCATTATCCCGGTTTCCTCCACATCTCCAAATCCCCTGTTCAGCACGGTGCCGAAGGTTCTCATGGAGGGGGAAAGACTCATATAGGCATTAATCAGCGGGGGGATGTTTTCGCCACAGGCACGCACCTCTCTGGAGAGGATTTTGTAATCCTCTTCATAATTCTGACCGGTAAATATAGCTGTGAGCCTGGCTCTGTCCGTGGCCATTTTCAAAGGCTCCTTTGGTGTTACCAGTCCGTCTCTGTCCGGAAAATGCTTGTTCAGGAAGAAAAGAATCATATCTCTGGCCAGCTGATGGTAGTGCAGGTACATGGTAACCTTGCCAAACATATATTTCTTGTTGGGATGGTCCAGCACCAGGGCTCCAAGTCCGTCCCAAAGATTGTCAAGAGCATAAAGTCCCTTTCGCCTCAGGGCGGTTGATTGATATTTGGGTTGCACGAAGGACCTTCCCAGTTCTATCATATGGGGCACATAATCGCTCACAAACTCGTCTGAAAAATTGAATAACTTGGATGTGGCCAGACAGATCTTCCCGTTTTTAATACATTTACCGGGATCGCAAATTTGAAAACGGTATCCGCCAAGGATTGCTTTTTCATCAGGGTCCCAGACTATTAATTGCTGGTAGGAATTCTCCCCGGTATCATACTCATCCAGGTCACACTCCAGTCCCGTGCCTCCACCTGCATTCCTGAAACTCAGTTCCCTGAGCCGCCCGATCTCCCGCATGGTATTGGGTGAGTTTTCGGCATTAACGATAAAGATTTTATTTCCTCCTTTGTTGGTTTTCCGGATGAAGCGCTCATTTGAAAGTTCCTCATTCAGAGTTGCCAGGGGAACCGGGGCAATGACTTCTTTCATTTTCATGATCGACAGCTTATTTAATTATATCGCTGAACTCACCTTCCGGATTTTCAGCCAGGGAGTAAGTATAATCCTTGACCCGGGCTGCCCATTGAACAGGGGTATAGCGTTTGTCAAAGGTTTGATACGGAATGGGCTTCCCAAAGGTAATGACAAAATGTTTATTACGGTGCTTATAGGATTCGTTGGGAAGAAAGAACATTTCCAGGTTAGCTTTAATTCCCAGGAGCTTCCTGGTATTTGCCAGGATGTAGAAGAAATTGGAACATCTGCCGCTTACATGGAGGGGGATAATATCCCTTTTGGACTGTTTTGCCTTGCTAATGATGCTTTTTTGCCATTCTGTGTCACGGATGACCCCCTTTTTTCTTCGTGAGACCAGTCCGGCCGGGAAGGACACTATCTGTTCGTCCGACTCGAAAATGGCATTGATCCGGCGTACATTATCCATGGGCTGGGCACCGTGCTTGTTGATGGGCACAAAAATCCCATCCATGTTTTTTACATTGGTAAGCAGGTCATTAACCAGCACTTTCAGCTGAGGATAGTTTCGCGACAATTCACTGATAATCATCATCCCGTCAAATCCACCCAGGGGGTGGTTGGCCACGAAAATATACCGTCCTTCCGCGGGAAGGTGCTCCCTGCCTCTTACACCCAGAGTAACATTGAAGGCATCAATGGATGCTCTTGCAAAATCCACATCCTTCTTATATCCATGGTTGTAAAGTATGGGATCATTCATAAAATCAATCCGCAGCATGCGGGACAATATTCTGTAGACGAAGCCTGGAATCCAGCGGGCCAGCTTGGGATTCTTGTCCATGAATAAGTCCTTGATAATGATAGGTTTAAAATTTATTTTGTGTGTTGCTTCGTCCATTTATTTATCCTTAAAGGCTGAGCTGCCCCATAGTGTAAAGACAAAAGTATTAAAAGATAAGTTATTAACAAAGTGGGAAAAAGTGGGATGAAATGGTACAAAGTGGTGAAAAAGTACTACTTTTACGCTTAAACCTGTGAAAATCGTATGATTACGTTTATAGGAGACTATACTGTAAGACTTGATTCCAAGGGACGGCTCTCTTTCCCGGCTGCTTTTAAAAAGCAGAGCAGGGAGGCTGTTCAGGATGGTTTTGTGCTGAAACGGGATCTGTTTGAAAACTGTCTGATCATGTACCCCATGGAGGAATGGGAGCGGCAGAACAAGATTATCCGTTCCAAAACAAATCCCTATAACAAGGAACATGCACGCTTTCTCAGGATGTTTTTTTCAGGGACGGCAGAGGTGTCTCTGGATGCAAATAACAGGATGCTTATTCCGAAGCGCTTGATGGAGTACGCGGGAATCGGTGATGAAGTGGTGCTGGCAGGGCAAAGCGGGAAGATTGAGATCTGGGCTTCGGATCAATATGGAAAGGTCAGTCTGGCAGACGATGATTTTGCTGTTATGGCTGAAAAAATTTTAGGCGGATCAATCGATGAACTGGATAAATAATGGGCTATCATAAGCCAGCATTGTTGGATGAAAGCATCAAAGGATTAGATATTAAACCAAAGGGCAGTTATGTGGACCTGACCTTTGGAGGAGGGGGGCACTCCCTCGAAGTTCTAAAAAAGTTGGGTAAAAATGGCAGGCTTGTAGTATTTGACCAGGATCTGGATGCCTTTGCTAATATTCCGGATGATAAGCGGCTCATTTTTGTCGGGTCAAACTTCAGATACTTAAAACACTACCTGAGATACCATGCCATTGAACAAGTAGATGGAATTCTGGCTGATCTGGGTATCTCCTCTCATCAAATCGACCAACCTGAAAGGGGTTTCTCATTTAAATCAGATGCAGCACTGGATATGCGCATGGATGTGCGCAGCAAGCGTACAGCATCGCAACTGTTAAATGAGGCTCCCCAGGAAGAGCTGGTCAGAATCTTAAAATCTTACGGAGAACTTGGAAATGCAAGAGCCCTCTCAGCAGCCATTACGGAGGCCAGGGAGGAATCTGCCATAGAAACTACGGGAGACCTGGAGCAGGTGTTGAAACGCTTTATCCCCAGGCATCAGCCCAGTAAGTTCCTGGCCAGGGTATACCAGGCACTGCGGATCGAGGTGAACCGTGAAATGGAGGCACTCAGGGAGATGCTGTTGCAGACTGCAGCCTGCCTGAAGCCCGGGGGCAGGCTGGTGGTGATTACTTACCACTCCATAGAGGACCGGATCGTGAAGAATTACCTGCGATCAGGAAACCTGGAAGGTGAGATAAAGAAGGATTTTTACGGAAATATACTCTCACCCTGGAAACTGGTAAACCGGAGTGTGATTACCCCCTCGGAGGAGGAAATTAAGGAGAATAACAGGGCCAGAAGTGCAAAGCTGAGAATAGCTGAACGAATCGAGCAATGAGCAGGGAAAAGAAGAACATAGAATTTGACCAGTCCATTGAGGAGAAGGAGAAGAGTTTTTCCCTTCGCGATCTTCTGGATGGAAATGTGCTGACCCGCAAGGCTGTGATGAAGCAGAGTCGATTTATACTGCTGCTGGTTTTGATCGCTTTTCTTTCCATTGCCAACCGGAACCACGCTGAAAAAACAATGATCCATCTGAATAGTCTTCAGAGCGATGTGAAGGAAATGCGTGCCAGGTCGATTTCAACTTCTTCTGAACTGGTAAGGATCAGCAGACAGTCGGAGGTGATGCAGCTGGTAAACAGGAATATGCTTGGCCTGGAAGAAAATCTGGACCCGCCAAAAAAACTGATTCAGAACGAAGAGTAGGATGTCGTTGAAAAAGGACATATTGATTCGGACCTCCCTGATTTATCTGGGAGTTTTACTTATGGGTCTTCTCATACTCGGAAAAGCCATACATCTGCAGTTGTTCGAAAGGGATAAGTGGGCCCGGGAAGAGAACAGTACCGTACGTCACACAGTGATTGAGCCCAACAGGGGAAGCATCTATTCTTCCGATGGCAGGCTCCTGGCCGTATCGGTCCCCTATTACGAGATCCGAATGGATTTTCGTTCAGAGGCCTTTACCCGTGAGATCTTTGATGCCGGGGTGGATGAACTCTCAAAGTCCCTTTCAGGCTTATTTAAGGACCGCCACTGGACCACTTACAAGAGAGACCTGGTAAGGGAATGGGAGGCCGGCAACCGCTACTACCTGGTCAAGCGCGACGTAAACTATACCCAGCTTCAGCAGGTAAAACTCTTCCCCATCTACAGGCAGGGAAGATATAAGGGAGGTGTTCGCTATGTTCAGCAAAACCGCAGGGACACTCCATATGGCATGCTGGCTCAAAGAACGGTGGGGTATATCATGAGCGATGATCAGCGAAGTGTTGTGGGGATCGAGGGCGCCTATGATAAAGAACTGAAAGGTGTTGAAGGATACATGCTGATGCGAAAGATTCGTGGTGATGACTGGATGCCTATCAACGATGCCTACGAAATTGAACCTGAAGATGGCCAGGATGTCGTCACTACCATAGATGTGGATCTCCAGGATGTGGCGGAGAATGCCCTTATGGACCAGCTGGGCCGTCATCGTGCCGATCATGGTTGCGTGGTCCTGATGGAGGTGAAAAGCGGCAAGGTGAAGGCCATTGCCAACCTTTCCAGGGATGAGGACGGAAATTACTTTGAAGATTATAACTATGCTGTCGGGGAATCCACGGAACCTGGATCTACCTTCAAACTGGCCTCCATGATTGCCCTGCTGGAGGATGGCCATGTCCAGCCCGAAAGTACCGTGGATGTTGAAAATGGAGTAACTGAATATTATGGTCACAAGGTTATCGACAGTCAGCATGACGCACTTGGAGTGATCACTGTACAACGTGCTTTTGAGGTGTCGTCGAATGTGGGGATTACCAAACTTGTAAATGATAATTATCAGGAGAAACCGGAACTCTTTATAAACCGCCTTTATGAAATGGGGCTCAATCAAAAACTGGGGGTTGAGATCAAAGGTGAGGGGCAGCCTAATGTTAAATATACCGATGACCCATACTGGTCGGGGCTTTCTCTTCCCATGATGTCCATGGGCTACGAGGTACTTATGACCCCGCTGCAAATTCTTGCACTTTACAATGCAGTGGCCAATAACGGGAAGATGGTCAAACCCTTATTCCTGGAGGAAATCCGCTCGCATGGGAAGGTGGTCGAGCGGGGAAAGACAGAGGTGTTAAATAATCATATCTGTTCCAGGGAGACCCTGGCTCAAATAAAAGAGATGCTGGAAGGGGTGGTGGATAGCGGTACGGCCAGCAACCTGGCCAATACCCACTACAAAATTGCCGGGAAGACCGGAACCGCGCAGGTTTCCATAAGTAAGGAGGGTTATACCAAGTTGTACCAGGCCTCATTTGTAGGCTATTTCCCGGCCGATGATCCCAGGTATTCCTGCATTGTGGTGGTCAATGCTCCTTCCGAACAGATTTATTACGGTAACGTGGTGGCAGGTCCCATTTTCAGGGATATTACCGACCGAATCTATGTAAGAGAGTATGAATTACAGGAAGGCCGCGTGCAACTTGCAGAAGAAAGTATCCAGGCCCCTTATTCAAAGAGTGGCAACGGTGAGGCATTGGCTTCTGCCTTTAATTATCTGAAACTCCCATTGAAGGAGCAGGGAGATGAAAGCCAGTGGGTATCGACCCGAAGCACCCCGGAAGGAGTGGTTTCCTCCTCCAGAACCGTTTCATCGCAACTGGTTCCCAATGTTGTTGATATGGGATTAAAGGATGCTGTATATCTGATGGAAAGCAGAGGTTTAAAGGTGGTAGCCGATGGAAGGGGGACCGTCAGGCATCAAAGTCAATTGCCCGGAAGCCTCATCCGGAAAGGCACCACGGTAAGACTGGATATGAGTTTAAAAGATGGTTAATTGAGACTGAAAGAGATCATACGGGACTTGGATGTGAGCGCCATATTTGGCGATCAGGATCCCCTTATCGGAAAAATCACTTTCGATTCAAGGGAGGTCAGCGACGGCGATCTCTTCGTGGCCGTCAGAGGACTGCAGGCCGACGGTCACAGCTATATCGACCAGGCCCTGGCTTCAGGTGCAGCAGCCGTGGTCTGTGAAACTAAGGGAAAAGATGTCAGGCCCGGGATTCCTGTAATCTGCGTTGCCGATAGCCGGCAGGCACTGGCACAAATGGCAACAGCTTTGTACGATCACCCCTCCGCCGATCTGAGCCTGGTGGGGGTAACAGGTACCAATGGAAAAACCACCATTGCCACGTTGCTGTACCAGATGCATCAAAGGATGGGATACAAAACCGGATTGATATCCACCATCCAGGTACTTATTGGTGAGGAGTCACATCCGGCCACCCATACCACACCCGATCCCCTGCAGATCAATGAGGTATTGCGGGAGATGGTCAATACCGGATGCGAGTACTGTTTTATGGAGGTAAGTTCTCATGCGATCGACCAGGAACGTATTGGAGGACTGGAGTTTGATGGAGGGATCTTCACCAACCTGAGCCGGGATCATCTTGACTATCACAAGGATTTCAGGGAGTACCTGAATGTGAAGAAACGCTTTTTCGATGACTTGCCTGCCAGTGCTTTTGCCCTGGTGAATGCCGACGATAAAAACGGGAGAGTGATGCTGCAGAACTGTAAGGCCGAGAAGCACTACTACAGTCTGCGCTCCATCGCCGAATTCAGGGGAAAGATAAGCGAGATGCACCTGGAGGGAACGGCCATGGAGATAAATGGCAATGAGGTTTGGGTCACACTGCCTGGCAAATTTAATGCTTCAAACCTCCTGTGTGCCTACGGGGCTTCTATTCTGCTGGGACATCATCCCGATGATGTGCTGGCCGCCTTGAGTGAACTGAACGCGGTGGCTGGAAGGTTTGAGACTTTTCGCTCAGCAAAAGGAGCCACGGCAATTGTGGATTATGCGCATACACCCGATGCGTTGCAGAATGTCCTGGACACCATTCATGAGGTAAATGTGGCCGGTGGGGAGATTATTACTGTGGTGGGTGCCGGTGGAAACAGGGACAGGGGCAAGCGGCCGCTTATGGCCAGAATCGCTGCCGCTGCCAGTCAAAAGGTCATCCTTACTTCCGATAATCCGCGGGACGAGGATCCGGAGCTGATCCTCGATGAAATGATGGAAGGGGTACCAAAACAAGATCTTGAACGCTGCATGCGCATCGTAAATCGCGAGGAGGCCATCCGCACGGCATGCATCATTGCAAGAGAGAAAGACATTATCCTGGTAGCAGGCAAGGGGCATGAGCTAAGCCAGGAGATTGCCGGTGAAAAAAGGGCCTTTGATGATATGAAGATACTTAAGCAAAACTTAAAGGGATAGAGAATGATATATCACCTTTTTAAACATCTAGAGCAGTTCGATTTTCCAGGAGCCGGGATGTTCCAGTACCTCTCCTTCAGGGCCTCCTTTACGGTCATAGCATCCCTTATCATCTCCATGATTGTCGGTAAACGGATCATCAAGCTCCTTCACCGGAAGCAGATTGGGGAATCGGTTCGCGACCTGGGACTCCACGGACAGAAGCAAAAGCAGGGTACGCCCACCATGGGCGGGATCATTATCCTGGCCTCCATAATTATACCTGTCCTGCTCTTTGCCAATCTCACCAACGTATACATCATTCTGATGCTGGTGGCTACCGTCTGGATGGGACTGATCGGATTCGTGGATGATTATATCAAGGTGTTTAAAAAGAACAAGGAAGGATTGCGTGGAAAATTCAAGGTATTCGGACAGATTGGGCTTGGACTGATTGTTGGCCTGACCCTTTACTTCAGCGACGATGTGATGATCCGCGAACGGATCCAGGTTACCCAGGAGAATTTCAATGAGTACAAGACCCAGGAGATGCAGGTGGACGATGGGGGGAATCTCTATATTGTCAGGGAGCACAAACAACTGCTAACCACTATTCCCTTTGTCAAGAATAACGAGTTCGATTATTCCTGGCTGATCTGGTTCAGCGGAAAGTATGCCGACCAACTGGTTTGGGTCATCTTCGTACTGGCGGTGATATTTATAGTGACCGCCGTTTCCAACGGAGCCAATATTACGGATGGGCTCGACGGACTAAGCACGGGATTGGCGGCTATTATCGGCGTGACCCTCGCGGTATTTGCCTGGTTATCGGGGAACGCCATCTACTCCAATTACCTGAATATAATGCACATTCCCAATGCTGGTGAGCTTGTGGTTTTTGCCTCAGCATTTATTGGGGCCACCATCGGCTTTCTCTGGTACAACTCCTATCCGGCCCAGGTATTTATGGGCGATACGGGTAGCCTGGCCCTGGGCGGGATCATTGCTGTATTTGCTGTGGTGATCCGAAAGGAATTACTGATCCCCATTTTATGCGGAGTTTTCCTGATAGAGAGCCTTTCGGTGATACTGCAGGTGGGCTGGTTCAAAAGAACCAAACTTAAATATGGAGAGGGCAGGCGATTATTTCTGATGGCACCCATACATCACCATTACCAGATGAAAGGATATCCGGAACCCAAGATTGTAACCAGGTTCTGGATCGTGGGAATCTTGCTGGCAGTAATTTCAATTGTAACCCTGAAGATGAGATAATAAAATAAACTAAACCATATGGAAAACAGAGAACGTATAGTAATCCTCGGTGCAGGTGAAAGTGGAACAGGAGCTGCCATTCTGGCCCGCTCCAAAGGTTTTGATGTTTTTGTTTCGGATGCCGGAAAGATCAAACCTTTTTACCGGGAGTTGCTCGACGAATATCAGGTGATTTATGAATCGGGGGGTCATACTGAGCGATTGATATTGAATGCCACGGAGGTAATCAAGAGTCCCGGGATCCCTGAGAGCGCACCCATTATCAAATTGCTTCGGAAAAAGGAGATCCCCATAATCTCCGAAATCGAATTTGCAGGACGATATACCAACGCCAAAAAGATTTGTATTACCGGAAGCAACGGGAAAACCACCACCACATCTCTGATCCATCACATGATGCGCAAGGCAGGACTGAATGTTGGTATTGCGGGGAACGTGGGACGCAGTTTTGCCTTCCAGGTGGCCACGGAGGCCTATGATTATTATGTTCTTGAACTCAGTAGCTTTCAGCTGGACGGTATGTACGGTTTTAAGGCAGACATTGCCATTTTGCTGAATATCACTCCCGATCATCTGGACCGCTACAATTACAATATGCAGAATTACGTGGATTCCAAGTTCAGGGTGACCCAGAATCTTACAGAAGAGGAATACTTTGTCTTCTGCTCCGATGATGAGATTACCATCAAGGAGCTGGAGAAAATAGTAACAAGGGCCGAACAGCTTCCTTTCGCCTATCAGAAAAAGGAACATGATGTGGCCTGGGTAGAGAATGATGAGGAACTTCGTATTGAATTTGATGATGTCGACTTCAGCATGTCCGTGCAGGAGCTGAGCCTTAGAGGGAGGCATAATACTTACAACAGCATGGCTGCAGGAATTGCAGGAAATGTTCTTAAGATTCGCAATGATGTGATCCGCGAAGCACTGATGGACTTCCAGGGAGTGGAACACCGGCTGGAGACCGTAATGAAGGTACACGGGATCAACTTTATCAATGATTCTAAAGCCACCAATGTGAACTCAACCTGGTATGCACTGGAGAGTGTAAAAGGCAATTCGGTCTGGATCGTTGGAGGGGTTGACAAGGGCAACGATTACAGCGAGCTCTATAACCTGGTTGAGAATAAGGTCAAGGCCATTGTTTGTCTGGGCAAAGAGAATGACCGTGTAATCAAGGCCTTCAGCGGAAAGGTGGAATCCATTGTAGAAACAAAGAGTATGGATGAGGCAGTAAAGGCTGCTTACTACCTGGCCAGGGACGGGGAGACCGTGCTTCTGTCTCCTGCATGTGCCAGTTTTGACCTCTTTGAGAGTTTTGAGGACCGTGGACGACAGTTTAAAGAAGCAGTCAGAAGTCTGTAATGTAAAAAGGAATTGGTGAAGATTAGAAGGTACATAAAAGGCGACAGGATTATCTGGATGGTCATATTGATCCTCCTGGTGATTTCCCTATTGTCGGTTTACAGCTCAACCGGGTCGCTGGCCTACCAGCACCGTTCGGGCAATACCTTCTTCTACCTGTTTCGCCAGCTTAAGTTCATCCTCCTGGGTGTACTGATCATATTCTTCGTGCACCTGGTTCCTTATCGCATCTTCAGCAGGGTATCGGTCTTCTCTCTCTACCTGGCCATCCCCCTGCTCTTATTGACTCTGATTGCCGGGACCAATATCAATGAAGCCACCCGCTGGTTGCAGATTCCGGGTACGGGCCTGACCATTCAGCCTTCAGACTTTGCCAAAATTGCCCTGGTAATGTATGTGGCCAAGATTCTGTCCGTGAACCAGAATAATATAAAAGATTTTAAAGGGGTGTTCGGAAAGATCTCCCTGGCCATTATAATAACCTGTGCACTGATTCTACCTGCCAACTTCTCAACAGCAGCCATTGTTTTTGTTACCGCATTCAGCCTGATGTTTGTTGGTCGAATCCCTGTCAGGTACCTGGTATTGATGCTGTTCACAGGAGTATTTGCCCTGTCGGTTTTTGTGGGCGGAGCACTGCTCCTCGACCGGGAAGGGCGGATTGCCACCTGGAAGAACCGGATCGAGAACTATGTGGATGGAGAAGGGGATAATTACCAGGCCGATCAGGCTAAGGTGGCTATTGTACAGGGAGGACTGTTCGGGAAGGGACCCGGAAACAGCACACAGCGCAACCTGCTGCCCCATCCCTACTCGGATTTTATCTATGCCATTATCATCGAAGAATATGGAAGCCTGATAGGAGGGATCCTGGTGATTGCGCTCTACCTGTGGCTCTTCTTCAGAGCAGGGATGATTATCCGGCGAAGCAAAAGTACTTACGGTGCCTTCCTGGCCTTTGGCCTTTCCATGGGGCTTGTACTGCAGGCCTTTGTAAATATGGCTGTGGCAGTGGGATTAGTGCCGGTCACCGGCCAGACCCTGCCCCTGGTTAGTATGGGAGGCTCATCCATCTTATTTACCAGTATGGCTACCGGCATGATCCTGTCGGTAAGCTGGGGAACAAGGGAAGATGCCAGTGAAAAAGCAAGATTAGAAGCTGAGAAGTTGCAGGAACAAAGCGAGAAGTTGAAAGAAGACAGTGAAAGGCTGAAAGAGGAAAGTGAAAGTTTAAAGCGCACCGAATTTGAAATAAGTGGATAAGAAGCCTACATATCGTATCCTGATCGGGGGGGGCGGAACCGGCGGACATGTGTTCCCGGCCATCGCCATCGCGGATGCATTGAAGGAGAAGAATCCGGATATGGAATTTCTGTTTGTGGGCGCATTGGGTAAACTGGAAATGGAGAAAGTTCCTGAAGCAGGCTATTCCATTGAAGGATTGCCGGTGGCCGGATTTCAGCGTCGACTGACATATAAGAACATCACTTTTTTCTATAAACTCTTTGTGAGCATGATCCGTTCGCGCAGGATTATCAGACGATTTTCTCCTGACCTTGCTGTGGGTGTGGGCGGATATGCCAGTGGCCCCATATTGAAAGCGGCAGCCAGGAAAAGGATCCCCATTTTGATCCAGGAGCAGAACTCCTATGCAGGGGTAACCAACCGGCTGCTTGCATCTTCGGCACGCAGCATTTGCGTGGCCTATGAAAAGATGGATCGCTACTTCCCTGCAGACCGCATTGTAATCACAGGAAATCCAGTTCGGGAATATCTGTTGAATCTCAGGGATAAACCTGCAGAGGCTTACAGCGAATTTGAGATTGAGAAGGGCAAGAATGTTTGCCTTATGGTGGGGGGCAGCCTTGGTGCTCGTACCCTGAACATAAGTTTCCTGGAAGGCCTGGATAAACTGAACAGGGGGGACCTGGTGGTGCTCTGGCAATGTGGGAAGTACTACCAGAAGGAGGTTGAGGAGAAGGTCAGGGCCAGCGCCCTGAAGAATATAAGGGTAATGCCATTTATTTCGAGAATGGACCTGGCCTACGGTGTGGCAGATCTTATTGTATCCCGGGCCGGAGCCATTACCATCTCAGAGCTGTGCATTGTGGGAAAGCCCGTAATTCTTGTGCCTTCACCCAATGTGGCAGAGGATCACCAGACCCATAACGCAAACTCGCTTGTAAGCAGGAATGCCGCTGTGCTGGTTCGTGATGATGATGCCGGTGAGCAACTGCTTGACAGGATGCTTGCATTGATGGGAAACAGGGAAGAACAGGAGAGGCTGTCAAAGAATATTAAACAACTCGGCATCGCAGATGCATCCGGGAGGATAGCTGCCGAGGCAGAACTTATACTGGCTGAAGGATGATTTGGAGAAATCTGGATAGTGTCTATTTTATTGGAGTGGGGGGCATCGGAATGAGCGCCCTGGCTCGATATTTTGTCAGTCAGGGTAAAGAAGTGGCTGGCTTTGACCGGGTTTCAACTGCACTGACCGATCAACTGGCCCGTGAAGGTGTTCATATCGTTTTTGAAGATCTCACACGGCTTATTCCTGCTGAATTCCGGAATCCCGAACGTACCCTGGTAATCTTTACACCGGCTGTTCCTGAGAATCATCTTCAGCTGAATTATTTCCGAAAGGGAGGATTTCGGGTGATCAAGCGATCTGTAGCCCTGGGAGAAGTCTTTAACTCCGGAAGGGGAGTGGGCGTGGCAGGTACCCATGGCAAGACCTCCATTTCCACCATGCTGGCTCATATCCTGCACTCCTCCAATCTGGGATGCAATGCCTTCCTGGGAGGCATTAGTAAAAACAGCTCCACTAATCTCTATCTCGATCCTGCCTCAAAAGTGATCGTTGCCGAAGCAGATGAATTTGACCGCTCCTTCCTGACCCTTTTCCCTGAAATCGCGGTACTCTCTTCAATGGATGCGGATCACCTGGATATTTACCATACAGAAGAGAACATCCGCAAGGGATTTGAATCCTATATCGGACAAATCAGGGAAAAGGGAAAACTGATACTGAAATACGGACTTACTCCCAGGATAGGCGATCATGTGACCACTTTTACCTATTCGCTTGACCAGAAGGATGCCGATTACACGGTGGAGAACCTGGCTCACTTTGGCCTGGGATACCGCTTTACCGTGCGTACACCTAATTCCCTTTTCCCGGAGATTAAATTGCAGATTCCGGGCATGCTGAATGTGGAGAATGCCCTGGCTGCCATAGCTGTGGCCCACCAGATGGGCCTGACAGCTGAAAGTATTGTACTTGCTCTTTCCGATTACCAGGGTGTTCAGCGCCGCTTTGATGTGCAGGTGAATAATAGCAGGCGAGTCTATATCGACGACTATGCACATCATCCCACGGAGATAGCAGCCTTCCTTTCTTCGGTCAGGGAGCTTTTCCCGGAAAAAAAGATATGCGGGATCTTTCAGCCCCATCTTTTTTCCAGGACACGCGATTTTACGGAACAATTTGCAAGGAGCCTGGAGATGCTCGATCAGTTGATACTGATGGAAATTTATCCGGCCAGGGAAGAGCCCATACCGGGTGTTAATTCGGCCATGCTTCTTGACCTGATCCGGCTGGATGAAAAAGTGCTTGTTGAAGGGGATCAACTCTTAAGAGTAGTGAAGGAGAGAGACCCCGAAGTGCTGGTAACAATGGGAGCAGGTGATATTAACCAGTTTGTCAGACCACTTAAGGAGTGGTGTATGAGAATATGATGCGCAGGATTTTAAAAATATTGATCTGGATAGGAATTGCTGCATGGTTTGTGGTAATCCTGGGTTTTGTCTCCGGCGAAGCGGATGAGATACTTTGCACGCACATCGATGTGGTGGTTTCCGATACTGTTCACAGCAGCTTTGTGACCGATTCGGAAATAAGGGCCATGTTTCGTTCAGAAGGCTTACAGCTCCAGGGCTATCCACTGAAGGAAATCAACACCAGGGAGCTTGAGAATCTCCTGGAGGAGAATCCATATATCAGGGGAGCCGAAGTGAGCACCGATGTGAGCGGCAGGATGGAAATCAGACTGGATCAAAGTGTTCCTCTGGTAAGGATTATGCCGAATGGCAGGGAGGGATTCTATCTCGATACAGAAGGGGAAGTACTCCCCCTGTCGGGACAATTCGTGCCTCATATTTTCCTTGTATCAGGACGTATTGCCAAGCCAGAAGCCGGTAAAGGAGGGAATAAGCAACTGGAGGAGATTTACCGGTTCTGCAGCTTTGTATGTGCACATCCCTTCTGGAGTGAACAGATTGTACAGCTTTATGTGAACCGCAAAGGTGAGTATGAGCTGATTCCCAGGGTGGGAGCCCACCAGATTCTGATGGGCAGCATGGAGCTTTGGGAGCTTAAACTGAGAAACCTGGAATTGCTTTACCAGCAGGGGCTTTCTGTGTATGGATGGAATAATTACAGCACCATTAATTTGAAATATACCAATCAAGTAATATGTACTAAACGTTAAGACTATGGCAACAAATGAAAAGATTGTAGCTGCGGTGGACATCGGTACAACCAAGATCGTAAGCCTGGTAGGAAGGTTGAATGAACAGGGCAAACTGGAAGTCCTGGGCATGAGTCAGACTCCTTCCAAAGGTGTTAAACGCGGAGTTGTGTTGAATATCGAAGAAACTGTAAATGCAATTCAAACCACATCAACCGAAGCTATTGAGCAATCGGGAATTAAATTCAACGAGGTTTTCGTTGGAATTGCAGGTCAGCATATCAAATCTGTGAAGAACAGGGGATATATCAACCGCGATTCCTATGACGATGAGATCACCCGCAATGATCTGCAAAACCTGATCGACGATATGCACAAGATACCGGTGGATGTTGGCGAGGAAATTCTCCATGTGCTCCCCCAGAGTTATATTGTCGACAATGAGACCGGAGTGAAAAATCCGGTTGGGATGTTTGGGAAGAGGCTGGAGGCCAATTTCCATATTGTGATTGGCCAGATTTCTTCGGCCAGGAACATTGAAAAATGCATTAACAGGGTGGGCCTTGATGTAAAGCAGCTGGTGCTGGAGCCCCTGGCTTCCAGTGCTGCGGTGCTCACCGATGATGAGAAGGAGGCAGGGGTGGCCCTGGTGGATATCGGGGGAGGCACCACCGATGTGGCTGTCTATTACGATGATGTGATCCGTCATACAGCCGTGATTCCCTTTGGAGGCAATGTAATTACCCGCGATATCAAAGAGGGCTGCGCTATTCTGCAGCGACAGGCCGAATCCCTGAAGATTCAGTTTGGATCGGCTCTGGGCGACCTGGCCCAGGAGGATAAGGTAGTTACCATTCCCGGGATTTCCGGGAGAGAGCCCAAAGAAATCAGCTTCAGGAGTCTGGCCTATATAATCCAGTCGCGCATGGAGGAAATCATAGATGCAGTCAGTTTTGAACTTGAGAATTCAGGTTATATGGATAAACTGAGCGCCGGAGTAGTTCTTACCGGGGGCGGTTCCATGCTGAAGCATCTGAACCAGCTGGTGAAATTTAAAACCGGCATGGATGTTCGTCTTGGTTTCCCGGGCGAATTGTTGTCTGCCGACTCCTCCGACGAGATCAACCAGCCCATGTTCTCAACCTCGGTCGGACTCCTTTTAAAAGGCCTGGAGTACTATAAAGAGAAGAAGGAGGAAATGAGGATTCAGGATCCTATGGTGGATGAAGAGGAGGAGTTGTTTGAAGAGCAGGTGGAAGAAAAGAAAAGCAAAAAGGGTATAAAGGGTGGTAAGATCTTTGAGAACCTGAAAAATACTCTGAGTGATATTTTTGATGAGACTGATGTGAAAATGTAGAAAAGCCAGAACCATGGAAGATTTAATGAATTTCGACCTGCCCCCCGAGCGCTCATCCGTTATCAAGGTAATTGGTGTTGGAGGTGGAGGAAGCAACGCGGTGAACCATATGTATAAGAAGGGGATCCAGGATGTGAACTTTGTGGTGTGCAATACAGATGCCCAGGCACTGCACAACAGCCCTGTAGCGGTGAAGCTGCAGCTTGGCGATGTGCTCACAGAAGGTAGAGGCGCCGGCAGTAAATCTGAAATTGGAAGACAGGCTGCCATGGAAAGCATCGACAGGATCAAGGAGGTATTGTCCAGTAATACCAATATGGTCTTTATCACAGCCGGCATGGGAGGAGGAACCGGTACAGGTGCTGCCCCTGTAATTGCGAGTACTGCGAAAGAGATGGGAATACTGACTGTTGCCATAGTCACCATTCCTTTTCGTTTCGAAGGGCCCGAGCGCATCAACCAGGCCATTGATGGCATCAACCAGTTAAAAGACCATGTGGATTCCCTCCTGGTAATTAACAATGAAAAACTGCGTGAGATTTATGGAAACCTCACAGTGAGCAAGTCCTTCGAGAAGGCTGATGATGTCCTGGCCATTGCTGCCAGGGGAATTGCGGAGATCATTACGGTTCACGGCTATATCAATGTGGATTTTGCCGATGTGCAAACGGTGATGAGCAACAGCGGGGTTGCCATAATGGGTTCATCCACGGCTACGGGGAAAGACCGGGCCAGGAAGGCCATCGAGGAGGCACTCACTTCACCTCTTCTGAATAACAACGATATAGAGGGAGCCAGGAGTGTATTGCTCAATATTACATCCGGAGCGGAAGAGATCACCATGGATGAGGTCAGCGAGATCACAGACTATGTGGTAAGTGCTACTTCGCGTGATACCACCCTGATCTGGGGAATCGGAAGTGATGAATCCCTTGGTGAGGACATCAGTGTTACAATTATAGCCACCGGGTTCAGGATGAACAGCATCCCCGAAGTCTATGTAGGCAGGAAGCAGACACACAAGGTGCCGCTTCGCGATTCCGGAAAGAGTCCTGATGTGTCAGATGGCCGCTCCAATGCAATTCCACACCAGGCATCTCTCTCCTTTGGAGTCAAAGACAAAGAAGATTCGGAGGAGTATATCCTGATGGAACAGTCGAAGGAGGAAGATCCCGAGATCAGGGAAAAGAAGCTGGCAGAAAGGGTAAGAAATCTGCGTGAGACCCATGAGAAGCTGAGAGACAGGGGTTACCTGAGCTCTTCAGGCGATGATGAACTTGAAGAGCTTGAAAATGTGCCTGCCTATGTGCGCAAGAACATCCCCATTGATCAGCAAAAACACTCGGAGGAGAAGGAAGTTTCACGCTACCGCCTGACAGATAACAAAGAAGAGGGAGAGGAGGGACCCAAGCTGCGCCCCGACAACTCCTATCTGCACGATAATGTAGATTAGCCATCACCCGGAGCTTGAGTCCACCGTAGCTGAGATTGGTGTCTGCCCACCAATATGCGTATCAGGGATTCTCCTCCGGGATGGTTAATTATTCCGGTACAAATTTATACCCGGCTCCCCGGATAGTCAGGATGTGTCTTGGTTTAGATGGATCCTCTTCGATTTTTTTCCGAAGTTCAAGGATATAATTATCCACCGTTCTGGTAGTGGGTGTTATATCAAAACCCCAAACTTTCTCCAGCAGGTCATGACGATGAACCACTTCATGTTCGTGTTCGATAAAGTATTTCATGATTGCAAACTCCTTGCTGGAGAGATTAATCTCTTTATCAATTATTTTCGCCACGTACTTCTTAAAGTCGAGGGTAATATCACCAAAAGAATAGATCTCAATATTAGCCTGTTCCGGGGGTGATCTCCTGAGTACCGCTCTAACCCGGGCAAGCAGCTCCGGTATACTGAACGGTTTCGGGATATAATCATCGGCACCCATATCCAGGCCGGCAACCGTATCCATTTCCGATCCTCTGGCTGTGATCATAATAATGGGAAGATCAGGTTTTTCCTTTTTGAGCCTCCGGCAAATTTCGTAGCCATTCATTCCCGGGAGCATAATGTCCAGCAACAAAAGATCCACATGTTTTTCCCGGGCTGTTTTTAAACCAACCTGCCCATCAGTCGCTGATATAACCTGGTATCCTTCAAATTCAAGGTTATCTTTAAGTCCCCGTAAAATACTGATGTCGTCTTCAATAATTAATATGACCATGGTCCTTAATTTTCCTGTATCGCTTTAAATTGAATGGTGAATGTACTTCCCTTATTCACCTGACTTTCCACCTTAATCCTTCCTTGATGAGCCTCCACAATCTCCTTCACCACCGAAAGCCCGAGCCCTGTTCCACTGATGTCTTCTGAATTCTTCTGCCCAACCCGGTAGAAGGCCTGAAATATCAGTTCTTTTTGATCCTCAGGGATCCCGATCCCCTTATCCTCCACCTGCAGAAGGACCATCTCTCCCTCTTTTTTGAGCCTTACTGCAATCTCTTTTCGGGACACTGAGAACTTTATGGCATTGTTTAGCAGATTGATGATGGCCTGTTTGAGGGCAACAGGATCTGCCATGGTCAGAACAGGATCTTCCATCTCTTTTACTAAGGAGAACCCTTTCTCCACCAGCCAGTAATCAATATCGTCCAGGGCACCCTGCAACAACAAAGTTAGGTTTACCTCTTCAAAGTTGTAATCGGGTCTGCCCTTTTCCCTCCTTGAAAAATCAAGGATGTTATTGATCATCCTTTTCAAGCTCTCCGTTTCTTTAAGGATAATCTGCAGATACTCTTTCTTGTGAGTTGTAGATTTT
>CAYWGP010000005.1:0-41711 GCA_964458155.1 uncultured Bacteroides sp.
TTTTTCAAAGTCGAGTGAAATGCCATTCAGGGCAGTGAATTCGCCCCCACCAATGGGAAAACCCTTCACGAGACTTTCGGTGGTAATGATACTTCCGTTTTTCATTTTGTTTTGTTTATTGAATGGTTACTGAGTGTCTTAGTGATTAAATACTGCCATTAGCTGGAATCCCCATCCTCCGTACAGACTGGTACGAGGATCCACGTTGTAGAGGTTATAGCTATCGGGATTCCAGAATCCCATGACATAAAAGCTCCAACGGTCGTAAGCCACCGACCAGTTGATAAAGCGGTAGATGTCATTGTTTGCAAAGTCGTAGAAAACCATGGCGTTCACATTGTGGATAATGTTTATGGGATAGGAGGCTGAAAGCAGGCCGAATGTGAATCCCTCATCCTTGGCGAAGGGCTGTTCCCCCTGCAGGTAAGCAAAGCCTTCGCCCATAAGGTTCAAGCCGTTTCCCAGGTTAAAGGTGTAATCCGTTCCCACATTGAGCATGGCTTTATATTTCTGATCGGTGTAGCTGAGGTCCTGGTGGATCAATGATATTTCGGTCCACAGTCCCACCACCAGGTCAACCTTTGCATCCAATGCAATCCGGTTTTCTGCAGCCTGATCACCCTTGGATATAGAGTCGGGCAGAACCGCCGTGGGATCGGCGGTGCGATGGTGGTAGGTAGCAGCTATCTCTCCTGTGTAGAGGGGCATTTGGACACGGCCACCGTACTCAATGCTGTTTTTAAGGGAAGGGATAAGCTCCCAGCCTTTGACCTTGTCTTCTCCATACAGACCCCAGAGCCAGATATTGGCATTGTTCAGGAAGTAATAACGGGCCAGCAGTCCGTAAACACCATCGGTCAGTTGTAGCGGGTCACGGGGATCGATGAAATCGAACCACATGAGGGGTCGGAACATCTGTGCGGATCCGAAATTGATCTTTTGAAGTCCGGCCCGAAGTTCAAACTGGTCGCCCGAAAACTTTACCCACATACGATAAGGTGAAAGTTGCTCATCGAGTACAAGCGAATCACCCGAATATATCCCGCTGCCCCAGAGGTTGACCGAGAGCTCCCCTTCCAAGGTGTATTTACCAGCGGGGAGTGTGAAAGAAAGTTCCGGGATATACCTGAGGCCTGCCTGTGCCTGGAAGGGTTCAGCAGGATTCAGAGTGGTCCACCCGATAGCCTGACCCCTGAATCCAAGAGACTGAGAGTAGACGGTCCCGGAAACCAGCACAGTCCAGATTGTCAATATGAGCCTGATTCGTATCATCTTTTATTCATGAGGCGATATACCGTATACCATCAGATTAGTGATTTCCATCACCAGATCCTGGGAGGAATCGAAATAATGGAGCATTTCATCTTCCGTAAACAAATCGATGATTTTCCGGGAAAACAGCATGAGAAAGGGAATATTCAAATCCTTTCTGACCCAACCGTCCTCTTTCCCTTTTTCGTACACTTTAATGATCTCGGCAAACATGATCTGCATCTTCTTTTCCATATATGCCTTCAGTTCTCCTTCGGGGTGAGAATAAAGATCCTTGATAAACTCCTCGCTGATATTGCGGGTTCCCTCAGATTTTAACTGAAGAATTTTTTTAAGAGTTTCAGCAGAGGATATATGCTCATCATGGAGTTTTCTCACATTTTCCATGCTGGTTTC
This sequence comes from uncultured Bacteroides sp., assembly GCA_964458155.1. Classification (GTDB taxonomy): domain Bacteria; phylum Bacteroidota; class Bacteroidia; order Bacteroidales. The sequence goes on from CAYWGP010000005.1 coordinate 1,669, forward strand.
AAATACTTCATCCAGAACTACTGTGGCCAGCTCCGTTTTATTGGGAAAGTACTTGTAAAAAGTCATCTTACTTACCCCGGCTTCCCTTGCGATCTCCTCGATGGTAACCCTTTTGAAACCGAATTTCCAGAACAGTTCCTTTCCGGTGGCAATGATCTGCTCTCTTTTTGGATTGGACGTTGTTTCCATAAATATACGAAATAAGTAATAATAGACTTATATCGTACAAATCTAATACAAAAGTATTCACATGTCAAGGAAAATCGAAAAAATCTTTCTGCTGCCCGGATTCAAGCATAGAAAAACCCCTGCCAGATTCTGTTACTGACAGGGGTTTTAGCTTATTAGTGCGATCCGGGTTTATTCTCCGCTTTTCCCGTAGTTAGGAAGTACCCTGGCGCTTGGATCGTTCACATCGCAGTTCTCCCACTCTTTGTTGGGCATCCAGAAATCTGCCACGGTTTTTGAGCGTCCGGGGAAATGAGATTCAAAAATATCCCGGTACATCAGCGACTCTTTGGAAATAGGGGTGGCATGGGTATATTTTAGTTCCGCATCCATCAGGTCGTCGTCACTATACATCTCCTCTGCATAGGCTTTCAGATTATCTGTCATGCTGTGCCCAACAGCATCAGAGAATGCCGCTTTTTCCCTGTATAGCATGTCATGCGGGAGGTAATCGCCTTCAAACGCCATGCGAAGAAGGTATTTCCCAACACCTGTGAAATTCATCTTCTTTTCGGGAGGAATGCTCATTACATATTTTACAAAATCGAGATCGCCAAAGGGAACCCTGGCTTCCAATCCATTGGAGGAGATGCTTCGATCGGCCCGGAGTACATCATACATATAGATCTCGTTCAGGCGCTTCTCGGCTTCCTGCTGGAAGGCTGAAGGGGAAGGGGCAAAGTCGGTGTACTTATATCCGAAGATCTCATCACTGATCTCACCGGTCATCAGCACTTTAATATCGGTATTTTCGCTGATGTACTTGCTTACCAGGAACATCCCCATCGATGCCCTGATGGTGGTGATATCGTATGTTTCAAGATTGTAGATCAGGGTACTCAGTGTATCGAAAATGTCCTGTTTGGTAAAGAGCACCTCGGTATGATCGGCCCCCAGGTAATCGGCTACGATTCGTGCATATTTGGTATCGATGGGATCCTTGTCGATCCCAACCGCAAAGGTCTTGATAGGCTTGTCCATCATCCTTGCAGCGATAGCACAGACCAGGCTGGAATCGAGCCCTCCGCTAAGCAGAAATCCAACAGGCACATCCGCATGAAGACGCTTTTCCACTCCAACGGTAAGGAGCTCATTAATCTTTACAAAGACCTCCTCGATGCTATCATCGGTAAACTCCTCTACTGCTGAAATATCTGTGTAGCTACGGAACTTTTCTCCGTCGTAGATATATCCCGGGGGGAAGGGCCTGACCACTGCACATAGTTCACTCAATGCCTTCATCTCACTGGCAAACATAATTTTCCCATCTGATGCATAGCCGTAAAACATGGGGCGGATCCCTACCGGATCACGGGCTGCATAATACTTATCTACGTCGGCATCATACAGTACACATACAAACTCGGCGTCCAGGCGGCGGGCGGTTTCCTCCATTCCCAGTTCCATAAACATGGGTATAATTACTTCGCAGTCACTTTCCGACTGGAACTCATGGCTATCCCTGTACTCCTCCATCAGCTGCTGGTAGTTGTATACCTCGCCGTTGGCAACAAGGTGAATGGATTTATGTATGAGCGGTTGGTTGCCATCGTCAGAAGTGTCGATGATTTTTAGCCGGTGAAATCCCATCCATCCCTTTTCTCCCAGGTCACAGGCTACCGAATTATCAGGGCCCCGGTACCTGATCTTTTGGAACTCGCTGACCACACTTAGCCGCAACATCTTGTCTCTTCCCGTATACACTGAAAACCCACACATATCTCTATATTTTATTACGAATTAATACAAAACAGGCTTCAAATATATAAATATATAATTTAATATAGCAAATAAGTAACAAAACATATAATAATAGAGCCTTCAAGTTACGATTCGTAACTTATTACGATTAATTTAACAGTTTAAGTAATGATCTGAAAGGGGCGAGGCAGCCCACCAGATCCTGCTATTTTATGGGAATCTTCTTAGAGATTAAACTCCAGCTTTTGGTCCCGGGCCTTAAGTGAAGAATAGTCCACTCTCACATTGCCTTTCCCGGAAATCAGGAACTGGTATTCCACCTTCCCGAAACCTGGCATCTGTATAAACTGGATTTGAGGTTTGTGTTCTTTGTATACAGCCTGATTCATATGAGCATCCGTGAGCTCACCACCTGCATGCACTTGAATAGATGGCCCTGAGACCTTCAGTATATCTTTACGATGCGACTTGTTTCTCATGGACTGGTAGGTCAGGGAAGGAATGGCATGTTCATTTAATAAGCGGATCCTAACCTGGTACAGGTTTTTGCCAATTTTCTCCTTTTCCATTAATTCTACCTTGATTTCAGGGGTCTGAGTAGCAGAAAACAATACTGCGCTGGCATTTCTGTGGGCCAGGTCCTGGAGCATAAAGGGATGTGGCAGTCTGGAGCTCATTTTTGTCCAGCCACCAATTTCGATCTCTCCATACACAGGATGATCAAACTTTGTCCATGGTTTGTATAATTCGCCCTGGAGCACATGATCGTTAAACTTCAGCCGTTGATGATTTGAATCTCCGGCGCCCGGTTCCCGGTTACGTTCACCAGCTTTCTTCATGTCCTCTTTCAGGGCATAGGTTTCCGTCTGAGATTGAAACAACTCTCCTACAAAACCATAGGATCCGATAATGTTGCTTGTAAAACCTGTAAAGTCCCCATAGGTAGTGTACAGGTCTTTCCATAGAACCAGATATTCGTAGCCCGGGGTGATCATCTCGGCGTTATCTCCCAGGTAATCATAGACACTCAGATCGCTTGATGGAAATTCAAGTTCATCTTTAGTCGATGGCCCCCGTAGAAACATACCTCCTGCATTATGAAATGCCCAGACCACGATCACATTGGGCCGTTCCAGTAAATATTCTGCGATGGCTTTAAGACCTGTTCCTGATAGCGGGTAGTAACCGGCACCACTCTGAACGTAGTTGGGTGCCCAGTTGTAGCCCCAGTTCCTGTTTGGGTCGAGGTAGCCCTCAGCGTCTTCATTGATCCTTCCATCCTCATCATTATCAATTCCTTCTCTTCCAAGTAGTATCCATTCTCCCTTTTCTCCGGGTTTTACCCTAACCATCAATCTCGAATCGAAAGGATCTGTCTTATGGGTCCCGTTGGGATCCCTTTTTCTCATGTCACAAATGTTGCCATCGCCATCAAGATCATCATAAAGATCCTCATCAAATAAACCGTCTTTGTCATCATCTTTGGGTCTGCGAATACTGCGGTTCGAACTGGAGGTATTGGCATCTTTGAAGAAATGATATCTCCCGTCCACATTTACAGCCGGGATGATATAAAAGCTGTTTTTATCCACCAGGGATGTGATTTGCTCGTTGGTGCCGTACAGAGTAAGAATTCTGTTGGCCAGATAGAGACAAACCTCCCCGGCCTGAACTTCATTGCCATGAATGTTGCCATCCACATATAATCCGGGTTTAGACAAATGACTGCCGGTCTCAGGATTTGATATGCACAGAGCATAGATGGCCCTGTCCTCCTCACTATAACCCACCAGATCAAGAGTGGTCAGGCTGGGATAGGCCTGGTGAAGTGCTTGCATAGCATCCACCAGTTGATCGTAGTCATAATAATGGTCAAAGCGAAGGGGAACCTCCGTATTCTGAGCGGACATTGATCCTGTAACAATAAGTCCTAATGCGAATAATAATATGAAGCTCTTTTTCATGATTCTATCCTCCTATTTTTATTATTTGCAGATCATGGCCAGCCGTTTTACTATCCAGCGTTAAAGTGATTTCCCCGGGTTTTTCCATTTGTATGATCAGCGTTTTTTTAATCCTCGAATTTCCAGCCACACGAGCGATTGGCGTTCTTCCATATCCCGAAATGAATTCTATGTTCTCTCCTTCCATGGAGAGAACTGCGGGTGCAGGTTGCCTGTTCCTGCTTCCCATATCAGTTGGAAAAGGGATAAAAGCACGGTTTTCAATCCAGATATCCAGTTGATAAATGCCATTGCCTTTTTCTGAGACTTTTGTTTCATATATATGTAAGTCGGGCAATTCACCAGCCAGATTCAGGATCCAGGGTATGTGAAGATTTAAAATGGAATCTGCCCATTCATATGGAGGAGTGGTGCCAATGTAGGGTACAAATCCTCCAATTTCCACAGCTCCCAGCGTGGGGTGATCATAAACTTCCCAATCCACAAATCCATTTTCCCCGGGCTTGTTATCCGCGTATGCAAGCATAGCCTCTTCCAGCTTGACCTTCCCGGTGTCCTTTTTATTCATTCCCCAGAGGTCCAGGCTGAATACCGGAACTCCCACCTGGAAGTATCCCCAAAGTTCAAATGATCCGTCTAAAGCAGGCAAAGGTTCAAACCGTTCTTCATTTACACCCTTTTCCTTCTGAAAGGCTTTATAGTCTTTAGCGTATTTTTCATAGAAAAGAAGATCCCCTTCCTGGGGATTTAATGCAGCTCCCAGCCCGAGCATGCCTGCAATTATGTTCTCATCAATATTCGATTGTGGATTTTCAGCCTTGAATATCTCAACCAGCTCAGTCAGGGTATAGACCCTGTTCTGATCCAGGTTAAATCGCCTGGCCTGTCTCTCAGATAAGCTGATTTTATTGAGGTCTGCTTCACCCTTTCTCCCACCTTTGGGTGGAGTATAGCACCAGTTTGTGGAACCTAATGAAACAATCATAGCAATATCAGGGTGCTCAAAGACAAATTTCATGACGGCATAGGACTCAGGTGTTGAACCAGGGAACATGCCACCATCTGTGGTATAATGCTTGAATAGTTGGGGGAAGTTGATTCCAACATTGGTGCCTCCCGGTCCGTCCTCATTGTATAGCCCATCGCCATCATCGTCGGTCCCTTCTGAATACATCTTATATACTCCCGCCTCACCTTTTTTAGGATCAGCCTTTTGCATGAGTCTTGGATCTGAGTCAGAGATGATCCATTCTCCATCGGGATGCATCACCCGCATCTTGGTAATCCAGCCGTCCCCATTGAGATCATTCACTCCATCTTCATCAGTCTGCTCATCGCGGTCATCATTTGTTGGCAAATCATTCCTGGAATCCTCATTTACAGGAGCCTTAAAATACCTGGCTGCTGCATCCGGATTCCCATGGGGAAGGATGTACCAGGTAAGAGATTCAAAATGAGAGGGATCGGAAAGTATGATTTCAGCAAGTTTTATGGCGCCTTCAGTAGCCAGAGGCCTGTTTCCCTCCAGATTGGCTCCCACAAATATGGAAGGATTGCTTTCTTTCATGCTTTTGGGGTCTCTCCCAATTCTCATAAGGTAAAGAGGCCTCTCACCTGGTGAGCTTGTAAGATTGTGTGAGCTAAGCAATCCAGGTTGCTTTTTCTCCAATTGCTCTATCCGGCTAAGCACCTGATCCGGATTAAGATAATCTGTGGACTGGCCCTGTAAACACACAGGAAATACCAGGATCGACAATAGGAGTAAATAAGATGACAGCAAGAAGGATCTTTTCATAGGGTGAATTTTATGGGCATGAAACTACAAAAAATGTAAGAGAAACCGGGAGTGTTACCCGAACTCTGCAATAGATTGAAGAGACTCCATATTGGCAATTTGGATTGTTTTGCCATAGATTTTCAAAATACCATCCCGGCGAAACTCACTGAGGGTACGGATCACATTTTCGGTTGTCATACCCACATATTCGGCCATTTCTTTCCGGGTAAGCGGGAGCTCAAATTCTTCAGCATAATATACAGTCCTGGAGAAATAGATCAGGAGATAGGCCACCCTTCCCCTCAAATGCTTTTTGCGAATTTCAAGGGATTCGAGAATGATGGTATCGGCAACTCTGCTCATTTTTCCAAGCAGATTCAGGGCGAGCTTTCCCTCGTTAGAGATCAGGGATTTAATATCCTCCATTTTCAGGTTGCAGGTGACAGAATCCTTCAGAGCCGATACAGAGTAGTTATAGCGTTTGTCGGAAAAAACACTGAGCAGACTTACATAGTCCATGGGTCTTGCAATGGTAATGATCTGTTCTTTACCTGATGAATCACTTCTGAACAGCTTGACCAGGCCGCTTTTTAAGTAGGAAAAGTCCTTAATAAGGGTTCCTTCTTTTATAATGGTTTCACCGGCCAGATATTCCTTCTCCACTTTTCCAGTGCAGATGATATCCATGTTCTTCGAATCCAGGTCCTGGACGAACAACAATTTGAGTTCACAATATTCACAAGAACAGCTAGGATCCATTAAGTCTGCTTTAAATGCTGATTAACATACTCCGATATGATAGTTGTCATGATATGATATTTATCATGTCGTTATTCGGATAACACAAAAAAACTACTGCTATTTTTGTCATTCAAATTAGAAATATAGCAAACAACAATATTATGAAAAAGATTTTAATACTGGGAGGTGGAACTGCCGGGACCATGATGGCCAACAAACTTTTCAAAGCCCTGGACCGTCAGGAATGGGAAATTACCATCGTGGATCAGCATAAAACCCACTATTACCAGCCCGGATTTCTCTTTATTCCCTTTGGGATCTATAATAAGTCAGATGTAATCAAACCCAAAGGAGATTTCTTTCCCTCAGGAGTGAAGGTGATCTATCAGGAGATTGATAAGATTGAAGGGGAGGAAAATAAGGTCCATCTGATGGATGGCACCTGCTTAAAGTATGATTTCATGATCATTGCCACCGGTACCCAGACCCGACCCGATGAAACTCCCGGCCTGCTGGGCAATGAATGGCGCAAAAGTATCTTCGATTTCTACACGGTAGAAGGAGCTGTGGCATTGCAGAAGTTTTTTAAGAATTGGGAAGGCGGCAAACTGGTGATGGCTATCTCCGAATTGCCCTTCAAGTGTCCGGTTGCACCCATTGAGTTTGTTTGTCTGGCAGAGGCCTATTTCACCGAAAAAGGGATCAGGGATAAGGTGGATATTACCTATGTGACCCCACTTCCCGGAGCTTTCACCAAGCCCATAGCCACAAAAATGCTGAGCCAGCTTCTGGAGGACAAGAATATTAACGTAATTCCGGAATTCTATATTGAGAGTGTTGATAATGAGAAGAAGGTGATTAAATCCTATGATGAGGTGGAGATCCCCTTTGACGTGCTGACCATTGTTCCGGTGAATATGGGATCGGAAATGATCGAGCGTAGCGGACTGGGAGACGATATGAACTATGTGGAGACCGATAAAGAAACCTTGCAGTCGAAGAAATTTGAGAACATCTTCGTACTGGGAGATGCTTCCAATATTCCAACCTCAAAAGCCGGTTCAGTGGCACACTTTGCTGCTGAGATTCTTTTTGAGAATATGATGAATGCCATTGAGAACAGGCCAATGACTGCCAAATTTGACGGGCATGCAAACTGCTACATTGAGACAGGATATGGCAAAGGGGCTTTGATCGATTTCAATTATGAAACAGAGCCACTGCCAGGAACATTCCCCCTTCCGGGAATCGGGCCTTTCGGGCTTCTGAAAAACACCAAGATCAATCATTATGGCAAGATGATCTTCCGCTGGATTTACTGGCACATCCTGCTGAGGGGTAAAGAGATGCCCATCGAAGCGCATATGACCATGGCAGGTAAAAAGAACAACATTGACTAAGCGGAACAGGATGGCAGACAACACAACACAACAGATTGCTGAATTGAACCAGAAGGTCGATACGATCCTGGAATATGTAAATCAGCAAAGATTAAAGTCCCAGGCTGTAGACGACCTGGTGGCAGATGTTTCAATCATTGGCAAGGATGCTTATGATTCCACTGTGAAGGCTCTGGATGAGCATGAAGTGGTCCTGGATCCCGATCAGCTCCGAGAACTTGGAATCAGGGCTGCCCAGAACATTGGTAATTTTAATACCCTGCTCGATACCATGGGTAGTGTCATGGACCTCTTAAAGGATGTTGGCCCCATTGCCAACGAGGTGATTATTGATACTACCAAGAAATTAAATGAGTTTGATCAGAAGGGCTACTTTGAATTTATAAAGGAATTCGGAGCCATCATTGATAATATTGTGACTCATTATGGCATCAATGATGTGCGTATGCTGGCCGATAATGTGGTAACCATTCTGGATACTGTGAAGAACCTGACACAGCCGGAAATGCTTAAGGCCATGGATACCGCAGTGAAAGTATTTTCAAATATGGAGATGGACAACATCCCAGAATACTCCATATTCAGGGTGATGAGGGAGATCAACAGGCCTGAAATGAAAAAGGCCTGGGGCTTCCTTCACACATTCTTAATAAACATAAGTCAGAGCACAGAAAACAATAAATCATAAACATTAATACGTAAAAATTATGGCAACAAAAAGTTATGCAGGACAGACTGTGGAAGTAAACGATGAAGGATACATGGTTGATGCTTCCCAGTGGAACAAAGAGATCGCAGCTGAAATAGCTAAGGAAGAAGGAATTGACTTAACAGACAAGCACTACGAGGTGCTGGAATTCCTCCGGAATGCCAGCGAAAAAGGAGAGACTCTTACTATCAGAAGAGTTGGTAAATCAGGGATTGTAGATATTAAGGGTTTGTACAAACTATTTCCAGGAGGCCCTCTGAAGCATTCCTCAAGGATTGCAGGAATAGCCAAACCGGCAAGTTGTGTTTAACATTTAAAAATTAAAGCAATGGCTGAAACAAAAGAGACTCCCTTGAAAAAAGTATGCATCATCTGTGCCAAGGGCACCATTGAAGATGTATATGCTACGCTGGTCATGGCCAATGGAGCTGTGATGGAAGGAATCGAGACTAAAGTATTCTTTACCTTCTTTGGACTGGATGCGATTACCAAGAAACAAATGGGTAAAATCAAAACAGGAACTGTTGGAAATCCTGCCATGCGGGCACCAGGTGGATTGCCTTTCCCAACCATCCTGGGAATACTCCCAGGTGTTGAAGCTGGTGTATCTGCCATGATGAAAAACCAGATGTATAAACTGGATATTCCTCCTGTGGATGAATTCCTGGAGATGATTACAGCCGGTGGCGGAGAGCTTTATGCCTGCAAGCTGGCCATGGATATGTTCAAGCTTGAAAAATCAGATCTTCATGAAGAAGTGAAAGATGTACTCACTGTTGGAGATTTTTACGGTTTATGTGGTGGAGAAAATACTCAGATCATCTTCACCTGAGGAGTAAAGTTAGAGTTGGTAATGCAAAAGGGGCATGTCTTAATCAGGCAGCCCCTTTTTTCGTTTCCCGATGTAGAGGAAGGAGTCCCCTTTCTCAAATTCTTTATAATAGTGAAACAGCTTATGATCAAAATATTCATCAAAGAGTATCCTAATGCCTTCATCCGTATGGTAATTCACGAACAATTCGTTGTAGATTTCTGAATCCTGCCCGTGCCAGAAGCTGTGACAGACAATGCCTCCCGGTTGAAGTATTTCATATTGCCTCCTGACAGAGGCGAGCAAAGCCTCGTCCTCCAGGTGATGCAATACCTTGTTGGAGTAGATCCCGTCAAAACGGCGATCTGTTTTCAAAGAGGCTGCATCTAATTCAAGGAATTCTCCTTCCGGATTGTTAGCCCGTAAATATTTCAGGAACACAAGGGATTGGTCGGAGCCAGTGACCTGGTAATCCTCCTCCAGGAGATTCCAGTCCGTTCCCGGTCCCGATCCAAGCTCAAGCAGGCTGGAGCGGGCTGGAAGATGTTCCTTTAACCTGGCAATAATCTGCCGTCCATCATGGCCCCGGGCCATTTTAATATATTCTTCAACTGACTTTTTTGAATCATAATAAGCCATTTCAGAAATTTTTATTTTCCGCCAAACTCCATCAGGAAGGCTTTGATGAAGTCGTCCAGGTCTCCGTCCAGGACTGCCTGAACATTCCCTGTTTCATGATTGGTTCGCAAATCTTTCACCAGCTTGTATGGGTGGAGTACGTAGTTTCGAATTTGCGAACCCCACTCTATCTTCATCTTGCTTCCCTCAACCTGAGCCTGCTTTTCACGCTTTTTCTGCAATTCAATCTCATAAAGATGAGACTTCAGGATGCGCATGGCATTTTCCCTGTTTTTTAACTGGGAGCGTGTTTCGGTATTGTCCACCGTAATGCCTGTGGGGAGGTGGCGGACCCTTACACCGGTCTCCACCTTGTTCACATTCTGACCCCCGGCACCACCAGAGCGGAAGGTATCCCATTCGATATCGGCAGGATTTACCACTATTTCGATGGATTCATCTATTACCGGTGTAACGAAGACCGAAGCAAAGGATGTGTGCCTGCGATTGTTTGAATCATAGGGAGAGAGGCGCACAAGCCGGTGCACACCGGATTCGCTTTTAAGGAAGCCGTAGGCATAATCGCCCTTTACCTCCAGGGTAACAGATTTGATCCCGGCCTCATCGCCCTGGACCATATGCAGCTCCTTCAGCTTATAGTTTTGTTTCTCTCCATAGCGGAGATACATGCGCATAAGCATTTCGGCCCAGTCCTGGCTTTCGGTCCCGCCGGCTCCTGAATTGATCTTCAGGATGGCTCCCAGGCTGTCCTCCTCATTGCGAAGCATGTTTTTGGATTCCAGTGCTTCTGTGAGGGCCAGAGCTTGCTCATACTGGGTGGTGACCTCCTCTTCTGTGGACTCTCCGGCCTCCAGGAATTCGGTCAGTACATTCAGGTCTTCCACAGCAGTAAGGACATCATTGTAAGCCTGCACCCAGCTCTTAAGACGGGCGATTTTCCTGAGTTGTTCTTCTGCCGATTTGGGATCGTTCCAGAAATCCGGATCCTGTGTAAGTTGTTCCTGCTCTTCTACCTGGATGCTAAGACCATCCACGTCAAAGATGCCTCCTTAACGCATCCAGGCGCCTGCTGAGGTCTTTAATCTGATCACTCGTTATCATTATAAAAATTTTTCTAAATATAGGAAAGAATCTGATGAATCAGATCCGATTCAAAACCACGCTGGGCGGCATACCTGAAGAGTTTCCCTTTTCTTTTGAACTGGTTGCTCTCCTTGAGAGTGGCTGACTTTTCTGAAATCAGGCGCTCACATGTTTGCCTGTACTCCTCCTGGTCGATCTGTTCCATGGCCTCCTGGATAAGATCCTGGGAGATCTCTTTCTGCCGGAGCATATACATCAGCTTGATCTTTCCCCAGCCGTTAAGACGGTATTTATCACGCACATAGAAAGCTGCATATCTCGCATCATCCAAAAATTTCTCCTTTTGCAGAAGCTCGATAATCTTAGCGGCATCTTCTTCAGTGACCTTCCAGGTCTTCAGTTTCTCTCTGATATGACTGCTGCACTGCTCCTGGCTGCTGCAAAGCGCAGATGCACGTTGAAGCGCCACCCTGTATTCCATATGTTTATCTCCGGGCATGAAGATATCTTTCTTTTTTATGAATATCCCGCAGGATGCGGACCTGGCTGAAGCCTTCCTTTTTAAAAAGGCTGGAGCTTTCCTTTCCAAGAGCTTCATTAATTTCCACCCATATCTCACCTTTTTCCACCAGGTGCAGGGAGCAGAAAGTGGCAATGGCTTTGTAGAAAACAAGTGGATCATCATCATCGTCCACAAAAAGTGCCGATTCGGGTTCATGATCCAGAACATGCGGGGCCATAAATATCCGCTCGCGGTTCAGCACATAGGGTGGATTGCTTACCACCAGGTTAAATTTTTCCCACTGATCCCCGGGATGCATATTTAAGAGATCCAGATAGCCCCAGATAACACCAAGTTTGTTAGATCTTCCATTTTCGCCGGCCACCAGAAGAGCCTCACGGCTTATATCCACCCCCCATACATCAGCATCTGGAAAATATTGCTTCAATGCCAGAGCGATGCAGCCTGAACCGGTTCCCAGGTCTATGATCCGGTGAAACGGATTCTGGCACATTGCTTTTATGTGCTCCACCATCTCTTCGGTTTCAGGCCTGGGGATCAGCACCTTTTTATTTACTTTAATTTTCAGATTGCAAAAATAAGTCTGTCCCAGGATATACTGAATAGGTAAACCGCTGCGGATTTCAGCTATAAAAGCCTTAATTTGCGCAATGACATCTGCGCCAGGAATATAATCTGGATCGCGAAGCGACATGGAGAGGGGGTAACCTACATGCTCCATAACAAGACGGCAAATGGAATCTGATTCATTTTCAGCGTATATTTGCCGTAGTTCCTTCAACAGGTGGATCCGGATCTGCTTAAGTGTGGCACGATTTTGGAGCATAATTCAAAAATAGTAATAATGATCTAGCCTTGATTACCGAGAAAGATAAAAGATATATGCGACGCTGCTTTGAACTTGCGCGCAAAGGATTGGGAATGACCAAGGCAAATCCCCTGGTTGGTTGCGTTATTGTATATGAGGATCGTATCATTGGAGAAGGATATCATCATGAATATGGGGGGCCACATGCTGAAGTAAATGCCATCAGGTCCGTAAAAGATCCCTCTCTTTTCCCTGAGTCAACCTTATACTGCAGCCTGGAGCCCTGTTCTCATCATGGGAAAACCCCGCCCTGTTCCATGCTGATTCAGCAAAAAGGATTTCGCAGGGTTGTGGTTTCCAATAGGGATCCCTTTCCCAGTGTAAATGGAAAGGGAATCAAGCACCTGGAGAGTTCTGGAATAGAGGTGGAAACCGGATGCCTGGAAGAAGAGGGACAGCACGTGAACCGCAGGTTTTTACATTATGTTAATTACCGGAGACCTTATGTGATTTTGAAATGGGCGCAGACTGCCGACGGATTTATCGATCTGGACAGGGAACCGGGCGATCATGAAGGACCCAGGTGGATCAGCGATGAAGTTTGCAGGACCCTTGTGCATAAATGGAGAAGCGAAGAGTCGGCCATTATGGTTGGAACCAATACCATACTGACCGACAATCCCAGCCTTAATGTCCGGAGGTGGTCGGGTGAAAACCCGGTGAGAATTACCCTGGATCGGAACGGACGCCTGGGCGAAAGTGCGGAAATTCTCGACGGGACACAGGAGACCATCGTATTTACAGGGGTTGAAAGAAATTATTCGGGCAAGATTCAGCTTGTGCATGCAGATCCTTCCTATGAGATGGTCGATGTAATGGAAGAGTTGTTTGATCGTCAGATTGTCTCTGTTCTGGTGGAAGGCGGGACGGAACTGCTTCACAGCTTTCTGAAATCCGGATTGTGGGACGAAGCAAGAGTATTTACAGGGAAAATGTTATTTAGCCAGGGAGTAAAAGCTCCGGAAATAAATGAGAAACCAGATGAAACAGTAAACATCAGTGAAACCAAACTGGAAGTTTACACGAAAAAAGAAAATTAAGAAACAATTATTCAGTTAGTTGCGTACAATGAGTAAGATACGCTACTACATTTAAAGGCGGCCCAGTACCATGAAAAAATTCGTTTATATTTTGATCCTGTTACCAATTTTTATAGTTGGTGAAGTTAAGGCGCAATCGTCCAAGCAGTATATCAAAACCGGAGAGGATTTTGCAAAGGCAAATAATTATGAGGATGCAATTGTCCAGTTTACCAAAGCCATAGAACTTGAACCCGACAATGAGAAAGCCTATATAAAGCGGGCCATAGCCTATTCAAGGCTTGGAGAACATGAAAAATCCGCCATGGATTATGATCGTGCTCTGGTTTTCGAGATGAAAGAAGCGGAGCTCTACTATTTTTCAGGCAAACAATGGCACCTTCATGGGGATAATAGTGTGGCCCTGATTAAACTTACCGCGGCAATCCAATTGAAAAAGAACTTCCTGGAAGCTTATGGGGCAAGACGTGATGTATATATGGAGCTGGAACAGTATGAGGCGGCTCTGGAGGATGCACTGATGTGCCTGGATCTGAAAGAGGATGAAAATACCTACTTCTACCTGGCACAGGTCTATGAGAAACTGGGAATGTACAATGAGGCCGATGAGGCCTATCGCGCTTCCTTGAAGAAAAACAACAGGGTGATTAGCACTCACTTCTTCTATGCCCAGTTGTTGTACAGGCTGGAGAATTATGAAGCTGCAGGAGTAGAAGTGAACCAGGTACTGCAGATGGATCCTCAGCATTTAGAAGGAATCCTCCTGCAAAGCCAGGTGCTTTCGGCTCAGGGCAAGTACCTGAAGGCAAGTGAAACCCTGTCCATGGCGTCGGTTCACTATTCAGACGAGCCGCTGATTTATATTTACCGGGGCGACATTAACAGCAAGATGAATCAGTCTGCATATGCCATCATCGATTATTCCAAAGCCATTGAACTGGATCCCGAAAATGCGGAGACCTACTATAAGCGGGGAGGAGCATATGAAATCATCAGGGATTATGAAAAGGCTCTGGCCGATTATGCCAGGCTCCTGGAAATGTCCAGATATGACGGTACTGCTCAACGCCTGCATGATGAGGCTTCCCAAAGGATGTTCGAGTTGAACAGGGAAGATGATAAGCCCTTGGTGGCACTTGTGGATCCCCTGTCCAACGATGCCAATACCATTGATGTTTCCAAAGAGATTGTAATATTAAATGTTACAGGGGCCATTTCGGATAATAGTGATATTAAATCCCTCCAGGTCAACGGATTTACCGTGCCGGTTGAAAAAACCGAGGAAGGATTCAGGTTCCTTGCCAGTGTGAATCTGAGCTCTGCCAACCAGGTAACAGTTCAGGTTTCGGATGTATATGACAATACCGAAACTGCTATTTTCTCCATCAGACGTACGGAAATCACCCCCCCTCTTGTCAGTATGATTGCTCCCTATGGCTCGGAAAATAATATCCTGTATCTGGACAATAACGAAGCCATGATCTATGTGGAAGGAAAAATTCTGGATGAGAGCAGGATCACTTCTATCTACATCGATAGTGTCATGGCGAGTTATATACCTAGCGACCTGAATCCAAGTTTTACAGCGACACTGAATGTGCTAAACAAAAGCAGGATCACAGTCTATGTGGAGGATGAATTTGGTAACAGGGCTGAAATAGAATACAAGCTGAACCGCGATGCCCAGTCCTTTGATGATAACCCCATGGGAAAAACCTGGGCTATTTTCATAGAAAACTCCGACTATGATTCCTTTGCCAGCCTCGACGGGCCAAGCAAGGATGTTACCATGATGCGCTCGGCACTGGCTAATTACCAGATACACGAAGTGATACATAAAAGGAATATGACCAAGGCGGAACTTTCAAAATTCTTTTCCATCGAATTGAGGGATATGATCAGAAGCAACCGGGTCAATTCTTTGCTTATCTGGTATGCCGGTCATGGAAAATATGTAAATGAAAGTGGTTACTGGATACCTGTTGACGCCTCCAGGGATGATGAGTTTACCTACTATAATATCAATGCTCTGAAAGCTGCCATGCAGGTCTATCCGGATTTTTTAACGCATACCCTCGTCATTACTGATGCCTGTGAATCGGGTCCAAGCTTTTACCAGGCCATGCGCTCGGGAATAGAAGAGCGAAGTTGTGACGACTGGACCTCCACCAGGTTTAAATCATCGCAGGTTTTTTCTTCTGCTGGATATGAACTGGCCGTGGACGACAGCCAGTTTACAAGGACCTTCTCCAATGTGCTGGTCAACAACCCCGGCTCCTGTGTTCCCATTGAAAGCATTGTGCTGAAGGTTACATCGGCTGTTGAGAACACAAGCAAACAATCTCCACAGTTTGGAAAAATTGCCGGACTTGAAGATGAGGATGGAACCTTCTTCTTCATACCAAAGGATTATTAATAAGCACTTGTTCAGGCAGGCGCTTATGGTGTGGATCTTTCTGGGATCCCTCTCCCTGTATGCTCAACAATATTACTTTGATCAGTTCTCTGTGTCGGAAGGACTGGCACAGTCAACGGTTTACAAGATTATTCAGGACCGGAGTAATATGTACTGGCTGGGTACACGTGCTGGAGTAAGCAGCTTTGATGGAGCCGGTTTTGTTAATTATTCTGCTGTTGATGGCCTGGCTGAGAACGGTGTAAGGGCCATCTGCGAGGATCAGAACGGACTTATCTGGTTTGGTCATACAGGTGGAGGTATTTCTTTGTATAACGGGACCGGGTTTAAAGTTATTTATTCCCCTGCTGCCCGGAAGCATTCCACCATCACTTCCATCGTAATGGATTCTGCTCACCATCTATGGTTTACAACCGAAGGAGCAGGACTTATAAAACTATCTAATCCGGAGGCTCATCCCGATCACTTCCATTTTGTCCAGTATTCGGGCAGCGAGCTCTCAGACCAGGTATACGGTCATTACCTTGACCGGGACGGGAGAATCTATTTTGTAACAGATCTTGGGGTAAAATATTTTAATGCCGATAGCAGTCGCTTCGACAACCTGAGATTAAATGGTGTTCCCAGCTTTTATCAGACCACAAGTATTCTGGTAGACAGCAGGGGAAAAACATGGATAGGTAAATATCACGGGGGGCTTTACTGCTATAATCCGGAGTTGGATAGTTCGCTTATGTACGACCTGGTAAAAGCCGGCCTTAGTTCCAACTGGATCAGCACCCTGTTTGAAGACAGTGATGGGAACATCTGGGCAGGTACCTTTGAAGGCGGATTGGCCAGAATCGGCCCCGATGATAAGACAGAGATCTACAATAATATCAATGGCTTCCCCGGATTGAAGTTATGGTCAATCATGCAGGACCGGGAGGGGAATATCCTGTTCGGGACCAATGAAAATGGTGTTTGTGTTTATAAAGGGGATGACTTTATATCCTACTTCAGGGATGATGGACTGATCAGTTCCCAGGTTCAGGCCATTCTGCAAAGAAGTGATGGCTCGTTCTGGTTTGGTACCAACAAAGGGATATCCATTCTTGATGCGGAATCTGAAGGAGGATCCATGCATGATTTTGATGAGCTGAAAGCAGAAGGAATTGAATTTTTAAAAGAGGATCGGGAACTTACAATCTGGATAGGAACCACCAATTCGGGAATTTACAATTATCATCCTGGCCAGGGCTTAGCAAGGGATCCGCGTCTTAACCGCTTGATCGGACAACACGAGCTGGTTATGGCCATGGATATTGACCAGGATAATTTCTTATGGGTGGGTACTCTGGATGGTTTAATCTATTATGATATTGAGCATCGTAGTGTGGTTAAAATGTTTACCCAGCTGGACGATGGTCTGAAAGGAAACCAAATTACCATGCTGTACATTGACTCCGGGGACAGGGTATGGATCGGACACGATGAGAAGGGGATAAGCCTGCTGGAAGGAGGTGAGTTTATTGACCTGAAACTGGGATTTGATTTTACACCTTTATCCATGGCAGAGGACAGGGATGGCACCTGCTGGATCGGAACAGAGGGGCTGGGATTGATCCGCTATGACCCTGATCGCAGGCAGGTGATTCATGTATATACGGCGGATGGTGGTGAATTACTTGCAGACCTGATTAATCAGGTGAATGTGGATCGCTTCAACAATATCTATGTGGGGACAAATAAAGGACTGAATATTTATTTCAGGGAAAATGAACGCTTTTATTCCTTTACCTCCGGTAGTGGATTTGTTGGCATAGAAACCAAACCCCATGCATCCTTTGTGGACCAGGATGGTGAACTCTGGTTTGGAACGGTTGAAGGGCTTACCAGATACAGACCTGCAAAGAAGGCTTCGGTGGGTGCAGAGCCTGCTGTTCATATCACCGGGATGCAGGTCAATCATGAACCTGTCTCTCTGGACCCTGGATTGCACCTTTCACACAGGCAGAACTCCATCATTTTTGAATATGGGAGTATTACACTGAATCCGGATGAAGTACAGTACCAGATCATGCTTGAAGGGATAGACCCTGAATGGCGACAGGCAAGCAGACAGACCTACGAAAATTACCCGGCTCTGCCGCATGGAAGATATACCTTCCTTGTAAAGGCCAAAAACAGTGCCGGGGTGTGGAATGCGGAGCCCGCTTCCTTCTCTTTTGTTATCAGACCGCCTTTTTACCTGAGCTGGTACTTTATTTTATCGGTGGTGGTTTTCCTGGGAATCCTTGTTATCTCCTATATTAAAATCCGGGAAAGAGCACTGAGAAGAGAAAATCTGATCCTGGAGGGCAAAGTTAAAGAACGTACCGCTACCGTGGTTGCACAGAAAGAAGAGCTGTCCCGGAAGAATAATGATATCACAGATAGTATCAGGTATGCAAAGCGAATCCAGCTGGCCATTCTGCCCGAGCAATCGCCTTACCCCGAATCGTTCATCCTGTTTAAGCCCAAAGATATTGTGAGTGGCGATTTTTACTGGTTTACTGAAGCAGGAGACAAGGAGTTCTTCTCTGCTGTTGATTGTACAGGGCATGGTGTTCCGGGGGCGTTCATGTCTATTATTGGACATAATTCGCTGACCAAGATAGTACGGGAGTATGGAATCCTGGAACCCGGAAAAATTCTGAAGCACTTAAATAAAGAAGTGCTTGAAACCCTTCATCATCGAAGCGATTCCCCGGATGTATACGATGGCATGGACCTGGCACTGGTCTCCTACGACCGCTCAGGCAGATACCTGGAGTATTCGGGGGCCTTTAATTCACTCTACCTGGTCCGCCATGGCGAATTAAGGGAGACAAAAGCCGATAAACAATCCATTGGACGCTCTTCATTCAATACCGAGGCAGAATTCTCAAACCACAGGATTGAAGTAAAGGAAGGGGATACGGTTTATCTCTTCACAGACGGCTATGCCGATCAGTTTGGAGGTGATCGCATGAAGAAGTTCAAGTATACAAGACTCAAAGAAACCATCCTGACGATTCAGAAAGAGAGCATGTCACAGCAACGCGCGATCCTGGACCTTACCATTGAAAAGTGGAGAGGTGATCTGGATCAACTGGATGATATCCTGGTGATTGGCAGACGATTCTAAAGCAGGGCATCAAGTTTGCCAACGATGGTGCTTTTGGGCACAGCACCTACCTGCTTGTCAGCAACTTCTCCATTCTTAAAAAAGAGAATAGTCGGGATATTCCTGATACCATATTTTGAAGTGATTCCTGGATTACTATCCACATCTACTTTGGCTACTACCGCCTTTCCTTCATAATCATCTCCCACTTCCTCAACAATGGGTCCCACCATACGACAGGGACCACACCATTCGGCCCAAAAATCTACGATTACAGGTTTATCAGAGTTCAGTACCAGTTCGTTGAAATTGCTATCTGTTGCTTCTAATGCCATGTTCTAGAATTTATTAATAATAATCATCAAAAATATAAAAAAAACCCTTACGCAAGACGGAATTCAAATCCCGGACTATCCTGGAGATAGTTGATAAATTCATCTGTCAGTTCTACCTGTTTGTTGCGCGAGAAAAGGTTTAGTTTAATATTGCTTTCCGGATCGTGTATTTGAAACTTCAGGATCTTCCCGCTGTCATTCACTGTAAATTGATCGAAAGAATCTATGAGCTCATCGGAAAGCCGGTTAATATCCAGGGAGATATTGACTGATTTTACAAGTTTTTCACGGACATCGGCGAGCATATAAACCATTTTCAATTTCAAGGAATAGATCTTTTTCCCAGGTTCTTCCCTGGGGCTCCATTCGTTTACTGTTGCCCGGATCATGAGCGCGACATCAGGTAAAAAATATTGTTTGAAATTGACGTAATCGTCATTTTTAAGCCTTAGATTATAGGTGTCAGTATAATCTTCCAGCTGGGCCATCATGTATGGTTTATTTCGCCACTGATCCACTCCATCCCTGACAGTCTTTACCATGCCATAGAAGACCACGTCCCGGCCCTTGAACTGTTGCAGGTTGGCCAGGTCCTCAAGGGTATTGTGACAGAAGGCATCTATTTCCAGCTTGAACCTGTCCAGCGGATGAGAGGTGAGATAGAAGCCAAGGAGCTCCTTTTCCTGCTTACATGTGGTGATGCTTTCCCAGCGGTTTACCCCCGGAGCTTCGGGCCGTGAAACTGCAATGGCACTGGTTTCGCCGAAGAGGTTCTGCTGTGGGGTATCCCTTTCATACTGGATCTTACTTCCATACTTGATCAGCTGCTCAATTAAGGTGGAGTCTTCATTTTCCAGGGTATCGATGTACTGGCTCCTGTGAATGTCCTCAAAACAATCAAGGGCCCCGGCTATGGCCAGTCCTTCAAAGTTCTTACGGTTCAGCTGGTGCAGATCGTTCCGTTCCACAAAATCATAAATATCCCTGAAGGGTCCATTTGTGTTTCTTTCCTCAATAATGCTTGTAACCGCGTTTTCACCCACACCCTTGATGGCACCCAGACCAAAACGGATATTTCCTTTGTCGTTAACAGTGAACCTTACATTGCTTTCATTTACATCCGGGCCATGAATTGAAATTTCCATTCTCCGGCACTCGTCCATGAACTGACCGATTTTTTTAATATCGGTAATATTCCTGCTGAGCACCGCAGCCATAAACTCTGCCGGGTAATTTGCTTTCAGATACGCGGTCTGGTAAGAGACATATGCATAACAGGTGGAATGTGATTTGTTAAATGCATACTGGGCAAAAGCTTCCCAATCGGTCCAGATTTTATCAATCTTCTGCTTCGAAAAACCATTACGCTTGCACCCTTCCTCGAACTTCACCTTCAGCTCGTCCATCATCTTCTTAATCTTCTTACCCATGGCCTTCCGAAGCGAGTCTGCTTCACCACGAGAAAATCCGGCAAGTTTCCGTGAAAGCAGCATAACCTGTTCCTGGTAGACGGTAATCCCGTAGGTATCTTCGAGATACTCCTCCATTTCGGGAAGATCATACTCAATTTTCTGCTTTCCGAGCTTCCGGTTGATAAAGGAAGGTATGTACTCCATGGGACCAGGCCTGTAAAGGGCATTCATGGCAATCAGGTCCTCAAAACGGTTTGGCTTGAGATCCTTCAGGTGCTTTTTCATTCCGGGAGATTCAAACTGGAACAGCCCGGTGGTCTCTCCCCTGGAATAAAGATCAAACGTAGCCTTATCGTCCATGGGCAGGTGATTTATATCTACCTCGATTCCTTTGGATTCTTTGATATTGAGCACGGCGTCTTTGATGATCGACAGGGTTTTCAGTCCCAGGAAATCCATTTTGAGCATTCCCACATCCTCTACAAAATGGCCATCATACTGGGTAACAAGGAGCTCAGAATCCTTGGATTTGCATACGGGAAGATGTTCTGTAAGATTGTTCCGGCCAATAATCACGCCGCATGCATGGAGCCCGGTTTGCCTGACCGAACCTTCCAGCCGCTGGGCAATACGCAGGGTATTGGATATAAGTGGATTGGGTGATTCGAGTTCGGCTTTTAGCTCTGGGACCTCTTCAAAAGCGGAAGTAAAGGTAGTCCCGGGCCGTTCCGGGACGAGTTTGGCAAGACGATCCGCTTCAGGCAATGGAAGTTTTTGTATCCTGGCTACATCGCGGATGGCCATCTTAGCGGCCATGCTTCCAAAGGTGATAATATTAGCTACCTTTTGGTGACCGTATTTATTAACCACCCATTTGAGCACGGCATCACGTCCGTCTTCATCAAAATCGATATCAATATCGGGCATGGAGATACGGTCTGGATTCAGGAACCTTTCGAAGAGCAGGTTATAGCGGATGGGATCTATGTCGGTAATTCCCAAGCAATAGGCCACTGCCGATCCGGCTGCCGATCCCCTTCCGGGTCCCACAGAAACGCCCATGTTACGTGCCGCGGAAATAAAATCCTGAACAATAAGGAAGTAGCCGGGGAAACCCATGCGCTGGATGGTCCCCAGTTCAAAATCGATCCGCTCCCTGACCTCTTCTGAAATATCCGGATAGCGGCGGGCCGCTCCTTCATAGGTGATATGTTTCAGGTATTCGTCTTCATTACTGAATCCTTCGGGGAGCGGGAAATAAGGCATCACCGGGTTGGTGTTCAACTCATACTGCTCTATTTTGTCTGCGACTTCAATGGTATTGTTCAGAGCCTCAGGAAGGTCAAAAAAGACCTCTTTCATTTCTGCCTGCGTTTTGAACCACTCCTGCCTGGTGTACCTCATCCTTGTAGGATCGTCCAGATCCTTCCCTGTATTCAGGCAAATAAGGTGATCATGTGCCTCGGCATCCTCCATGTTAACAAAGTGAGCGTCATTGCTGGCCACACATTTGATCCCATACTTTTTCCCAATCTCCAGCAGAGTCCGGTTTACAAATACCTGATCATCAAAAACTATTTTATTCATCCCGGGATCATCGGTCCGGTGACGCATCAACTCCAGGTAGAAGTCATCGCCGAATATCCTTTGATATTCGAGGGCTATCCGTTCAGCCTCATCTACGGTCCTGTGCATAATCGCCTGAGGAATCTCCCCCCCAAGGCATGCCGACAGGCAGATAATTCCTTCCCGGTACTTTTCCAGTAAGTCACGGTCGATTCGGGGTTTGTAGTAAAACCCTTCAGTCCACCCGAGAGAGATCATGGTGATCAGATTCTGATAACCTGTGTAGTTTTTGGCCAGAAGGACCACATGTGATGATCCGTCCTGGTTCTTATCTTTCTTTGAATGTCTGTCCCTGCTGGCAATATAGGCTTCGCATCCAAGTATGGGTTTGATTCCCCGCCTGGTGGCTTCATTATGAAAGTCTTTGACCCCAAACATATTACCATGATCGGTAATGGCTACAGCATGCATGCCATCGTCAATGGCCTTCTTTAACAGTTCCGGGATGCTGGCAGCTCCATCCAGGATGGAGTATTGTGTATGCACGTGGAGATGACAGAATCCTGCAACAATCTTTTTTTCAGGGCTTTCTTCCTGTGAAATTTCTTCAGTTCCGACATCTTTTTCCGGCTCCTCATCCCAATTGGAGCGATGGTTAAGCCCATAGGGGCCTACCTTCCCCTGATTCTTTGAAATAAACTGACTGTATTGTTCCGGAGTGAGTTTCAGAGTTTCCGGGGAAATGATTTTTTTGCGCAACAACTCAAAGAAGCACCGGGCAGTGGCTTCCACATCGGCTGCAGCATTGTGGGCTTCCATAAACTGTTCTTCAAACAGGGACTCATAGAGTTCCATCAATTTGGGCGGTTTGAATTTTCCACCTCTGCCTCCGGCCAGCTTAAGGTAATCGGTGGTGCTTCGCATGGTGCAAACCTGCTCTTTTTGCAAAAAGTCAGTTGTAATACCACTTCTGATAAATTCAGCACCAAGAGCATTAATGTCAAAGCGGATATTGTGACCCACAAGAAAGGTCGCTTTTTCCACAGACTCATTGAATATTTGCAATGCGTCCTTGAGAGGCAGACCATACGCAAGGGCTTTCCCGGTAGATATCCCGTGAATCTTTTCTGCCGAATACGGAATCTCAAAACCCTCAGGTTGTATCAGCAGACTCTTGTATTCGATCAGATTGCCGGTCGCATCATGCAATTGCCAGGCAATTTGCACCACCCTGGGCCAGTTATCTATCTCATTTACAGGCGCATTATCTCTTTTAGGGAGCCCGGTGGTTTCAGTATCGAAAATCAAAAACATGGGAAGTAAAGTTAGATTAAATACTGCCACAAAATCTTCATGTTAATAATTTATTGATTGAGCTTTTTTTTATCAAACCTTTGGCAGGATTTTTGCGTATAATTGTACTATGAAAAAACCTGCGATACTTTTTTTGGGAATTTTACTGGGAACCATTTTTATGTCCCAGCATCTTTTTTCCTATTCGCTAATCATTCCAGATGGGGACCTTTCTGACATGGAACTTGCCCAAAGTGAAGTGAAGGTTTTTCCGAATCCTTCAGATGGCAGATTCCAATTAAGCTTTGAATACAGTGGGAAAGAAAAGCTTAGCGCCAAGGTCTATGATATCACCGGGAAGCAGGTGAAGGATATTTCTGATGATCTGGTAATAAGCGAAACCTCTGTAACGGCCAATGTTGATTTAGAGAGCCCCAGTGCGGGAATCTATTTTATAAGGATTTCCTGGGGCAAGACCTTACTTACCAAGAAGCTAATTGTCAAATAAGAACTGAACTTTTACGCAGTTTTGGTGTTCTACTTTATGGATCGAACTGCGAATTTGAAAAAAGGTCTTCTTCTTCCTGTCCTCTTCCTGTATTTTTCCACCCTGAGTGGCCAGCATTCTGATGCCAATATATTTGGTGATGTCCAGTGCCAGGGAGAACACATCCCATTTGCCACAATACATATCGAGGGAACGTCCATAGGGACAGCGACCGATGTGACCGGGCACTATATGCTTATCGACCTGGAACCGGGGACACATGTCCTTGTGGCTTCCTCCATGGGCTATACCACTGTTAAGAAGGAGATTACCATTCAAAAGGATGAAGTACTTGAAGTTAATTTCGAATTGATAGAGGAGACCATGGCTATAGATGAGGTTGTGGTTACAGGCACCAAGACCTTTAAAAGACAGACAGAATCAGCGGTAATTGTGAATGTGATTGACAGCAAGTTGCTAACACAAACCCAATCATGCAATATCTCCGAAGGGCTGAAGTTTCAGCCGGGCCTCCGCGTGGAAACCGATTGTCAGACCTGCAACTATACACAGCTGAGGATGAACGGACTGGGAGGGGGGTATTCGCAGATCCTCATTAATGGCCGGCCCGTGTTCAGTCCCCTGACAGGCCTATACGGTATGGAGCAGATTCCGGCCAATATGGTGGAACGCATTGAAGTGGTTCGCGGGGGCGGATCGGCACTTTATGGTTCCAGCGCCATCGGGGGAACAGTGAACGTGATTACCCGCATCCCCAAAGAAAGCAGTTATGACGTGAGTATTACTTCATCACTGATCGATGGGGAGGCATGGGATAATGTGTTTTCGGGGAATGTCAATATGCTTACCCATAAACACAATGCCGGAGCTGCTGTATTTGTAAATCGCAGGATTCGTCAGGCCTATGACTCCAATGGTGACAATTTCTCGGAGTTGCCGGAACTTGCAAATAATTCCTTTGGGGCCAATCTTTTCTTTAAGCCAAGGTATAATCAGAAACTGGAACTCAGTTTCAGCAGCCTGAACGAATATCGCTACGGGGGAGAAATGGTGAATGAGCCGGCTTATCAGGCCAAGCAAGCTGAGGATAGGACTCACAATGTTTTGATGGGCGGACTCGATTACCAGATCAATTTTAATGACGAGAATAGTTCCTTTATTCTGTACATGGCCGGGCAGAAGACTGTCCGGGATCATTATACAGGGATTTTACCCTATGATTCTGCAGCAATTGTAGAACACCTTATTGATCCCCCCTACGGATTTACCACCAACAATACCCTGCAGGCCGGAACACAGGTGAATCATCGTGTACAAAAGTTCCTGGGCGGGGTGAATGTGTTCACTGTAGGGATGGAATATGTCCATGATTATGTGAATGATACCATCGCCGCTTATGAATACTCACTGGTTCAGACAACCGGCTTATTTGGCTTGTTTTTACAAAGTGACTGGGAGATAAGAAAGGGAATAATCCTGCTGGCAGGGCTGAGGGCAGATAAACATAACCTGGTGGACCATGTCATTTTTAGCCCCAGGGTAAGCCTGTTATATAAACTCAAAACTTTTACCCAGTTTCGCCTGACCTGGGGAACCGGATTCAGAGCTCCCCAGGCATTTGATGCCGATATGCACATTGCCTTTGCAGGAGGCGGGGTAAGCCGAATCTATCTTTCGCCTGACCTGGTGGAGGAGCGTTCTCACAGCCTGAGTGGTTCAGTAAATTATGATAAGGCTACTGAGAAGTTTATCCTGGGTTTTACCCTGGAGGGATTCTATACAAAACTTCGTGATGCTTTTTATCTTCAGCCCAATGGTCAGGATGAATATGGAGATCTTTTTGAAAAACAGAATGATTCCGGTGCTTCTGTTCAGGGTGTTACCCTGGAGTTGCGTGGGAACCTGAATAGAAAGATGCAACTGGAAGCAGGTTACACCCTGCAAACCAGTCTCTACGACGATCCCATAGAACATATTGAAGGTGAAGATCCAAGAAAAGAGTTTTTAAGGACTCCTAACCAGTACGGATATGTGATCTATTCTCTCACTCCGGGGGAACATTTTAGCGCTTCTCTTTCAGGTGTTTATACAGGCCCAATGGATCTGGTTCATTATGCCGGGGCTCCTGAGCAAACAGTAGATGAATATGTGACCACACCTTCCTTTTTCGAGCTTGGAATCAAGGCAGGCTATACGTTCAGGTTTGAGGTGGTGGACAGTGGATTGGAGATTTTTGGAGGAGTCAAGAACCTGACTAATGCCTATCAGGATGACTTTGACACCGGGAGAGATCGGGATAGCGGATATATTTATGGCCCGGGTGCCCCCAGGACCTATTATCTGGGAATAAGGCTGCATTCATTTTAACTTCGCTCGATGAATCCTCGCAAATAAGTGCGAGGTGAATCAAAACCTTTCTAATCTTTGCATATTTGGGGATAAATGCTACCTTTGCGGTCGCTAAAAATGTAGGTTTTAATCATTTAAAATTAAAAGAGTATGCCAGCAAAAATCAGATTACAAAGACATGGTCGCAAATTTCAGGCGATCTACTCTATTGTAGTTGCTGATAGCAGGGCGCCACGTGATGGTAAATTTATTGAATCTTTGGGTCAGTATAATCCCAATTCCAATCCTGCTACCATTGTTTTGGATTTCAACAAAGCCTTAGAATGGCTGCAGAAAGGCGCTCAACCTACCGATACATGTAGAGCTATCTTATCCTACAAAGGAGTATTGTACAAGAAGCACCTCTTAGACGGTGTTAAAAAGGGAGCATTCGATGAGGCTGAGGCCGAAAAGAGGTTCCAGGCATGGATGACTGAGAAAGAGCAGAAAATCCAGGCCAAGGTGGATCAACTTAAATCTTCCAAGGATAGTCTGGCCAAGAGCCGGATGGAAGTAGAATCTAAGATCAAGGAAGACAGGGCTGCCGATATTGCCAAGAAGCGATCAGAACTTATTGCTGCGGAAGAGCGTGCGAATGCACCTGAAGAAGAAGCTGAGGAAGTTGCTGCAAGCGAAGGAACCGAAGTGGTAGCTGAGGCACCAGCCGAAGAGTCTGCTGTCGAAGCGGAAGCTGCACCAGAAGCAAAAGAGGCTCCTGCAGAGGCAACTGCAACCAAAGGATCTGAGGCGCAAACCGAAGAACCCAAGGCTGAAGAGGAGAAAAAAGAGGACAAATAATTCTCACAATGTTGGTACCGGATGGAGTTAAGGCTGGGAAAATCTCCAAGCCATACGGACTCCGGGGAGAGGTAAATATCATCCTTGAACCCCAGGCCGGGAAAAACATTGAACCTGATAACCCGCTGTTCATCGAGATCGATGGGCAGCGGGTTCCTTTTTTTGTTGAGGAAGTGGAGCTGATTTCCAGTGATCAGGCCATTATAAAATTCGAGTTTATAGATAGTATGGAAGTAGCCAGGCAGGTTTCCGGATGCATGCTTTATTTTGATCCGAGTCATCAGCCCGAGTCAGGTTCGGACCAGGATGATTTTTTGAATCTTATTGGATTCACAGCTTCAGACCGGAAAAGCGGAGTGCTGGGTACTATTTCTGACTACCTGCCGCATCCAATGAATCCGATGTTTGTCATCCAATCGGAAGGTAAGGAGTTGATGGTGCCAGCCGTCATGGACTTCATTGAACATATTGACTCCCCGAAGCAATCTATTCTTTTTATTTTACCGGAAGGTCTTACCAGCCTGTAACATTTCTTTTTTGATTTCGTCTTTGGGTTAAATCTGTTATAATCCAAAAGCAATAGAAATGAAAAAAGTAATGATTCCAATGATTGCAGTGATAACTCTGCTGCTTCTTAATAGTTTTACAATGCCGGACATGCCCGAAGAGGAAGTACGCAAAATGGATACTTTCATCGGTATAGGCATTAGCATTAGCGCCGACGTTTATTATACTCCGGGGAACAATCACGAGATCAGGATTGAGGGAGATGCCAAAGATGTCGAAGATTTGATTACTGTAGTAAAAGATGGTTTTCTGCAGGTTAAATACCCCGCTGGTTGGAATGTCAGGCGATCAAAACTAAGCTTATACATAAGTTCCAAAGAACTGGAAGCTGTGAAGATTTCAGGCTCTGCCAAGTTCGAGGCCGGTGCACCGCTTAACAGTGATGAAATGGACATGACCATGTCGGGAAGCGGCGGTATTCTGTTTGAAAAACTAGTTAGCGATGAGGTAAGTGTAAAGATCTCCGGCTCAGGTAATATTCAATTACTGAATGGCAGCGCTGATGAGCTGGATGCACAGATCAGCGGTTCGGGCAAGTTGAATGCGGAATCATTTGAGGTAAATGAATTCTCAGCCCGGATAAGTGGATCAGGCAGTGCCAGGATCACTGTAAAGGAGGAACTTGAATCGTCAATATCCGGCAGCGGTAAGGTATATTACCACGGGACCCCAAGGGTGAACAGTACTTCATCCGGTTCAGGGAAAGTGGTGGCATTATAAAGATTCGGAGCACCCCTCTTCAAAGAGGAGGGGATACAGGAGCGGTTGTTTATACAACCACCTGCGGGCTGCCTGTTTACAGGCAGCCTGTTTTTTTTTACCCGAAAAATCATGATACCCCGGTAACATGATGCAGGGTAAAAAAGGTGACCTCAAAGTGTGATCAGGGACGGAGGGTGATGATGGTGCCATCCGCTTCCAGCTTAAGGATTGCAGATGGTTTGGATGGAGCAGTCTCATCCTGGCGCCAGTTTACCACGTAATCGACCCCATTGCGAATTTCAGCTTTGATTTCTCTAAATATGCCCGGGGCCTGGTCGCCGGAAATATTTGCTGAAGTAGAAACAATGGGCTTGCCGCAAATTTCAATCAATTGCTTACAGAATGGATCGGAAGTTACACGAATGCCGATGGATCCGTCATAAGCAATCAGGTTTTCTGCCAGGTTTCGTGCACCGGGGTATATTATGGTAGTAGGTTTGACAGGGGCCTTGAGGAGTTCAAGGGCCTGAGGAGGAATGTTATCAATATACTGTTCCAGCATCGGGATACCATCTACCAGGACCAGCATACTTTTTCTATCGTCTCTTTGCTTGATACGGTATATGTTCTGAACACTTTCAGGACTGCTTCCATCACATCCTATGCCCCAGATTGTATCGGTGGGATAGAGAATGATGCCTCCCGATAGCAGGATAGCTGCTGTTTTTTTTAGCTCCGTATTAATCATGCATGCATTCCAGATAGACATTATAAAGGGAGGGGATGGTCTGCTCTTCCCTGAATTTGAGGGCATGTGCCCCTCCTTCCCGGATAAGTCGGTCGCGCAAAGCATTATTCTCAAGTACCTGCCTGATAGCATGAATCATCTCTTCCTGGTCATTTGGATCAATAAGGATCCCTCCTTTTCCTGCAGTTTCTTCCAGACATCCTCCCCTGGAAGTAATAACAGGAATCCCTGAATTAAGAGCCTCCAGGACCGGGATGCCAAATCCTTCATAGGATGAAGGATAAATAAAACCTCTGGAGCCCTGGTAAATGGCAGGAAGATCAGAGGCCTGTACCTGGTCCAGGAAATGAATATTCAACATTCTCCTGGCTTCAATATACTGCCTGACCTGATTGAAATAAGCTGTTTTCTTACCTACCACCACCAGGGGTATATCAATTTGTCCCTGGTGAAGTGCCTGAACAATTTTTAAAAGATTTTTCCGCTCTTCTATGGTTCCCACATATAGCAGGTATTGGGATGGCAGGGCAAAACGCTGACGGGTATTATGTATGTTCTCCTCGCTTACCTTGCTGTAGAACTGCCTGTGGCATCCCTGGTAAACCACCCTGATCCTGCTTTCATCCACATTCATAAAACGCATAATATCCTGCCTGGTCTGCGCACTGGCAGCAATAACTTTGCTTGCTACCCTTGTGCCATAACGGACCTTCTTTTCGTATATATTTCGGTTAAAGCCAAGGTAAAGCTCGGGATGTTCCATGAATATGAGGTCGTGAATGGTAATCACTGACCTTATCTGACGCTTATGGATACCATAGGGGAGTTCATTACTCAGACCATGGTAGAGATCAATAGCATCCTTGCTCAGTCTGCGACTTAATCCGAAACTTCTCCAGAGGGATCCGGATCCTTTCCATAGTCCACCCGCCTGGATAACAGTACTTGCTTCAGGTTCATTGAAGAGATCTGCATCGGCTATTTTTGGCGTATAGAGAAAGTAATCATTCTCAGGGTAGAAACGGCAGATATTGGATATGATGTACCGGCTGTAGTTCCCCAGTCCACTGTAGTTATTAAAAGCTCTTTTTGCATCGTATCCGATCCGCATTATACCGCCACATTATATTCCCTGAGCGCATCATTCAGAGAGGTTTTCAAATCGGTGGAGGGTTTACGTGTTCCAATAATCAGAGCACAGGCAACCTGGAAATCACCCGCCGGGAAGCTTTTGGTGTAGGATCCGGGAATAACCACCGAGCGGGCAGGGACCACACCTTTCATTTCTAGCGGTTCTTTTCCTGTTACATCTATGATTCTTGTAGAATTGGTAATGACCACATTGGCACCCAGTACCGCTTCCGATTCCACTCGTACACCCTCCACCACGATGCTTCTGGAACCAATGAAGCAATTATCTTCAATAATAACCGGGGCAGCCTGAACTGGTTCCAGCACTCCACCGATTCCAACTCCTCCGCTTAGATGAACATTCTTGCCGATCTGGGCACAGGAACCTACTGTTGCCCAGGTATCAACCATGGTGCCCTCATCCACAAAAGCCCCTATGTTTATATAGGAAGGCATCATGATTACTCCTTTGGAGATATAGGCCCCATATCTGGCAACGGCATGGGGTACAACACGTACACCCTTGTCTTTATAGCCCGTTTTCAGTGGGATTTTATCATGAAACTCAAATGGGGGTGATTCGATGGCCTCCATCTTTCTGATTGGAAAATACAGAATAACGGCCTTCTTTACCCAGTCGTTGACTTTCCATCCACCGTTCTCTTTTTGAGCCACACGAAGAACTCCCCTGTCCAGCTGGTCGACTACCTCATTAATGGCGTCCTGTATACTAATTTCTTTAAGAAGTTCCCGCGATTCCCAGGCGGCTTCAATGGTCTCTTTTAATTTCATCTTCCAAAAATAAGAACTTTAATGAGTCGTGCCACCAGGTATAAAACCACCAGTGTGAATATGATGGTTGCCCCCGATGGTATATCCAGGGCGTAGGAGAGAATAAGCCCGAGTATGGAGGCAAGGAAACCAATTACCACCGATCCGGCCATGATGTGGCTAAAGCGATTGGTAAAAAGGTTTGAAATGTTCTGGGGAATTGTCAACACCGAGAGTACCAGTATAATTCCGGCTGTCCGGATACTCAGCACAATGGTAAGGGCAACAAGAATGATGAGCATGTAGTTGATAAACATCACAGGTATACCCCTGATCCGGGCAAACTGCTCGTCAAAAGCCACATAAAGGATGGGCCTGTAAAACAGGACAAAAACGGTAGATACTATCAATGCCAGTGCAAGCATAAACCAGAGGTCTGTACTGGTAACAGTGATTATGCTGCCAAAGAGATAACTCATCAGGTTTGGGGCATAGCCGGGGGTCAGATATACAAAGATGATGCCGATGGCCATCCCCAGGGACCATAGTATGGCAATGATGGAATCGTTACGGAGTACCTTTCGCCTGGTAAGGTTCTCGGTGGTCAGTGCTGCCAGTACAGCAACAATGGCAGCCCCGGCCAGGGGAGGAAAACCCAGGTAATAGCCAATGCCCACCCCGCCGAAGGAAGCATGGGTGATACCTCCACTGATAAATACCATTCTCCTGGAAACAATGTAGGTCCCGATAATTCCACAGGTGACAGACATCAAAAGAGCGGCCAGCAAAGCGTGTTGAAAGAATTCGTAGGTGAGCAATTGAAGCAGGTCCATACTATTGGTGAGTGTGTTCTTTAATTACCCTGTGTGGCACAGGTCCGTGGGCTATGACTTCAATGGGGCAGTTATAGATCTTCAACTGCTCGTCATTGATCTCGTTGGACGGATGATAATGAAGGTCACGGTTCACACAGGCGATGGTTTTAATATAGGGTGATATTATCCCGATATCATGAGATACTAGCAGGATAGTCATATCTTTGTTTAGCTCCTTTAAGAGAGCATAGAGTTCCGTCTCAAAAAGGTTGTCCACATGGGTATCCGGCTCGTCCAGTACCAGTAAGGTGGGCGAAGAAATAATTGCTCTGGCCAGCAGGGTTCGCTGGAATTCCCCCCCGGAAAGCTCTCCGATGGGACGAGAATGAAGCGCCTCCATACCTACTGTTTCAAGCGCTCTCTCTACTTTACTCCGCCTGCCTCTGGCATTCCCGAATCCCGCCTTCAGCCCGTGTTCCATTCCAGATGCGATCACTTCTCTTACTGTAATTGGAAAATTCTCATCCACCCGGCTTCCCTGGGGCAGATAGCCAATTTCCGACCTTTCTATAGAATGTGTGATGGTCCCTTTTACCGGTTTCACTAGCCCCAATATAGCCTTAAGAAGTGAGGTTTTACCTCCCCCATTCGGACCAATAATTCCAATGAAATCGTGTTCGAACACAGATAAAGAAACATCGGAAAGTACCAGGTGCTTCTGATAGGCAACATCCATATGCTTTATCTCTACCAGAGGTGTACTCATTGCTTTGAGGGATTTAGTTTTTCTGCAATATAGAGCATTTGTTTACTCCATTGCAGATCCAGGGGATCAAATTGAATAATCTCAGAGCCGGTTTCCCTGGCCAGGACTTCTGCATTTCTGCGATCAAACTGATTCTGTATCAGTATTTTTGAAATCTGATGTTCACGGGCCAGATCTGTCATTTCTTTTAAATGTGCCGGTGAAGGTGATTTTCCTTCCATTTCGAGAGCGTATTGCTCCAGTCCGTAATCCCTTGCATAATAAGTGAGCGCCGGATGGTATATCATAAATTTATTGTTCGCGATTCCTTCAAGCTTGAGGGTAATTTCCCTGTTTAGGCTATCAAGTAAAAGGAAAAATTGATCAAGCTGTGCCTGCAGGTATTCCTTTTCATCTGGAAATAGCAGGAGGAGTTCTTTGTGAATATTCCGGGCAATAATTCTGGCATTAAGAACAGACATCCAGAAATGGGGATCGGTTCCGTGATGAGAATGCCCGTGATGGGCATCATCTTCATATGCGACCTCCTGGATTGTTTCAACCCCCTCAGAGAGATCCACGATATTCATATCCGGATTGACACTGGCAATTTTATCCATCCAGCTTTGTTCGAAACCCACATAGCCAATTCGCAGGTATATGATTGAATGATCCAGTTTTCCCAGCTGGGAGACGCTTGGTTCGTAAGTGGCCGGACTGGCACCCGGAGGAATCATAACATTGACCTCTGCCAGGTTGCCTGCCAGTTGTTCAACGAAGTACTGCTGAGGAATGATGCTAACACTTATTACCGGTTTGTCCAGGGTTTCGCTCCCTGTCCCGCAGGAGAAGGCCAGAATGGATATCCATAAGAACAGCAGTGTTGTTTTCATTGTTTACCGGGATTAAAAATCTTATAGAGTGGAGTCCCCTTTGGAGGAACAGGATCATGTCCATGACCGCCCCATGGATGACAACTAAGAATTCTTTTTGTTCCAATAATCAGCCCCTTTACCGGGCCATGAATTTGTAATGCTTCAATGGCATATTGAGAACAACTCGGATAATAGCGGCAGGTTTTGGGAAGTGCAGGAGAAATAATCCACTGGTAGATCTTTATGGGGATTGTCAAGAGGGTAACAAAAAGCCAGGAGATCCATCTTGTAAGGAAGAAATCGTTTAGCTGTTTTCGAATATGTGATACCCAGGTCATAGATCATCTTAAAATTCAGGCAAAATTAAGCATAATCGTGGACTAATTTAGATCATTTCTTAAATGGATTTCATATCATTTTTGCGTATTTTCACGGCTTAATTTTACATTTATTCAGATCGTACTATTATTCCATAACAAATTGTAACCATGAAAGAAGCAGTTGCTATACTTTGCGCAGGCGGACCTGCACCCGGAATCAATACTGTAATCAGTTCTGTGACCAAGATATTTAACAAAAACGGATATAATGTAATCGGGTTAAACGGTGGATATAAGAGTCTTTTCTCAGAAGAACCTGCCTTTGAGTATCTTGATTTTGAGTATGCCGACCAGATCTACAGCAGGGGAGGGTCTGCTTTGAAGATGAGCCGTTACAAGCCAAAAGATGAAGAATTCAAAGTTGATTTTTTCAAAAAAAACAATGTAAAGTTACTTGTCACCATTGGTGGAGATGATACAGCTTCAACAGCCAACCGCCTGGCCAAGTACCTGGCCAAAGAGAAAATGGATGTGAAAAACATCCATGTACCCAAAACCATTGATAACGATCTTCCTTTATCGGAAGGGACCCCAACTTTCGGCTACCACTCAGCGAAGGAAGAGGGTGTGCGTATTTCAACAACCATTTACGAAGATGCCCGGACTAGCGGAAACTGGTTCGTGGTAAGCGCCATGGGACGTGAGGCCGGTCACCTGGCATTTGGAATTGGAACAGCCTGTCACTATCCCATGATAGTCATTCCGGAGATGTTCAATAAGACTAAAATCACCTTTGATAAGATCACCAAATTGGTGGTTTCTTCCATGGTGAAGCGCCGGATCCTGGGCATCGACTATGGAGCGGCCATGATCAGTGAGGGAGTCTTTCACTTTATGAGCGATGAAGAGATTATTGAAACAGGGATTAACTTTACTTATGATGATCATGGTCATCCCGAGCTTGGAAATGTAAGTAAATCTCACATTTTCAATATGCTTACACAGCAGCATCTTAAAGGCCTGCGTATCACAGTTAAGAGTCGTCCCGAGGAGATCGGATATGAACTTCGCTGCTGCAGGCCCATAGCCTATGACCTCTCATATGCAACCCGTCTTGGACTGGGCGTATATAACCTCTTTACTAAAGGTGAGACCGGTTGTATGACAACCATCGATCGTAAGGGTAATATATCTCCCCTCTATCTGAAGGATGTGGAAGATGAGAATGGTAAAGTAAAGCCCCGTCTGGTAAATATGGAGTCGGAATCAGTTCAGGTGATATTTAATAACAACCTGCACTACATTACAAAAGAGGATTACAGAGCTGCAAAAAAATACGTGAAGAATCCTGAAGACTACGACTTTATGAAGATCCTGAACTGGGAGTAGTAGTCCCGGTCCCCGTGGCCATTGATTTTTATTATATATTGGTATAAATTTAAAGTAAAAACCATGGCACAGGGTAGCAGGAAAAAAGAAACCATAGGGATATTAACTGGCGGCGGGGATGTCCCCGGATTAAATCCGGCCATTCGCGCCGTTACTATTCGTGCGCTTCGGGAAGGGTACCAGGTTATCGGTCTGCGAAAGGGCTGGTCGGGCATTACTGAGATCATCAGGGATAAGAATGCGGATAACAGCGAGCACTATTTTGTCCTTACCGAACAGATAGTCAATAAGGCGGGACGAACAGGAGGAACCTTCCTGCATACATCCAGGGTGAATCCCAGCAGGATGAAAAAGGAGACCGTACCCCAGCATTTAAAAGAACGCTATAAGGAAGATGTCAACGATCTTACTCCGGAAGTTCTGGAAAACCTTGCCTTTCTGGGTATAGACTATTTGATACCCATTGGTGGCGATGATACGCTCAGTTACGGAGTACGTCTCTACAAGGAGGGTTTCAAGGTGATAGCCATACCCAAGACCATGGATAACGATGTACCTGGCACCGATTACTGTATTGGTTTCAGTACCTGTGTTACGCGCACCATTAACATGACCAATACCCTGAGAACCTCTGCCGGTTCCCACGAGCGAATACTGGTACTTGAAGTATTCGGGAGATATGCCGGATTCACTGCCATGCTTCCCGCCATGGCCGGTGCTGCAAACCGTTGTGTTATACCGGAATATCAGTTCGACATCATGCACCTGACTGAATTGCTTGTGGAGGACCGTTTTCAGAATCCAAGCAATTATTCAGTGGTTCTTGTCTCAGAGGGTTCCACCTTCAATGGCATGGATGAGATGATGTTTCAAAACGGGGAAAAGGATGCTTATGGCCATGCAAAACTGGGAGGAATTGGGACTACAGTCTCAGAAATGATTAAGAAAGAATCGGCCAGCTTTAACAATGGAGTGGCCATCAACGTAATCAACCAGCACCTGGGATACCTGGTTCGTGGTGGTGATCCGGATGCCATTGACTCCATTGTCCCCATGGCCTATGGAAACCTTGCCCTGGACCTGATTTTAAAAGGGATTCACGGACGCCTGGTTGTACTTAGAAATGGACGATACGACAACGCCCCGGTGGATGTGGTGACCAGCTCAAAGAAACTGGTAGATGTGAAAAAGCACTACAACACCGATCGCTTAAGGCCACACTTTAAGAGCTTTGAGTTTCAGCCCCTCTTTATTATGAGCGGGACATGATGAAAACAGTCCGCTAAGCATTAACTACTAACTTCCGAATAATCGATTTGCGATTATTCGATATATATCCACGCAGTTTCGATCACATTATCCCGGACACTGTTCAGATCCCGCAGTGCTGCCTTAATGGTTTCATAAGAGCCGGAAGTGACAAGGTTAAAGTTATAAGGCCCTGCGAGTATCTTGCCATCGTAGCCCCCGTCTTTCATGTTTGCCGAATATTCATTTGCATAGCTTGAATTTTTAAATGCACCTACGATAATATGCACCTTTGAGCCGTCACCTTCACAGTTGGCAAGTTTTAGCATGGCTTCATCAGCCTGCATTCGGGCCATGGCAAGCTGGTCCGCCAGGTCTTTGCTGCTTGCTACCTGTGTTTTTAAAGCTTCGTTTTCAGCAACCATTATATCAATCTGTTCTTGTGTCATGGATGGCTTTTGAAATAAACTGCAGGATGAGACGATCAATCCCAATAAAATAATTCCAATCAGATTCTTCATAATGAATGGTATTTGGTTCTTCAAGAATAAAGGTAAGGAAAATCCATTAGCGGTGAATTTGATTAACCTGGGATTTGTTAATAAGCTACCTGCCTGTTAATCAGCTTTATAATCTCTTTTGTCGTACTTTTGAAGAATGAGCGGCCCATTTACAGACCAACTACAAGAGGCAGCTGGTGAGTATTTTTGGATGCTCTCCAGGGGCTATCCACAAGCCTCGGCATTGAAACTGGTAGGTGATAAGTTTATGCTCC
Organism: uncultured Bacteroides sp.; assembly: GCA_964458155.1. Lineage (GTDB taxonomy): Bacteria > Bacteroidota > Bacteroidia > Bacteroidales. The sequence goes on from CAYWGP010000005.1 coordinate 39,082, forward strand.
CACGTGATATGCGACAGATTCTCTACCGTGGTATTGTCGCGGATGAGCAGGCAAAGTTGAGACGCAAAAAAATTGCTGGAATTACAAAAGGCGATCATGTATTAATTGATACGTACAATGTGCTTTTCACTGTAAATAATTACCTGCTGGGCAGACCTGTTTTTATCAGCAATGATGGGATGATGCGGGATGCAGGGGAGATGCGGGGCAGGATTATCAACAAGCCGCAGTTTTCCCGATCAGTTTCCCTGATGCTGGATGTTTTGCTTATGTGGCCGGGAGCTACTTATGTTCATTATCTGGATGAACCGGTATCTCACAGCGGGCGCCTTTCCATCGAACTTTGTAAAGACATGGTTCAAATGGGGATTGAGGGGGATGCACATACGGTGCTGTCGCCCGATCATATGCTTAAAACGGTAAGAAGCGAAGCCATCTGCACCTCCGACGGGGGAATTATTGACCATTACAAGGGAAAAGTTGTTGACCTGCCCAGGTTTCTTCTGGAGCACTATTTTCAGGCTGATATTCCCCGGCTTATTTCTTAGTTGTTGCCCCCAGGTAGAGCAATGTGGAAACGGGATAATGGTCTGAATGATCCGTTTTTATCCTTTGGAATTCAGTAGATAGTAAGGGGGGACTATACATGATATAGTCGATGCGGAAGGAGGGAAGTTCCCCGGCATAGGTGTTTCCAAATCCCCTGCCAGATTTCCGGAAGGCATCATCCATTCCGCGCTTTATCTTCCTGTAGGCATAAGACTGCGGGGTATCATTGAAATCACCCATTACAATTACAGGGTGAGGCGAATCCCTGATATAACTGGCTATTACATTGGCCTGCTCGGCACGCATTGAGAATGCGGTTTTGAGTCTGGAACCAATGGCCCGGATTTCGCTCATCTGTTCATTGTTGTATTTGAGACGGGCGGTATCCATAAAAACATAATTGTCTTCTTGAAGCCCTATGGATTGAAGGTGGATATTAAAGACTCTTAATGTATCTGATTGAAAGAGGATATCGGTGTACATGGCGGCATTAAAGGAAGAATTAAAGGGGATCCTGCTTTTCTTCAGAATAGGATACTTACTGAAGGTGGCAATACCGAACCCATTCCTGTTTGTATGATCAGCCGCATAGTACACTGCATTATGAGGGAGATATTTAAGCTGACGGGAGATATCTGCATGTGTTTGCCCACTTAAGGAGGAGGTATAGTATTCCTGAAGGCAAAGCAATTGGGGTTCCTGCTCTTCAAGAAATTTAAAAATCTCCTTCTTTGCTTCAGGCTCCTCGCTCCAGTGATAGATATCAAATCCTCTGACATTGTAGGAGAGTGCTTTCAGAAATCTATCCTGAGTTATATTTACAGGTATCGCCGAAGGTCTTAAATTCAAAGGCAAAAGATTGTTCAGATAGCTCCACCCAAGCAGTGTAACAATGACTGAGATCAGGATCTCTTCCTTTAAACGGATAAGCCAGTAGCAGATAAAGACCAGATGCACTATAAGGATATAAGGGTAGGCCAGGCCAAAAAGTGCGGGAAAAAACATCCTTGCAGGATTTATCACAGGCGCCAGATAAGCAATTAGCATGGCAATGGCAGCCAGGATATTCAGGATTAGTACGACTCTGTCAGTAAATTTTCCCACAATTATTTTTTCTTACTCAATTTGAAGAGCAACTCTTTCTCCCGGGAAGATAGACTGTCATACCCGGCTTTGGAAATCTTATCCAGGATCTTATCGATCTCCTTCTGTTCTTCTGCCTTTTCCTGTTTGTATTGAATATCATCGGCCGGAGGTTTATGACCCGGGGAGCGTTTGTAAGCGACCTTCAGGTTATCTTTACCAGGTTTGAACCAGGTGGCAATACTATCCATCATACGGTCAAAACCCCTTGTAATATCTTTTCCCCTCTTGTAATAATAGGCAAACAGAAATCCGGTAAGCGCACCGCCAATGTGAGCAATCTTCCCTCCCGTATTAGTGGAGAAGTCAACCATAGAGGTAAGAATAAACATGACCAGGGCTATATAGACGATCTTCACGGGACCGATCAGTATCAGCTGCATCCTTCGCTCAGGCCGATAGGTTGCAGTAGCAACAACCACGGCCATTACAGAAGCCGATGCCCCCAGGGCAATGGATACATCTCTGACACCGGCAAATACATTAAAGAGGTTGTAGAAGATAACATAAAGGATTCCCCCGGCCAGTCCGCCAAGCAAATAGGTGCTCAGTAGTTTCTTCAGTCCGAGCTCCTGAATAAAAATAGTACCGAACCAGTAAAGCCACAACAGGTTGAAAAGAATATGAATAAAGTCTACATGCAGGAACATATAAGTAATCAGGGTCCATGGTCGATGTGCAAGAAGCTCCAGGTTGGCCGGAACTGCCAGGTAGCTTATAAATCCCGGGAACAAGTTTTCATTGTTTGAAAGAACAAGCACAATTCTGACAATTTGTACTGCCAGAAAGAGTCCGAGATTAAGATAGATTAGCTTATTCAGGGTGGTCCCTTTACGGAACGACTCTTTTATTTCATCGATAATGCCCATTCAGCCAGAAAGTTAATAGAAGTTTCGTGTATACTTGTTCCAATATTTGATTAAGAAGAACCCAACAAT
>CAYWGP010000006.1:0-3328 GCA_964458155.1 uncultured Bacteroides sp.
TTGTCACAGTTCAGGGAGCGGGGCACTGGGTACATGCCGAACAGCCCGCCCTGTTGGTTAAAACAATCAGATATTTCCTGGATGTTTAATTAACCATTAAGCGTTAACTACGATTTCAATTTTTTATTGGTATCGTCAATAAACGCCATAATCTGCTCTTTACCTGTCCCTTTCACGGCACTGCTTTCAAAGATCAGGGGCAGTTCATCCCAGGATTGCAGGAGCTGCTCTTTCAGCAGTCCCAGGTTCCTGGATTTTCCGGTCTGGTTAATCTTGTCCACCTTGGTCAGCACAATCACAAAAGGCAGCTGACTGTCGCCCAGCCACTCTATAAAATCCAGGTCAATCTGCTGGGGCGGGATCCTGGCATCGATGAGTACAAAGAAGCAGACCAGGTTGCTTCTTTTGGTGGCATAGTGCTCAATCATCTTGGCGAAAGAATCCCTTTCCTTTTTGGACACTTTGGCATATCCGTAGCCGGGCAGGTCGCAAAGGAACCACTGGTCGTTGATCTTGAAGTGGTTTATCAGCCTGGTTTTTCCCGGAGTGGATGAGGTTTTGGCCAGTTTCTTGCGCTCCACCAGCATATTGATAAGGGATGATTTGCCCACGTTGGAACGTCCGATAAAAGCATATTCCGGGATCTGCTCCTGGGGACAAAGATCGACCCTGGTATTGCTGCAGATAAATTCTGCTTTGGTTATTTTCATATGGCTATTTAATATATACCTCCAGCAAGGTGGTCGGTACGGTGGGCACAATGGCCAGGTTTTTTATCTCGGCAGGGATCAGGATTGTCTCGCCTTTTTTGATCAGTTCAACTCCGCCCGGATAGGTGATCCCGGCTGCGCCCTCCATGCATAAGTAGATCACAAAGGAATCGATCAGGTTGAAATCCTTTTCCACCGGCTGGTCCAGTTTTATTACACCGGTGGTAAAGAAGGGGGAATCCACCGCAGTGACAGTGCTGTTTTCCAGGGGCCGGTATTCGGTTTTATAGGATGGATGGAAACTGAAATCGATGGCATCCAGGGCTAGGTCGGTGTGGAGGTCGCGCGCTTTGCCCTGATCGTCGGTGCGGTCCCAGTCATAGATCCTGTAGGTCACATCGGAGGTCTGCTGGATCTCTGCCAGCAGTACACCGCTTCCTATGGCATGAATACGTCCGGCAGGCATAAAGTAGATATCACCGGGAGCAACAGCTTCGTGATTCAGAATTTCTTTCAGGCGTCCCTCTTTAAAATGCTTAAGGTACTCCTCCCGGTCCAGTTTCCGATTAAAGCCTGTAATCAGTTCTCCCCGGTCCGACTCCACGATATACCACATCTCTGTCTTCCCGTATGAGTTATGCCTTTCAAGTGCCATGGCGTCGTCGGGGTGAACCTGAACGCTCAGGAAATCGGCAGCATCAATAAATTTGATCAGCAGGGGAAACTCCACCCCGAAGCGGTCATAGATGCTGTCTCCCAGCAGGTCGCCCATATAGATTTCGGTCAGCTCCAGCAGGCTGTTACCTGCCAGGAAACCATTTTCCACGATGGAAATATCACCCTCCACGCCAGAAATTTCCCAGCTTTCTCCTGCCTTGTCCGAGGCTTTTTTTCCCAGCACATCATGTAATCTGGGCCCTCCCCAGATCTTATCTTTCAGGATGGGTTTAAATTTCAGAGGGTATAATGTTGAATTCATAGCGTATTCTGATTAAATGCTGCACAAATTTAATCAGAAAGTTAGTAAGTTCGTGGGTAAATATGCACTAAGAGTCTTCGCACTAACCATTAACCATTAACTTTTCCCCATGTTCATCATAGGCATCGCCGGCGGTACCGGTTCCGGAAAAACCACAGTAGTAAACAAAATCCTGGAGCGCATCCCGCTCAGTCGCGTGGCACTGATTCCGCAGGACTCCTATTATAAGGACAGCGGACACCTCCCGCTGGAAGAGCGGCAGAAGATCAATTTTGACCATCCCGATTCGCTGGAGTTTGACCTGCTGGTGGAACACATTCACCAGTTGAAGCAGGGGAAGGCCGTGGAGCAGCCTCAATACAGTTACCTTACCTGTACCCGCTCGGAAGATACCATTACCATTGAACCTCAGGATGTTGTGATTGTGGAGGGGATTTTGATTTACACCCACATGCCCCTGGTGGAGGCCATCGATCTGAAGGTATTTGTGGATGCCGATGCGGACGATCGCCTGGGAAGGGTGATCCACCGCGACATGGAGGAGCGGGGAAGAACAGTGCAGCAGGTGCTGGAGCGTTACGAGGAGACAGTAAAGCCCATGCACCTGCAGTTTATTGAGCCCTCGAAAAGGGTGGCTGATGTAATTGTTCCCCAGGGGGGAAGGAACGAAGTGGCCATTTCCGTTCTCCTGAATACCATAATGCTTAAACTGAATCTCTGATTTGGAACATTATTTGTATTATACTCGTTAAACCTGTAAGTTTAACAACTCATGCTTGCACGAGAACTCATATCGGATGTGGTAACGGCTTTGAAGACCTCGGATTCGGGCACCAAGGCACTTTCATGGATGGAGGTTTTCAGGATCAAACATCTTCCCATTGTGAACCACCGTGAATTCCTGGGGCTGATCTCCGATGCGGACATATATGACATGAACGATCCGGACGAGCCCATAGGCGCCCATGAGCTTTCATTGGAGAAGCCCTATGTGAATGAGGACCAGCATATTTACGAGGTGATCGAATTGCTGGCAAGAATGGAACTGACCCTGGTACCCGTTTTGAACCAGGAGAAACAGTACCTGGGAGTGATTACCCAGGAGGAGCTGACCAGGAAATTTGCACATCTGTCGGCCTTGCAGCAGCCGGGAGGCATTCTCGAACTGGAGATGAACCAGATCGATTATTCCCTGGCCGAGATTTCCCAGATTGTGGAGAGTAACAACGGCCGCATCCTGAGTTTATATGTGGCTTCGTCCGAGGATAACCTCCGGCTTCGGGTAACCCTTAAGATTAACCTGACCGATCTGACCTCTATTCTGGAGACTTTTAACCGCTACAATTATACGGTGGTTTCATCCCATTTGAACAACGAGGACCTGGATGAGTTTTACCAGGAACGATTCGATGGCTTTCTAAAATACCTCAATACCTGACAATGCAAGTTGCTGTTTTTGGAAGGACCTTTCCTTCCTATGCCCGCGAGAATATTGCTACCATGTTCAGCAAGTTTAACCTCCTGAATGTGGATGTGTGGGTTTTCGAGCCCCTGTTCGAATTTTTACAGAAGAAGACGGGGCTCAGGCCCAGGGTGGCCGGGCTTTTTACCAGTCATGATGATCTGCCTGAGGATCTGG
>CAYWGP010000007.1:0-3406 GCA_964458155.1 uncultured Bacteroides sp.
ACGGACATACAGGAATTGGTAGTGTTTTTTCCCCGTGAGCAAAGTAAGCATCTCTTCATCCTCAAACAGGATAACATCCAGTAAGGAATCAAGCTTCTCTTCCTGGGACTTTAAATCCGGAATGCAGGATGCAAGGATGAATAGTAGCAGAAGGAATCTGTATTTCATGGGGAAGGCTCTAAAACATGTTGATTGGGTGTCTTAAAAGATCCTTTTTAACTAATTCTAAGGGATGCTTATGAAGTAACCTGGCATTTTTTACGCAGTAAATAAGCACGTTACGAACCAAGCTTGCGAGCTCAACTATGTTAAGTGTAATCCTGAATATTTTGGATATATACTGCCTGGATTTATGCCGTTCGGGCCCTGAAGAGCCTGCTTCTGATAAGCCTGCCCAGGAGGTCGTAATAGAGGACCAGGTACAGGACAATGGTCATAAACCAGATAAATCCGATGTTGAAATTATAGGTATCGTAATAGCGTCCCATGAAGTATTTGCGAGGGGCAAAGAAGTGGGAGCGGATTCCGAGGGAACCATCGGGATCCGGATCGAGATAAATGGGTTCGATCTGCTGGTACAGTTCCCCCTTGTATTCCACGATCTGGTTTTTTTCGTAGATCTTTTTGACCTGGTCGGCCACACTTTCGTTCTGGTAGAGGTTAAGCCACTGGAAATAAAGGTCCCGCCGGTCCCTCATCAGCTTGCCCAGGTAGCGCTCTTTTTCGCGGTTGGCAATGGAAAACTGGGCCAGGTAGTGTTTTTTAAGGGCTGAAAGCAGATAGGAAGCTTTGTTTAGTTCGCTTTCGCTGACCGTCTCCGGATCCAGTTCATGGGGACGCAGGTGATAATCGCCCACGGCTCCCTGTGCTTTTATGAGTTCATTTTTCAGAACCAGCAGGGCAGGTTTTTGTTCCTCGATTGTGCCGGTCTGCCGAAGCTCATAGCTGCAATCGTTCAGGCGTTCTTCCAGGGCCGGAATCAGGTAGGCCGACTTAAAGTTGTAATAGCTGATCCGCTTTTCAAAGTCATAAAAGTTCTCCTCGAAGGGATTGTTTTTGAACTGGTGGACCATCAGGGCCTCGTAGGACCATTTGGTGGGCATCAGTTCGGCCACAAGAGGAACCTTGTCGATGGAGGTAATGTTCCGGTTCAGTTTATCAAAGGAAAACATGGCTCCGCTCAGGATCATCATGGGGATCATCACCAGCGGTATCACAATGTAAATGGTAATGGCCGAGCTGAAGGCCGAGGAAATGACCAGTCCGATCATATTGGCGCAGACAGCCGTGGAGAAAAGGGCAAGCCAGTAGGCAAAGGTCATTTCTTTGATCTCCAGGATTCCGTTGGCGACCAGCACAAAGGTGATGGACTGAATGGCCGAAATCATTACCAGGACCTTGATCTTGGCCAGGAGGTAGGAGGAGCGGCTCAGGTGGAGGAACTTTTCCCGTTTAAGGATTTTCCGGTCCTTGAAGATCTCCTCGGCACTCACAATCAGCCCCAGGAAGAGGGCCACGATCAGGGCCATGAAAATGTAGATGGGGATGTTCTCATTATCCCTGAATATGTAGCTGCTGCTGGTAGGATCCACGATATACCTGACAATGTAAGCCAGGATGAAAGCCAGGAGCGGACTTACCAGGAGGGTCATCAGGAGCTGCTGACGGTTGTTGATCTTTGAACGCACATCGCGCTTCAGGTAGTTGAACAGCTGACGGAACCATCCAGGTACATTGAGGCTGGTGGGAGGAGGTGAATCGGGCGAAGGAGCCTTTTCCCGGGGCCTTTCCAGGTGGTAGATCTCTTCCCAGGTGGAGGGAGCAACTTTGCGATGATCGGTGTAGTTTCCATAATCATCCAGCTGGTGGGCCTCCAGGATATTAAATATCTGCTCGGGATTTACATTGCCGCAAACAGGGCACTCACCCACGGTGGCATTTACCTGGTGGTCGGCCTTCCGGAAGTGGATCACTGCCTCCACCGGGTTTCCGTAGTAGACCATATGTCCGCCCTGGTCCAGGATCACCACCCGGTCGAACATCTTAAAGAGCTCGGAAGAGGGTTGGTGAATGACCACAAAGACCAGCTTGCCCTTCAGGGTCAGTTCCCTGAGCAGGTCCATTACATTTTCCGAATCGCGCGATGAAAGCCCGGAGGTGGGTTCATCCAGAAAAAGAATGGCCGGTTCACGGATCAGCTCCAGGGCAATATTCAGCCTTTTCCTTTGTCCCCCGCTGATGGTCTTGTTCATAACCGATCCCACCCTCAGATCCTTTTTGTCCATCAGTCCCAGGCTGCTGAGGGTATCGTCTACCTTCTCCCTGATTTCCTGGTTTGAAAGTTGTTTGAAGCAGAATTTGGCATTGAACCAGAGGTTTTCAAATACGGTGAGTTCTTCGATCAGCAGGTCGTCCTGGGGCACAAATCCTGAAACTCCGTTCAGGGCCCCGGAATCTTTCCATAAATCCAGCTGATTGATCCGGATATGACCCGAGGCCGGACGGTACATGCCTGCAAGGACGTTCATCAGGGTGGTCTTCCCTGCACCACTGGATCCCATAATTCCCACCAGGTTTCCCTGTTGCGCGGAGAAGGAAATATCTTTGAGTCCGGTGACTCCCCCGGGGAAGCGGTAGGACAGGTGCACCGCCTCCAGGGTAATTTGCTCGTGGTCCTTATCCTCCTGGAAGCGGGAAGCAATATCGCTGTAATAGATGGGTGGCCCCACAGGCAAACGAAGGGTGCTGCCGCTGGCAAAGCTATAGATCACCCCGGTGTGCATGTTGAGCCCGTTGAGGAAGGCTTCGGAGCTGTCGGTATGCTTAACAAAATAAAGCTCCACAGAAGGCACCCGCAGGAAAAAGAGTGCATCCATATGCAGGTGGTTGCCCTGCTTGCCTTGCTTGCCCTGGCTGAGCTTACCGGGGTCTTCGGCTTTTTTCGAGGTGACAAAAGTGAAGATGTCCTGGTATTCGTCTTTTTGAATGCGGAAGATGTCTGCAACTGTTTCCACGATCCCAAGCCGCTGTTTGGTCAGGTTGTATTCTGTGTTGACCAGTTCAAGGATCCTTACCAGGACCACTACTTTCTGACGCTGGTTGATGGTTTTGCTGATGTGCCGGCAGAGTTTCAGCACCCGTACCGAATCCAGCACAGAGGTGAGTTTCTTTTCGGGGACTTTTTCAGCACCGGATTCTGACGAGGATCCCGTGTCTGTTTTGGTGTCGGGTATTGCGCCGGTGTCCGCCGGTGTGTCTGTTTTGGTGTCGGGTATTGTGCCGTTGTCCGCTGGTGTGTCTGTTTTGGTGTCGGGTATTGCGCCAGTGTCCGCTGGTTTGTCCGCCGGTGTGCCTGCGGTGTCCTTATATAGCTGGAGGTATTCCCGGGCCGAGTCGACTCCGATCT
>CAYWGP010000008.1:0-11091 GCA_964458155.1 uncultured Bacteroides sp.
AATTCGAAATGCTGCCGGTGCTGCTGGAAAAGGATCCCGTGTATCTGCAGTCTGCTGAAGATTACATCAACGCTGCTCATGACAAACCACCCTACACACGCATTGAAAGTATGATCCTGCGTTCCTTCATTGCCACTCCGAAAATGGCTCTGCCTGAACTGAGCTCTCCCAAATCTGAAAGGGTCTATGAACTCAGAAGCTATGAGGGAGCCACTGAGAAACTGTACAATCTGAAAGTAGAGATGTTTAACGAAGGGGAATCGGACATTTTCCTGGAGCTGGATTTTAACCCGGTATTCTTCTGTGAGGTATTATCCAGTGCGCATATGCCTCACCTGATATATATGACCACCCATGCAGACAGCACTGCAATGAATGAAAACTGGGATGCCTTTCGAAGTCACCCCGAATGGGAACGGATGAAGAATCTGGAAAGGTATCAGAATACCGTATCGAGCATTAGCAAATACCTGCTCTATCCAACAGCGTATTCTGACTATTAGAGTTTTAGTATAGTCTGAAGTTCCCTTTCAGATACACTTAGCAATCCTGAAGCTGGTAGCCGGCGGGTGAGTTCCCGCCAGTTGTCGTCGCGGTTGAATACATATTCAAAAATGGGAAGTGCCTCTTCCATGCGCTTATTATTTGCAAGTGCCACCGCCTTCCAGTATTTCATCTCCAGGTTACGGGGAAACATTTGCTCGGCGGCCCCGTACTCCTGTAGAGCAGTTTCCATATCCTGGTGCTCCACCGCCAGATCGCCCCGGTTCATATGCTCATAAGCCCGGTGAACCTGCAGTAAGCGATCCAGCTCTCCCAGGGGATCCTGGTGATCATCAACACGCAGATCAATCTTATGATCGCTCCAAACCTCCTCTGCCACTTCCGGTCCAACTAAAATCAGTGCAGCACTCTGCTTCCCCCGGATATCACCCCCTGCAGCCTGTGCAGCCTGAAGGACCCTGAGCACCCTTTCGGCCAGCGGGAGATCGGCATGATTCAAAAAGGCTTTGCTCATGGCCGGAACAACATCGTCGTTCAGCATCATATTGGCCTGTACGGAATAGTTCTCTCCTATGGCATGAGATGCTGAAGAAATACAAGAGCTTCCGGTGAATGCTGAGACTGATCCATGGCTATCCAGGAAAGCCACCTGCCTGTAATCTCTCCCCCTGTCGGCTTCCACCAGAATTTGCAATGCCTCTTCAGCACTCTTGCCCTGCGACATCAGATCCAGTCCGCCGGGACCGTAGGCGGGATTGACAAAGGACTGGGTGGCTACCACTCCCACACCTGAACGTCCCCATGATACAATGGTTCCCACCGAGAACCAGTGACTCTGGACCCCGATAGCCATCTCTCCGGTGGCCGTATCCAGTGCCACGATGGAATAGGTATGTGCCAGGTGATCACCGGTGTTGGGATGAATTTGTGCCTGAAGCGGTTTGAAAATAACTGCTGGAATTAATCCCAGAGCCAACAATATGAATCGGACCGTCATTATTTAAAGTATTGATTAATGTCAGCCCTAAAATAATCAATTATATGCAGCTTACTACCATGTGGCAGTTAAGGCCGGATCAGTCTTCTGTTATCAGCTTTTTAATGCGCTCAATCTGTTTCTGCTTGTTCACTTCACGCAGGCTTTTAGCAGTTTTGGTGAAGTAAGTGTGCGCGGTAATAAATTTCACCTGAAGCTTATTCCATTCATTCAGGGTCCCGATCTTATTCTGTTCATTTAACTCCTTGAAGAGGGTATTTGAGACCGGGATCATATCAGATCTGCCCAGATAATCCAGATCTGCATCGCAAATAATCCTCTGGTAGATGTCCTCCGGCTGAGGCGGCAGCTTGGTGGCCATGACAATATCGCAGATCTTTTGGATCTGCTCCTCCGTATATCCATAATCCGGAAGAATGTTCCTGACCAGTTCAGTCCCATGAAACTCATGATCATCATAGGAAATAGTATGCCCGGCATCATGAAACAGGGCTGCAGTCTTGAGGAGCAGAATGCCTTCATCATCGAGCCCTTCGGCCCATCCTATGAGCTCCACTTCCGTTACCACATCCACCGTATGCTTTACATTGTGGTAGTACAGGTAAGGGGGTAGTTCATTTTCAAGCTTATCGAGTATCCTCTCCTGGACATCAGTAAATTGAATGAGCTTGAACTTTGTATTGAAAAGCGCATTGGGCATTACCCCTCTTTCACGCATGGAGAACTCGGGCCTGATACCTTTGACCATGAACATCTCCAGGTCACCCTTATATTTAACCGGCATCCTGCCGTAATATTCACATACAAAAAACTCCTTTATCAACTCATAGGTCATTACCGATATCAGGATTTTTCCGCTCTCACTCACGCCCTGCATACGATGCGAAATATTGACCGTGTCCCCTTTAATATCATATGAGACTTTCTTTTTTCCTGTAATAGTTGCTGTGACAGGTCCTGTATGGATTCCAAGACTCAGGTTCCAGTAGCGCACACCGTCGATCCGCCTGAGCTGGTTGAGAAAAATATTCATTTCAATTGCTGCCATAACCACATCGATGGGATTGGTTATGTTCTTTTCCGGAATCCCGCCTGCAGCCATATAGGTATCACCAATGGTTTTTATCTTATGAATTTTATACTTTTTCAGGATACGGTCAAACTCAATCAGTACTTCATCCAGCTGATCCATTACCACTTCCGAAGAGTCATGATCTGTGAGCTGCTTAAATCCTGTGATATAGGCAAACAGGACTGTGGCCATTTTATACTTCTTGATCCGCTCCACGCTATCCTGGTACCTTTCCTCCTTCATTCCCAGACGGGCATCCTTCAGGCGCAAGACCAGGTTTTCGTTCTGTTCGGTAAGATCAATAACTGCTTTCTGCAACTTCTCATTCTTACCATACAGGTCACGGTTCTTCCTTACCAGTTTCTGGATCCGCTTTAACAGTTCATCCTGTTTTTGTCCCATTATGTTTGATATCTTTGTAGTATATTTTAAGCAACAATTATGAAAAACAGAGCCCTTCTTACTGCCCTATTTCTTATCTGCTTGCAGTCACTCTACTCTCAAAAGAACGTAAAATCCTTCCTGGTGGTTTCATATAATGTAGAAAACCTTTTCGATACCATCAATTCACCACAGTTTGGAGATGATGAATTCACACCATCCGGGGCAAAGGCATGGACCTATGAGCGATATAGCAAAAAACTGAATGATCTGGCCCGGGTAATCCTCACTATCCCGCTTAAGGAACTCCCGGCTTTGATCGGGCTTTCAGAAATTGAAAACCGGGGAGTACTTGAAGATCTGATTCAAATACGTGGTCTGCGCAAAGGGGATTATGAGATAGTGCATGAGGATGGAAAAGATCCCAGGGGAATTGAATGTGCCCTTCTTTACAGACCTGAACTATTCAAGTACCTTTCCCACGAATATGTCCCCATTGCTGATCCGGTGGATCCGGAGTACCTCCACAGGGGAATTCTGCATGTACATGGAAAGGCCCCGGACGGGTCCAGTCTGCATATCTTCGTGAATCACTGGAAATCCAGGGCCGGTGATGCGCTGATAACTGCAAGACAAAGAATGTTTTCGGCCATCACCCTTCGTAAGCAGATTGACTTGCTGATGTCAAGGGAATCTGATTTCAAAGTAATAATCATGGGGGATTTCAATGATGAACCCACCAATCGAAGCATTACTAACGGACTTTCGGCCCTTAACAAACGTCGCAATATAGAGATGGGCGATTATTACAATCTTTTTTATGATCTCCACAATATTGAGGGCCGGGGAACATACAATTACAAGGGAACCTGGAACATGCTGGATCAGATTATTGTATCCTACAGTTTACTTAACCAGACAAGGGGGCTTCATACTGATTTTGAAAGCGGAGAGATTCTCAAAGAGGAGTGGATGCTCTATCCAAGCGAGAAATATGGAGAAAGCCTTCCCTCAGCCACCTACGGGGGGCCAGAATATTATGGGGGACCCAGCGACCATCTTCCCATTTATGTTAATTTCACCTGGTAGATGGAGTTCAGGCTTACTTCTGATTTCAAGCCCACGGGTGACCAGCCAGATGCCATTCAACAACTGGTGGACGGATTCAAGACCGGTGAGCAATTCCAGACCCTGCTGGGGGTGACCGGATCGGGGAAAACTTTTACGGTAGCCAATGTGATCAGGGAGCTGGATCGTCCGGTTCTGGTCCTGAGTCATAATAAAACCCTGGCTGCCCAGCTATACAGCGAATTCAAACAATTCTTTCCAGAAAATGCGGTGGAATACTTTGTCAGCTACTATGACTACTACCAACCTGAGGCCTACCTGCCCGTAACGGATACCTATATTGAGAAGGACCTCTCCATTAATGATGAGATTGAAAAACTCAGATTAAGCACCACCTCTGCCCTGCTGTCGGGACGAAGGGATGTGGTGGTGGTCTCATCGGTATCCTGCCTCTACGGTATCGGGAATCCTGACGATTTTCACTCTTCCACCATCCGGATCGGCAAAAATGAAACCATAAGCCGGAATGTCTTTTTACGGAGGCTGGTGGATGGCCTTTATTCACGGAATGAAGTGGACTTTAAGCCCGGCACCTTCCGGGTAAGGGGCGATACTGTGGACATTCACCTGGCCTATACGGACCTGGCCTACAGGATTGAATTCTGGGGAGACGATATTGAATCCATTAAATCCATCTATCCGGTGACAGGGCACACCATCGAAGAACACAGTGAGGTGGTCATCTTTCCTGCCAATATTTTTATCACTTCAAAAGAACGGACAAAGGCAGCCATTGAGGAGATCCAGGACGATATGATGAAGCAGGTGGATTTCTTTAAAAAGGAGCATAAGCTTATTGAGGCACAGCGGATAGAAGAAAGGGTCACATACGACCTGGAGATGATCCGGGAGCTGGGCTTCTGCCCGGGCATCGAAAACTATTCCAGGTATTTTGATGGCCGTCCCCCGGGAACCCGTCCCTTTTGTCTGCTTGACTATTTTCCTGATGATTTTGTCACGGTAATTGATGAAAGCCATGTAACGCTCCCCCAGGTACATGCCATGTATGGCGGCGACTATTCCAGGAAAAAAAACCTTGTGGAATACGGATTCCGCCTTCCTGCGGCAGTGGACAACAGGCCGCTTAAGTTCAATGAATTCGAAAATCTGATAGGTCAGACCCTCTTCGTCAGTGCTACCCCGGCAGACTATGAATTGCAGCGCTGCGGAGGGGTCATTGTGGAACAGGTAATACGGCCAACCGGACTGGTGGATCCGGCCATTGAGATCCGGCAAAGTCTGAACCAGATAGATCACCTGATTGGTGAGATCAATCAACGAATTGATAAAAAGGAAAGGGTGCTGGTAACCACGCTGACCAAAAGGATGGCCGAAGAACTTACCTCCTACCTGATCAAATTGAATATACGTACGCGTTACATCCATTCGGATGTGGATACCATGGAGCGGGTAGAGATCCTGGAGGGGCTCAGAAAGGGAAGTTTTGATGTACTTGTGGGAATCAACCTGCTCAGGGAGGGGCTGGACCTTCCGGAAGTATCCCTGGTAGCCATCCTGGATGCCGATAAGGAAGGTTTTTTAAGATCGGAACGCTCCCTGACCCAGACATCGGGTCGTGCAGCGAGGAACCTGAATGGGAAAGTGATCATGTATGCTGATAGGATCACAGGTTCCATGCAGCGAACTATCGAAGAAACCGAACGCCGGAGGAATAAACAACTTATGTACAACGTGGAGCATGAAATTACTCCGACACAGATTATAAAGTCGACCCACAGCCTCTTTGACAAAAGCAGTGAACAATTAAGCAGGGAAAGTGCCTATGCCGGTCAGGCCAAGAGCGATATTGCAGCCGATCCGGTTGTGAAGTATATGGGCAAGTCTGAGCTGGAAAAGGCCATTGATAAAGCGAAGAAGCAGATGGAAAAGGCTGCAAAAGAGCTTGATTTTATTGAGGCAGCCCGGTATCGCGACGAGATGTATGCATTCCAGGAATTGTTAACTAAGAAGGAGAAAGCCGGCTAGCGACTATGGGGTATTCTCCATAGAAAGTTGAGCCCTTACTCTCCGAAGAGACAAAATGTCCTTATTAAAGAAACACTTCAGATAAGAATAAAAAAAACGGGGCTGCCTTCCGGCAACCCCGCTTCACGATTAAAATTATTTTTCTACCCCAGGTATGTCTTCAGTAGTTTACTTCTGGAAGTGTGGCGGAGTCTGCGTACTGCTTTTTCCTTGATCTGACGCACTCTTTCGCGTGTCAGTCCGAATTTTTCGCCAATCTCTTCCAGGGTCATCTCCTGACAGGCAATTCCGAAGAACAGTTTAATGATATCTCTTTCCCTTTCGGTAAGCGTGGCCAGAGCCCTGTCCACCTCACGGGATAGAGATTCGTTGATAAGGGTGTTGTCTGCATTGGGTGAATCATTATTCACCAAAACATCCAGCAGACTGTTGTCTTCACCATCGACAAAGGGTGCATCAACGGATACATGCCTTCCTGAAACCCGGAGTGTGTCTGCCACTTTCTCCTTGGGAAGGTCCAACGCCTCAGCGAGCTCCTCTGGTGTGGGTGTTCTTTCATTCTCCTGCTCAAATTTCGAAAATGCCTTGTTAATCTTGTTCAGCGAACCAACCTGGTTCAAAGGAAGGCGCACGATCCTTGATTGTTCAGCCAATGCCTGAAGGATCGATTGCCTGATCCACCAAACGGCATAGGAGATGAATTTAAAACCCCTGGTTTCGTCGAATTTTTCAGCGGCCTTGATCAGTCCCAGGTTCCCTTCATTAATTAAGTCCGGTAAACTAAGTCCCTGATTCTGATACTGCTTCGCTACTGAAACGACAAACCTCAGATTTGCCCGGGTGAGTTTTTCAAGGGCAGCCCGGTCGCCCTTTTTGATCCGTTGAGCTAATTCAACCTCTTCCTCAACAGTGATCAACTCTTCCTTACCAATCTCCTGTAAATACTTGTCCAACGAAGCACTTTCCCTGTTGGTAATGGATTTTGTGATCTTTAACTGTCTCATGTACTACTTCTCAAATCTAATTATGAATGAATAAAATCTTTGCAAATGTACCTGCTTATTTATCTTTAGTCAATTTAAATAAGGATATTCTTAATATTAACCTGACCTTGGGGAAATCTACATGCCAAAGGCATAATAGGAACGTGAACCCTTCTGGTCCACTCCTTCAATAATAACTCCTCCTTCCGAATCTTTAAGAATTGCTGTAATATCTTTAACACTCCCAACGGGCCTTTTGTTTACATAAGTGAGTACAAATCCTTCCTGGATTCCCACATTCATGAATTTCCCTTCCCTGACAGATTTAACTTTAAGACCGTTGCTTATACCAAGGTTTTCCTTCTCCTGCTCTGTTAACGGTGTGAAGCTGGCTCCAAGTATATCCAGCACATCGTATTTCTTAACTACTTCCGTGCTGCCTTCTAGGTTACGCAAAACCAGGTCGAATTGTTTCAACTTTCCTTCCCTCTTCACAACTACCTTTACCTCCTGGCCAGGCCTGTACCTGGAAACTACCTCCATCAGTTCTGCAGTACTGTTAACCCTGATATCGTCGATGGAAATTATAACATCCTTTTCTTTTATCCCTGCTGCTTTGGCTGCTCCTTCTGTACGAACAGAAGCCACGAAAACTCCTTCAATCATATCTATATCCTCTCGCTGGGCGAGATCTGCAGTCACATCTGTGATTTCCACACCTAGAATTGCCCGCTGAACAGCGCCATACTCAATCAGATCACCAATAACTTTTTCCACGATGGACACCGGAATGGCAAATGAATAACCTGTAAAGGCACCGGTGCGCGAGGCTATGGCTGTATTAATTCCCATCAGCTCCCCCCGGGTGTTGATCAGGGCGCCGCCACTGTTCCCCGGATTTACTGCAGCATCTGTCTGAATAAATGACTCAATACTGAATTCCTGTGATCGCAGGATACCAACATTCCTGGCCTTTGCACTAACAATTCCTGCAGTTACAGTGCTTGTCAGGTTATATGGATTGCCAATGGCCAGTACCCACTCCCCCAGCTGAAGAGCATCTGAATCACCAAATTTCAATACACTCAGGTCATCTGCCTCAACTTTCAAAAGTGCCAGATCGGTTGCCGGATCTGTACCCAACACAGCCGCATTATATTCCTGCTTGTTATTAAGTACCACCACAACCTCATCCGAACCGGCTATCACATGGTTATTGGTTATGATATATCCCTTGGTGGAAATAATCACCCCGCTTCCCCAACCGTAAATCGGGCGTGATTGTCCACCTTGCTCTTCTCCGAAAAAGAATTCATACAGGGATTGTCCCTGGTTCTCTCTGAATTCCGTAGTTTTTACATGCACCACTGCATTAATGGATTGTTCCACGGCAGCTGTAAAATCCAGAGCATTTCCTGAGCTTACTCCGGGTAGATTAACATATTGAATTTTGTTTTCCACAGGAACCTCCACAATGGAAGCTTCAGGCCGAAATATCCTTGCATAAACAATAATTGCAACCATAGCCCCAAGAACCGCTACCACGAATAAACCCAAGATTCTCTTTGCTTTCATCTTACTAATCTTTTAATTAATACCTTTGTTAATGCGGAATTCATTGATCAAATTCCGTGCCCTTTATAAGGCAATTTACTATGATAACAACTTGAATTGAAAAATAATTGGTGATCTGACCCTGTTTTAACCTTTTTTAACGCGCAACCTTCTATGCTTGTTCACTTTTCGAAATATCATGGAACTGGAAATGACTTTGTTATGATAGATGGAAGGGATCAGGATACTGCCCATTTTGACACCAGTCTCATCCATCGCTTATGCGACCGCAGGTTCGGGATTGGCGGAGATGGCCTGATCATCCTGGAGAAAAGCCAGTCTTTCGACTTTACCATGCGCTATTTCAATTCAGATGGCCGGGAAGGGACCATGTGCGGGAATGGAGGACGCTGTATCAGTGCATTCGCCCGGCGCCTGGGTATTTTCAATTCACACACCACCTTTGAAGGCATAGACGGGGCACACGAAGCATCCGTCCTGCCCGATGGCAAGATCCGCCTCAAGCTTGTGGACCTGGAAGGGATAGAACAACTTGAAGATGGATACCTGCTTTATACAGGTTCACCCCACTTTGTGCTTTTTGTAAAGGATCTTGATCAGATTGCGGTGGAAAAAGAGGGAGCTGAGTTCAGGCATCAGGAGAGATTTGGTCAGGGAGGCGTTAATGTCAATTTTGTGGAAGCTGGCCCTGCTGCCAATCAGATAGCAGTCAGAACCTTTGAGAGGGGTGTGGAGGGGGAAACCTTGTCCTGTGGAACCGGGGCAGCTGCTGCTGCCATTACGTCCTGTTTTCACTCCGGCTCTGACATTTTTTCATATAATGTTCAGACCAGGGGGGGAATATTGAATGTTGAATTCAAATCTCTCTCGGCACAGAATTATAAGGAGATCTACCTGACTGGACCCGCATCACATGTGTACGATGGGTCCATTGATATTGTCGTCTGATCCCAATTCATGGATGGTCCGGGCAAAGGCAAGAATGCGCTTAAAATCAATATCCGGTTCCTTCTGCAGGCGGGCAGCCTTTCGGGTCATAATTTTCTGAAGCAGGTTCATCTTCTTGATATTCAACTCACCACCGAAGAATCCACTGGCCAGTGCGTGATCTATTAGTACATCCGGGAAGGCCTGGGCGATCAGTTTCTGCTCGTCTGCTTCAGGATCCATGCAACAAACAAAAAGACCAACCTGTTTCTTCATCAGCACATCCAGGTAACTCTCACAAAATTTATGCACAGATCTCTGTATCATTCCTTCATGGATGGATCCTCCCACGATTATGGTATCATACTTATTCAGGTTATACCTTCTGCGGCTTGAGATGCGTGCCATCTCCACTCCTTCACCGATATCTTCCTTCAGCCTGGAGGCACATTGTTCGGTACAACCCAGAGTAGTTGAGTATGCAATAAGAGTTTTCATCAGATAAGTACACTTCAGGGCGGGTTAAAAATACACTATTTGTTAATAAAACCTCGCTGTTCAGGTTCTATTTTTTTTCTTATTTTTAGCGCAGCGATAACATTTTGACCTACATTTACGTATTAGAGATAAAACAACACTTATGTCGGATAAAATAACTGAAGTCAGACGGCTTCCCATCTTGAATGAAGGCGCTAAGAGAAAAAGGATCCAGAAGAAATACTCCCTTCCGGTGATCGGGCATTTTGCTGACAGGAGTGTGGAATTTAAAAGCATTCTGGAAGCGGAAATGGTTACTGGTATTAACTATACCCTGATCTTTGAAGCATGTATCGGGAAGATTTTTAAAGCCAAAAATGTCCACTGGGAATTTAAAAAGGGAAATCACTACATCAAATACAAGGCCTTCTACATCAATGCAGCAGACAACTACACCCGTGTGGGTGGATTCAATGGATAAGTACTGACAAAGAACAATCAGATAATAAAAAGGGTGTCTCAAAAGGGCACCCTTTCCTGTTTTCCTGAGGATTGGATAAATAAGGACTTTTGAAACAGCAGCTCTTTTTTGATTGACTTTGGTGAATCTGTGCAGTAAATTGCAGCTGTAAATCCCAAAATAATCTGGCTTATGAAAAAAAATGTCGCGTTTGCATGTACGCTAGGGCTTACACTGCTATTGGTTCTGGGTACATCAGCACAGGACAAAGAAGAAATGCTATGGCTGGTTGGTGAAGAGAAGGTAAAACCGGAAATGATTGACCAGTACTATGAAGTCTGCAAAGAACTGGCTGAGCTCTGTAAAGCGGAGAGCTTCCCCTATTCGTATTCCGTCTGGGTTTCTCAACCTTTCCATTACTCCTTATGGTATTCCATTGAAGATATGAACGACATTACAAAAATTGAAGAAGCATGGGATTCCATCATTGAAAAATTTGGTGCTGAAAATTTTAAACGCTTTGAGGAATGTATTGAATCACAGAGTGAAAAGGTAATGGTAGCCATGTTAGACCTGAGTTACCAGCCAGAGCCTCAGCGTC
>CAYWGP010000009.1:0-79056 GCA_964458155.1 uncultured Bacteroides sp.
TATTTTGGTCTGGACAAGAAATTGCCGTACACGAACATTGTCCGCTCTCTTAAGGCTGATATCTACTCCTACACCCTGCTTACTGCCAACTCCGGACTTGAAGTTCTTTCACAGGGAACACAAGCCTGTCGTTTCGATAAAATTGAAGGAAAAAATACCCTGATTATTAATGATCTATGGGATTATAACAGCCTGCTCTGGGGAAACTACCATAAGCAGATCCTTTCTGAGGAGGGGCTTCTGAAAGGACAGGTAGTTTTTTCAGTTGGGCTCACCAATGAATAAGACAGAATATTTCCCTGAATTGATCGGGTGATTGAGCGATCGGGTGATTAGCGATCTTGATTTTGGAGCCAGTATCCTTTTGTCTTGATTATCACTACTCCATTGACTGCCTGGGTACCATAAACGGCAGTTCCGCCACTCTTCATGATGTCAATGGTTCCTATTTCACAGGGATTTAAAAAGGATATATCTGATACCTTCATCCCGTCGACTTCATAGACCGCTTCGGATTCAAGGGTCATGGACTTCTGTCCGCGTACATAAACCCCTTTGGTTCCACCCGGTCCGTTCTTTACCTGTACTTCGGGAAATTTAACGGTGATTAAAGTGTAAATATCCGCGTAGTTGCAGAAATCATTATTTTCATTAGCCAGGTGAGTCAGAGCGTATGAGAGCTGATCAGGCATGATATATCCCAGGTCCGCGGCCATCTCGCGGTTCTTCTTGCTGTCCTTGAAAATCAGGTTGGCTGTGACATACTCATCCCCGGAGCTCACCCGCTTACTGAACGGAACAAAGACCTGTGTTTTGACCAGGATCACATCTTTCTCTTCGCAGACAAGTTCAAACTGACCCAGAGAATCGGTCATCACTGCAGATTTGGCTTTTTTGGATGATACCTCCACATTCTGCACCGGGTAGTGGTTAAAGGCGGTGATTTTCCCTTTCACAACGTGGGTCTGGGAAAATGCAGGCAGGGTCATAAGCATGCATATGGAAATAGCGACCGTTGTTCTCATGGGTTTTTCTTTTTAAGGGATTTCGAATGACCTTAATTTATATGCTTTACAAAGGTACACGCATTTATTTAAGATGCCTCCTGCCAGGGATTAATGAATGATTCACTGCATTTTCTCTATCTTAGTGTAAGATAAGGCCTGCACATATGAAATTGATCACCGAAGTTGCCCTGCCTGATTTTCCTTTCCGGCTCGATCACCACAGCCCGATCCTGATGATGGGCTCCTGCTTCACAGAAAACATTGGAAGGCAGCTGGAAAGGTATCTTTTCCCTGTAAGCATCAATCCCTTTGGTGTCATCTACAATCCGCTCTCGGTCAGAAAGGGTATGGACAGCCTGATTCATAAGGAAAAGTACAGTGCGGAAGATCTGAGGCTTTACAAGGATCTCTGGTTTTCATTTGATCACTATACAGGATTTTCTTCGCCCGATAGGGATATGGCGCTGGACCATATAAACCGCACTTTCACCAGGGCAAAAGAAGTTTTAAAAAAAGCAGGTACGCTGATCCTGACCTGGGGTACTTCATGGGTATATCGCTACAGGGAAACAGGTGAGGTGGTGTGTAATTGCCATAAGATCCCTGCCAGGGAATTTACCAGGACTCAGCTTAGCACCCGG
Source organism: uncultured Bacteroides sp. (assembly GCA_964458155.1). Taxonomy (GTDB): domain Bacteria; phylum Bacteroidota; class Bacteroidia; order Bacteroidales. The sequence continues at coordinate 1,649 of CAYWGP010000009.1, forward strand.
GAGATTATTGCTGCCTATGAGTCCTTTCTTCCCGAACTTTTTAAATTAAACCCAGACCTTAAGATCATCCATACAATCAGCCCTGTACGGCACTGGAAAGACGGGGCCCATGGGAACCAGCTCAGCAAGGCCACCCTCCTGCTGGCAGGGGAGGCTCTGAGGAATAAGTACCCCGAACAGTTCTTCTATTTTCCCTCCTACGAAATTGTCATGGACGAACTGCGCGACTATCGCTTTTATGCGGAGGATATGATTCATACCAGCCAGCAAACCACTCTATATATCTGGGAGAAATTTCAGGAGGTTCTGGTCAGCAAGGCATCCTCTGAGATTATCAATGACCTGGAGCCTCTTCTAAAACTGGTGGAGCACCGCCCTATGACCAGTAACAGCCAGGCACAGCTAAAAATGGAACAGCAGCTCCGGGAGAGGCTGAGTCTAATAAAGATTAAATATCCTGAATTAAGCCTGGATAATTTCCTTAAATAGTGTGTTTTTTGACTTTAAAGGGATGTATTGTTTAATTTTTACATATATTTTATTGAACAATATTTAAACTGAATCGTTATAGATACAATATTTATTTGCTTACAATGAGAATTATTAAAATAGCATTCCTGATCCTGCTGATGATCCTGCCATTGGGCCTGACTTACAGTCAGCAGGGAGTCATAGAGGGGAGGATATACAATACCAAGAATAATGAACCGGTTCCGTTTGCCTCCGTTGCCATTTACGGCACCACCATCGGTTCCGTCAGCGACCTGGATGGAAAATTTCTTTTTACCGGCCTGGAACCCGGTTATGTGGAGCTGCGCGTCTCGTCGGTGAGTTTTGAAAGCTATGTTTCTGAAGACATCCTGGTGACCAATGCAAAAAAGGTTTTTCTGGATATTCCGCTGGAGGAAGCAAATGTGGAGCTGGAAGAGGTGGTCATAAAGGCCTCACCGTTCAGAAAGATCAAAGAGAGTCCTGTATCCTTCCAGAGAATCAGTATTAAAGAGATTGAGAAGAGTCCGGGTGGCAACCGAGATATCTCCAAAGTGATCCAGTCCTATCCAGGAGTGGCATCCACCCCGGCGCAGCGAAATGATGTGATTGTGAGAGGGGGGGGGCCCAGCGAAAACAGCTTCTACCTGGATGGCATTGAAATTCCCAATATTAACCACTTTGCAACACAGGGTGCTTCGGGCGGACCAGTGGGGATTATTAATGCTGATTTTCTAAGAGAGGTGAACCTGTATAGCGGTGCGTTTCCGGCCAACAAGGGAAATGCGCTGAGTTCGGTTATTGATCTCTACCAGGTGGACGGGAACCAGGATAAGCTGAATTTCAGAGGATCGCTTGGAGCATCCGACCTGGCACTTACCCTGAACGGCCCCATTGGAGAGAAGACCTCCTATGTACTGTCTTACAGGCGCTCATACCTGCAATTTCTGTTCCAGCTTCTTGAGCTTCCCTTTCTGCCCAAATACAATGATTTCCAGCTCAAAGTAAAGACCAAACTCAATGAAAAAAACGAATTGTCTCTTATAAGCATTGGTTCCTATGATAACAATAACCTGAACCTGGATGCCAATGAAACGGAGGAGCAACAATACATCCTTGGTTTTCTTCCTGAGAGTTTCCAGTGGAGCTATGCCATTGGCGCCGTCTGGAAACACTACCGGCAGCAGGGCTACGATACCTGGGTCCTAAGCCGGAACTACCTGCACAATGAGTCGCTCAAGTACCAGGATAATATTGTTCAGGAGGAGAATCTTAACCTGAATTACAAGTCGGATGAAATTGAGAATAAATTCCGCTATGAACATACCTCTTTTTTTAAAAAAGGATTGAAGGTGAACTACGGCCTTAATTTTGAATACGCCAAATTCTATGCCAGTACATACGAAAAACTATTTGTTTATGACGAGCCTGTAACCCTGGACACTGAATCAGCATTCGATCTTTTTAAATGGGGACTCTTCGGGCAGGCCAGCAAGGAACTGTTTTCCCAAAGGCTGATACTATCCCTTGGATTGCGTGCCGATGCAAACAACTATAACGACAATATGGCCAGGTTGTGGAACCAGTTTTCGCCCAGACTTTCAGCATCCTATCAGCTCACTACAGGATGGTACCTGAACTTCAATGCCGGAAGGTTCTACCAGGAGCCTGCTTACACCTCCATGGGATTCAAAAATGATGAAGGTGCTTTGGTCAATAAGGACCGGTTGAAGTATATCCGCGCGGACCATATCGTGGCCGGAGTGGAATGGCTTCCAGGGAAGGAAAGCAAAATCAGCGTGGAGGGATTCTATAAAAAATACAGTAACTACCCCTTTTCTCTGATCGATTCCGTATCCCTGGCCAGCAAGGGAGCCGATTTTGGCATTTATGGAAATGAGCCAGTATCGTCCACTTCCGAGGGGCGAGCCTACGGGGCAGAATTTCTCTACCGCAACAGGGATCTCTTTGGAAGCAATCTGACCATCTCCTATACCCTGGTAAGGAGTGAAACCTTTCCCCGGAAAGAATCTCTTACCGACCTGGGATACATCCCGACCAGCTGGGACAATATCCACCTTTTAAATATTTACGGATTCCGTGAATTCAAAAGAAACTGGCAATTTGGGTTTAAATGGAGGTTCGTGGGTGGACAACCCTATACTCCTTACGATGAATACACCTCCTCGCTGGTAGAGTACTGGGATGTGACAGGCTTTGCTGCACTGGATTACAACCAGTATAACCAACTGAGATATCAATCCTTTAACCAGCTGGATATACGCGTAGATAAAGAGTGGTTTCTTTCCAGAATTAGTATTAATTTGTATGTTGATATTCAGAACCTGCTGAATTCAACTTCAATCAGCAGCACCTTCCTGGTTCAGGAACTGGATGCGGAAGGGAATCCGATTATTATAAATCCATCGGATCCTGTTGATATGCAGCGCTACAGCTTAAAGGAGCTGGATTCCGTAGCGGGAACAATTTTGCCAACCATTGGTGTAATCATTGAATTCTAAACTGTATGACCATGAATGGATTTGCCCTGTTTATTCCCTTAACAATTCTGGTATTATCGTGCAGCAACTCGCGTGTTCCGGTGGAAGAGACACCCGACTATATCACCTCCAATCCAATGGGGAAGGGTCCTGCGATAGAAATTGAGATGCTTCGTGGGGAAGGGCATAACAATCCCCTGATGGCCATCTGGGTGGAGACCCTGGATGGGAAATTTGTTCAAACGCTTTTTGTTGCCGAGTCCATTGGGAAAGGGGTGTTCCAGCGTGGCGATGCCTCACGCGGATTCTGGGAGCCGGGAGAGATTCAGCGGCCGGCGGCTCTCCCTTACTGGTCGCACAAACGGGGCATTATAAATAAGGATGGCCTGTACACACCTACCCCTACCAATCCGGTGCCCGATGCCTATACAGGTCCCACCCCGGCTCAGAGTTTCATCCTTCAAACCAGACTGGATGAACCGGGTTTAAACAAGTTTATCCTCCTTTTTGAAATCAACCAGACCTGGGACTGGAACGAATACTGGACCAACAATAAGTATCCGGACGATGAGGAGTATAAAACATCCTGCCAGCCGGCCCTTGTCTATTCAGTAAGCATTGATCTGGACAATCCACAGAATTTCTATGGGATGAAGGTCATTGGGCGCAGTCATCATTCAGGTGCCAATGGGGATCTCTATACCGACCTGGAAACCCTCACCACGGCATTGCATATTGCCGAGGATATTTTGGTTCGTATTAAAGACCAGTAAGTATATAATCCTTGATTATTTTAATCACTTCATTGCCTTATTATTATATACAGTAAAGCAAGGATTACTCCGTAATTCTTGCTTTGCTTTTTTCATCAGGTGTAACAATTTAATCTATAGTACGTCTTGATAGTACTCCGATGGAGAAGTTCTTTAACAAGAGGTGTACGCAATGTACGAATTCGAACATATCCGTCTCAAAAGTGAACACTTTGCATTGAAGGAATAAAGTAGTATATTGCTCACTACCTGACAATTAATTGTTTTGGCATATCTATTGTTTTTGGGAGTATCATCATTTATAAAAATCCAATCTAATGATTAAAACTGTTGACCTGGTAAAAGTTTTTCGCACCGATGAGGTCGAAACCACCGCACTGAATAATGTAAATATCGAAGTTAAAGACGGAGAATTTGTAGCTATCATGGGACCTTCCGGCTGCGGAAAGTCTACCCTGCTCAACATTCTCGGACTACTTGACAATCCTTCAAATGGCTCTTATGTATTTCACGAAACTGAAGTAGCCAACCTGAAGGAGAAGGGCAGGACCAATCTCCGCAAAGGAAATATCGGTTTTGTTTTCCAGAGCTTTAACCTGATCGATGAACTCACGGTATACGAAAACATTGAACTGCCCCTGCTCTATCTTAAGATGAGTGGTTCCGAAAGGAAGAAGAAAGTGGAAACCGTTATGGAACGGATGAAAATCAGTCACCGTAAAAACCACTTCCCCCAGCAGCTATCGGGTGGACAGCAGCAACGTGTGGCCATTGCCCGTGCAGTGGTAACAAACCCCAAGCTGATCCTTGCGGATGAGCCTACGGGTAACCTGGACTCAGCCAACGGAGGCGAGGTTATGGCACTTCTGACTGAGCTGAACGAAGAGGGAACCACCATTGTAATGGTTACACACTCCCCAAATGATGCTGAAAAGGCTCACAGGATAATTCAGCTCTTTGACGGTCATGTAGTCACAGAAAACATCCATAAAAAGTTATAATTTGACCCGATTTCATGAGTTTTATCATGTTTTTTGTGAATCAATTAACACAACTTTGTTTCTACATTTAGGTTAACTATAGGGTTAGATTTAGGGCCTGAAAAGCTGTCCGCCAGGGCAGCTTTTCTTTTTTTTGAACAAATATTTGCATATCTTCGTTACCTATTTTAGATAAACCAAAAGGCACTAAAAATGAAGTATTTGAATTACACCCTGACACTTGTATTGGCAATTGCTCTTTTTACTTCCTGTGGCAGTAATAAGAAAAAAGAACAATCGTCCGACACCTTTAATATTGAGGACTATATCAAAGCAGCTGAGACCATCGATCCTTCCATAAATAACGTGGAACAGATCATTGATATCATGTATATGGTAAATGCAGAGTATTATGATGTGCTGACCAATGATCCTTATAATGCACACAGCTATAAAACTTCATTCCCCATCGCTGCTGCAAACCTGGGTATTTATATGGTAGATATACTTTATCATTTTTATGGCGAAGACACAGATAGAATGTACCTGTCATTCCAGGCAGCACAGGAATTAGCCAAGTATATTGGTGTTGAATCAGAATTTGGTGCCTGGACCGTCGAGAAGCTTGAGGGCTCACCCATGCAGCGAGATACCATTACCAGGATGTTTAATAATCTTTTAATTGACAGTGAAAACTATAGCTCAGAGAAGGAGATGGTTTTTGTTCATACGGCTTTTCTTACCGGCTCATTCGTTGAAAAAGTACATATCACCGGGAACCTGCTAAAGCAAAAATTGCTTCTTGAAGATATGAGTCAGGAAGATGAAGGCGATATCAGAGAGATACTGGTTATTTTCATGAACCAGCTGAATCCATCTTCAAGTATTCTATATGACGCCTATGTGAACCAGCAGGATCAATTGGAGGGATTAATCATTCTGACCACCTTTGAGAAACTGAGGGACCTTTCAGATCACCTGATCGAATTGAAACCAACCCTGGCCGTTGCGCCCGTCAGCGAAATTAAAGCAAACCAAGAGCTTAAAACTGCCTTCCAACTCATTGAAAACCTGCGCAGAGTGCTGGTTACAGCCCAATAGAACTTTTTTAGCAAGATATATAAGAAGAGTGTTCCGGATGGGACGCTCTTTTTTTTATATTTGATTCCTACCTAAATTACTGCATATGAATTTCCTTGGCAATGTGATCTGGCTTCTTTTCGGGGGACTGGCCACGGCGGTCGGGTATTTTCTGGGAGGCCTGGCCATGATGGTCACCATCATCGGAATTCCCTTCGGTTTCCAGCTGATTAAAATAGGATCTCTCTGTCTCTGGCCCTTTGGACGCACCTTCTATGTAGACAGGGGGAATGTTCCGGGTTGCCTCTTTGGCCTCCTTAATATCATCTGGATACTTATTGCGGGCTTATGGATTGCCCTGCTACATATTGTCTTTGGTTTTCTTCTGAGCATCACTCTCATTGGGATTCCCTGGGGAATGCAACATTTTAAACTGGCAGGGTTTGCCCTGTCTCCCTTTGGACGGAAAGTTGATATCGTCGGATAACTATTTCTAACTTCAATAAACCTTTGTATCTTGCACAGGTCAAATGTGTATAGTTTACACATTTGGTTTATCTCCACCAGCACTATAGTTTGTCATGAAGGCCCCCTCTTATCAGTCTCCCCTGTTCAGAATCATGATTTTCCTGCTGCTGTATTCGGGCCAGTATTCCGGGGAGCTTCTGGAGTATTGTTCTGCACTTAATACAAATGCCGCGACCAATGGCCACAAAAAATATAATTTCATGGTATAATTCTTTGATCAGTTAAATACTTACTTAAAAAGCAAGGGGACAAATTCTGATAAATAAACCCTCCAGTTCTTCCAGATATGTCCGCCTTCACTCTCCCTGAAGGTATGGGGCATTCCCATGGCATCCAGTTTGGCATGGTATTCCTTATTGCTGTTGTAAAGAAAATCTGTAATGCCCACCCCGATCCAGTATAGTTTGTAGCCATTCTCCATCTGCTTTTCCAGGCTTCCATCGATGTCCTGGTATACCGTTGCCGTGGTATTCTGATTGGGCAGAATTGCAGCAGAAAAAAGGCCAATATAATCAAAGGTATTTGCATAGTATCTGGAAATATGCATGGAGTGATATCCCCCCATGGATAGCCCTGCCACTGCACGGTTTGCTTTATTTGCTTTCACCCTGTAAGTGCTTTCCACGAATTTCATAATATCCACAAAAGTAAGCTCGAAGGTGCCATCCATGGTTCCTGGCAGCATGAAAGCTGGCTGAACAAAGCCCTGAATTCCCTCTCCCGGGGCTGCATCCTGAATCACATTGCCATTGGGCATCACCACAATCATGGGCTTGGCCTTGCCCCCTGCAATTAGATTGTCCAGAATTTGAGTAGCTCTTCCCAGCTCGATCCATGCTTCTTCGTCTCCGCCGGCACCATGGAGCAGGTAAAGAACAGGATACTTCCGTCTTGAATTCTCATACCCGGGGGGAGTATAAATGGTAATCCTTCGCTCCATATCAAGACCGGGAGAATAGTACCAGCGCCTGGTAAGCGAACCATGTGAAACTTCATTGACCCTGTACAAATCTGCCTGCTCACCACCAATTATGAAAATATTGGTATTGGTGGCAACGTCCCTGCTAAGGAAGGCATTGTTGGGATCATTGACGCGGAGTCCATCCACCAGGAAGGCATAGCCATAGAGTTCCGGCTCCAGTGCCTCGGTGGTGTATGTCCAGTTTCCATTTTCATCTCTGGTCATGGCAAGGGATCCGGGCACCCAGCCCTCAACAGGCATCCAGTCGCCCGATAGTTTTACCTCTGTGGCCCCCGGAGCATGAAGATTAAATGTCACTGTATGATCTTCGTGGATCTCAGGGGAAGCGGATTGCTGCCCGCCGATTGCCTGCTGGGCCAACATGGCCAGGCTGGTAACAGTCAACATTGCCAGCGCTATGATTGATTGCTTTTTCATATTCTTTGTGTCAATTTAATGAATTTTTGTATCTTGCCTTAATATTGTGTAAATATTACACAAATATAATTCATAACAATACTCACCATCCATAATCTACAGTCAATGAAGCAAAAAAACAACCAGAAGAACTACGCTAAGGAAATCTCCAGGAGAAACTTTATCGGGAAAACAGCTGCAGCCACAGCAGCATTTACTATTGTCCCCCGCCATGTTCTGGGCGGACCGGGATATACGGCTCCCAGCGACATGGTGAACGTAGCCGGAATCGGACTGGGGAACCAGGGCGGAAGCGATATACGGAATATTGCTACACCCGATGTACCTATCAAACCCGGCAAAGGATTGCCCGGTATCAAGTTTTACCGCTATCCGGGCATCAGGCCTCCCAGGCCCGAGCGTCGTGTGAATCCAAATATGATGGGCGATGCAGCAGGCCCAAAAACTTTCAAACATGCCAATATTTATGCTCTGTGTGATGTGGATCAGGACTATGCCGGACATATCATCGCCGGCTACCCGAATGCCAAGGTCTATGACGACTTCCGTAAAATGATTGATAAGGAAAAGGAGTTGGATGCAGTAGTGATCGGTACACCGGACCATACCCATGCTGTTATTGCTTCCTATGCTATGAATGCTGGTTTGCACGTATTTGTAGAAAAACCCATGGCCAAGACCATTTATGAGGTACGCTTCCTTAATGAGCTTGCCAAAAAAACCGGTGTGGTTACCCAGATGGGGAATCAGGGGCATAATATAGAAGGAACCATGCAGACTGTTGAATGGATACAGTCGGGTGCTATTGGAAATGTAAGCGAGGTTCACATGTGGTCGAACCGTCCGGTCTGGGCCCAGGGACCCCTGGAGCGCCCGGTCGGGGTGCCTGTACCCTCCGGCTTCAATTATGATGCCTGGCTGGGACCAGCCCCGGAGAAACCGTATAGCCCCGACACCACACACTTCGCGTGGCGCGGATTGTGGGATTACGGAACCGGTGCCATGGGAGATATGGGAGCACATACCTTTGATGCACCCATCTGGGCCCTGAATCTGGGCATGCCCACAAAAATCCAGGCCACAACAAGTCCGTTTACAACGGAATACCTTCCCCAGGCAGAGAATGTAATGTATGAGTTTCCAGCCAGGGGCGACAGGCCCGCTGTGAAGGTCACCTGGTCGGATGGAGGAATCAAACCATTCCGTCCTGCTGAACTGGAGGCTGACCGTCAGCTTCGCGAAGCACTTTATATTGGAGATAAGGGAATGCTGATGCATGGAACTCATGGTGCCATGCCCGAGCTAATCCCCGAAGATCCCGGTTATGTAGCTCCCGAAAAATGGCTCTCTCGTCCCAGCAGTGTCTATGTGGACTTCATTGAAGCCATCAAGGAAGGACGAAAGGCAGCCAATGATTTCGAGATTGCATCCCAACTAACAGAGATCATGTTACTGACCAACGTTGCCGTTATGTCTCAACAGGTAAATAAAATCCTTGAATATGACGCTGATAACATGAAGATCACCAACCTTCCGGAAGCCGATGAATACTTCCACTACAAATACCGGGAAGGCTGGAGTTTATAAGAACTGACTAAACATTTAAAAAAAGATGAAAAACAAGACAATTAAATCAGTTGTACCCACGATGGCTATGGCTGCGCTAATGTTAGTAAGCTCCTTTTCTATCCAGGGACAGGAAGCCATTAACTCTGAATATGGCGGAGTTCAGATAGGTGCAATAACTTATAGCTTCAGGGATATACGTGAAGTACCTGCGGTCCTGCAGGCCTGTGTGGATGCGGGACTCAGCTCCGTGGAACTGATGGGAACGGGTATAGAAGAATACCTGGGAGCACCTCAAAATCCACTGAGTTGGAGAGAGGTAAGAAAACTTGACGAGCAGACGGATGAGAAAAAGGAAGCCTATAACAAATACCAGGAAGACATAGTTGCCTGGCGCAATGCAGAGGAAACCATGGGGAAATATGCGGGATTGAAGAAGGTATTCAACGACGCCGGGGTGGAAATCCATATTTACAAGTGGATTGCAGGGATGAGTGATGAAGAGCTGGATTATTCTTTCAAGGTGGCCAAAACTCTGGGTGCCATTGGAATCACCACCGAGATCAATGAGGAAAATTGTACGAAGGTTGGTGCTGCGGCCGAAAGAGCAGGCATGGTGGCCATTTTTCATAACCATTATCAATATGCCGAGGAAGATTTTGATGTGGATACACTCCTGGCGCTGAATCCGGCCAACCGTCTCAACTTCGATATCGGGCACTACTTTGGATCCACCGGTAAAGATCCTGCAGCCTTCATAGAAAAGTACCACGAACAGATCGCAAGTATTCATGTTAAGGATAAGACGGCCAAAGACAACCCGGTCAAAGGAAATGTGAATAAGCCCTTCGGACAGGGAGAAACTCCCATTATCGAAGTATTGCAATTGATCCAGGCAAATAACTGGCCCATCTTCTGCGATATTGAACTGGAATACAAAATCCCTGAGGGTTCAAACTCTGTTAAGGAGACAGGTATCTGCAGGGAATACTGTAAGACCGCCCTCCAGTAGATCCCTGTACAAAAGCTCCTTCGGGGGCTTTTGTATTTTCATTATCTTAGTTTCATGGCTGAACGTACGATCCAATGGGGCATGATCGGCACCGGAAATGTGACTGAAAAAAAGAGTGCCCCTTCTTTCAATAAGATTGAGAATTCCAGGCTTGTAGCCGTGGGGAACAGAAATCCGGAAAAGGCGGAAGATTATGCCGCACGGCATTCTATTCCAACCGTCCACAAAGATCCTTTTGATGTAGTCCACAATCCGGAGGTGGATATAGTCTATATTGCCACCCCTCCAGGGTCACATATAGACTATGCCCTGGAGACCATTAAAGCCGGAAAGCCCCTCTATATTGAAAAACCAATGGCCCGAACGGCCGAAGAATGCCGGATCATCAACGAAGCTGCAGAAAAAGCCGGCCTGCCCGTATTTGTGGCCTATTACCGCAGGGGGCTTGACTACTTCAAGAAGGTAAAGTCCATTATAGATAGCGGAACCCTGGGGAATATCCTGCATATAAACCTGCAGCAGTACTACCCGGCCAGAAGCGAGGATTTTGATCGTGAAAATTTGCCCTGGAGGGTCATTCCGGAAGATGCCGGGGGAGGATATTTCCACGATCTGGGCTGCCATGCCCTGGATATCATCTTTTATATCTTTGGCGATCCCCTGGAAGTTACAGGAAAAATCAGCAATGTGGCCGGAATGTATGATCCAGAAGACAGCCTCTCTGCTTCCCTGGTGCTACCCAAAAATGTGCTGCTGACCGGAAGCTGGAACTTTGTGACTCCCAGGGTATTCCAACGGGACCTGGTGGAGGTCATGGGAGAAAACGGTTTGCTGAGTTTCGGTATTTTCAGCTTTGCGAACATCATCCTTGATACCGGCGATCACAAAGAGGCCATGGCCATTGTCCAGCCCGAGCACATCCAGATGCCCCTGATCACTACCATTGTGTCTGAACTGAACGGACAGGGCAGCTGTCCTTCCACCGGCCGGACCGCAGAAATTACCAGCGAGGTGATGGATCAGATCAGAGGAGTAAATACCTAATATTTAATTCCAACAGCAATGTGTAACAGGAAAATTCTGATCTTCTTATTAGTCATATTGGCAATTATTATCACCTCTTGTACAACTCAGCCAGAAGATGATTCCGGGAAGGTACAGGTCAGGTTTAATGAGCAGTATCGTCCACAGTTTCATTTTAGTCCCGATTCCATGTGGATGAATGATCCCAATGGCATGGTTTACTATGATGGAGAATACCATCTGTTCTACCAGTTTCATCCGCACAGCAATGTATGGGGGCCTATGCACTGGGGACACGCAATCAGCACCGACCTGGTTCACTGGGAGCACCTGCCCATTGCCCTTTATCCCGATAGCCTGGGGACCATCTTTTCGGGAAGTGCGGTTATTGACTGGAACAACAGCTCGGGCCTGGGGAGCACTGAGAATCCGCCCATGGTGGCCATATTTACCCACCATAATCAAGTCCTGGCGGATACCGGAAGCGAATTATTTCAGAACCAGAGTATTGCATACAGCCTGGACAAAGGCAGGAGCTGGACCAAATACCCGGGTAATCCTGTACTGCCAAACCCGGGGATCAGGGATTTCAGGGATCCCAAGGTAGGCTGGTATGCAGAAGGGAACAAATGGATCATGACACTGGCAGCCCAGGACAGGATCATGTTCTTTTCATCGCCCGACCTGATCAGCTGGACTCTGGAAAGTGAATTTGGAGAGAATACGGGTGCACACGGCGGGGTATGGGAATGCCCCGATTTATTCCCTATGAAGGTCAATGGAGAAGAAAAATGGGTCCTCCTGGTGAGTATCAATCCCGGCGGGCCCAATGGCGGATCGGCCACACAGTATTTTGTGGGAGAATTTGACGGGAAGCACTTTCACAATGAAAATCCAGGAACCGACGCCTTGTGGATCGACCATGGAAAAGATAATTATGCCGGAGTCACCTGGTCCGATATCCCGGAGAAGGACGGGCGAAGGATCTTCATGGGCTGGATGAGCAACTGGCAATATGCGAACCAGGTCCCTACCGAGCGCTGGAGAAGTGCTATGACGCTTCCAAGGGAACTTATTCTAGACCGGGTGGAACATGGCTATTTGCTGCGTTCCATCCCAGTGATAGAAACTGAAAAGTTAAGAGTGGATCTGGTCAGGCTGGAGCCTGACCAGGCGAAAGACGGATTCTGGACCCATACAGGGCCTGTCACTGAGGAAGGCTATCCCCTTTACGAAATAGATCTGGTTTTTGAATATGATACCAGCGTAAATGAAAATGAGCTTGAATTTGGAATTATCCTGGAGAGCTCCCTGAATGAATTGGTGAATATCGGTTTTAATACCAAAACCCGGCTTATCAAGATGACCAGGCAAGAGAACTCTGGCAAAACGGAGTTTTCTGAGCATTTCCCCGCATATTTCCTAACTCCTTTCCATGTATCTGAAAATGGAGAGATCCGTTTCCATGTCTTTGTGGATCTTTCATCCATTGAACTTTTTGTGGACCAGGGGGCACTGGTTATGACCAATCTTGCCTTCCCTGCTTCCGGATTTGACAGCATACATCTTTACGCCAGTCATGAATCGGTCAGATTAAAAGAAGGGGTAATCTACAGCCTGAAAAGTGCGTGGTAAGCCCGGGGAACAAGCTCTTTGGATCGCCATGTCCTCATATGTTAATAACTCCCTGGTCATTGTTAAATTTTCCCCTCGGAATTAGCCCGTTATGGAGTCCCGGTCATTAGGATAGACTTAAGAAAATACTGAACTTTATGTTGGAAAGCTCCTGCAGATCAATAGGGTTTGGCGCGGTTATTGCTTTTTGTATGTGCAGATCAGATGTTGTAACAATTTCTTATTGAAAAATTAACAGGATTGACGCATCCATTTAAGAAATAAGTTGTCTTTTTAGTATAGTCTTGAATAAATAAGCAGAAAAGTGAACTCACCGTACACCATTATATTGGGAGCCGAAGGCGAACTGGGAAGAGCCCTGGGCCGTGAAGTTGCCCGCAAAGGATGCAATCTTATCCTGGTATCCACAACATCTATTGATCTTCAAAGATTCGCCATAGGATTGCAGCTGAAGCATGATATCCAGGTCAATGCAATCAAACTTGATCTCTCCAACCAGAATGAGATACATGCTTTCGTTAAGAATACGAAGGATCAATATGAAGTACGGGCCCTGATTAATAATATTACCTGTGACTGGTCGAGGGGAGAAAACAAGTGCATTTCAGAGCTATCCAAGGACGATTTCCAGACCTGTTTCAGAGGAGCAGCATTGTTAACATGGAGTCTGCTTCCCCAGATTAAGAGCCTTTCCTCCTCCTTTATTCAGCATATCATTCCCTTCCCATTCAGGAAGGAACAATTCAGCAGCGACCTGCAACAAGCGGTAGCGAAAATGTATGCTTTCACCAGGGAGCTTGAGGAGGATTTAAAGCACTCCGGTGTTTCGGTCAGTATGGTCCACCCTGCCCCAATCAAAAGCATCGTGCAGCAGATGGAGAACATTGGCAGGATATTCGAAGAGGATGTTCAAACACTTGAACCCGCATTGATCGCCAGGAAAGCTATCAATGGCATGCTGAAAGGCGACCGCCTGATAATTCCGGGGCTTCGAAACAGGATGCTCTTCTATATGAACCGGCACGCCACTTCCTGGTTCACAGCCGTTGAGGATTCATTTGACTCGGGCCTTCAACCTTCCATGTAATTCCCGGGCCTTTAAGCTAAATTACATCTGAAGTAATGCTTGGATCTCCAGCGGGTATTCCGAGGCAAACTGGCTCTGAATACTCCGAGATATTCTTCTCGCAGTACCAGAGCAAAAATTCTTCATTCTCAGGATTGGAAGGTGTAGGGCGTCTGGAAGTGAAATACAACTTCTTTCCGTCAATTGAAAAGCATGGTGCATCATCCCAGTATTCGCCGGAAAACTTTGCAGGCTCGGGCCTTCCCCATTGCCCTTCTTCGAATTTGCAATACATGATAAGCATAAGATCGTCCGATTCATTATGCTCCGAAGTAATGCAAGTAGCGGTAATGCTAATACTATTTTCAGTCTATTCGTACCGGAGCGACATTCCCGGATTCTGCCGGCTTGCCCTGATAGCATGAAAACTAACTGTGGCAAGGGCAATGATGAAGGCAAGAACACCTGCTACAAGGAACACCCAGTAAGGGATATCAATCCTGTAAGCAAAGCTTTCCAACCACTTTTTCATGGCAAACCAGGTCAGGGGCACGGCGATAATATTGGCCAGCAGTACCCACTTGGTAAAATCTAGGGATAATAACCTGAGGATATTCGAAGTTGTGGCTCCGTTTGTTTTCCGGATCCCGATCTCCTTGGTTTTCCGTTCTGCCATAAAAGAGGCCAATCCGAACAATCCAAGACAGGAGATTACAATAGCGATCACCGAAAAAATGGTGAGCAGGGAGCGGGTCTGTTTTTCATTCTTATAGATACCATCATAATGCTTATCCAGGATTTCGTACTCAAAGGGTATGGCAGGTACATATTTCTCCCAATCCTTCTGCAGGATCTTAATGATTTTCTGATAGTCAGAACCCGCTATCCTTACACTGAGATAGTAAGGATTCCTGAATCGTTCAGCCAGTAACATTAGGGCATGTGGTCTCACCTCCATATGTTTGGATTCCCAGTGGTAATCCTTTATCACCCCAATCACCTCGTATGGCAGCGTTCGATCCCCCCACAAATATGTGATCTTCCCGATGGGATCCTCCATCTCCAGCAAATCAACAGCTGTTTCGTTAAGTACGATCTTTCCTGTATCCGCCAAATAATCTTCTGAGAAATATCTTCCCTTTACCATCTCCATTCCCATGGTTTCCGCATAACTTTCGTCCGTGAGATTTGCATTTAGACTAAACCCTTGCTCTACCCCTTCAGCACCAAAACCCCAGTTTGTGATTTTATCGCCTGGAACCCATGCGGAGGAAGAGACCTGAATCACCTCAGGCAAGGTCCTTAACTCATCCTTATAGGCTTCCAGATTCTCCATATAGGCAATATTTTCTACCAGGACCACCTGCTCCTTATTGAATCCCAAAGAATCCTCCATGATTAAGTTCATCTGCTTCTGCACGAGGATGGTAGCTGCAATCAGAAAAATAGCTACGGAGAACTGGAACAAAACCAGGATATTACGGAACCAGCTTCTTGATTGTTTTACCCCTTTATAACCCAGGGAATCGATGGCTGAAAAATTGCTCATATAAAGCGCCGGATATATACCGGATAACAATCCAACTAAGATCGAAAGTGCTAATAATCCCGGAATCACCAGGAAATTATCCAGGTAGTGTACCTCGATCTCCCTGCCTGTGAAATTCCTGTAGGGTCCCATGATCGATTCCACCAGTCCCATGGCAAGGATTAGGGCCAGGAAGCTGATGATAATTGCTTCACTGAAAAACTGATGCCGCAGCTTTTTCCGGCTGGCCCCGTTAGTTTTTCTAATCCCTACTTCCTTGGCCCGGATGGAGGAGCTGGCGGTGGTCAGGTTCATAAAATTGATGCAGGCCACCACCAGCAGCAAGAAAGCAACAATAGAAAAGATTCTTACGTATGCAATATTTCCATTGGGTTCAAACTCTCCGTTAAGATCCGACCCAAGGTGGATCTCCCTGATATGCTGCAGGTACAGGATCCAGAAATTCTCGTCATCAGCATTTTCCTCATAGCTTCCCTCAAACAGATACTTGTCAACAAATGCAGGTAGCTTGGCTTCCAGTTGTTCGTCGGGAAATCCGGGTTCAAGCCTCATATAGGTCTCAAAATTATTGGCAAACCATTGAGGATTGTTGTAGGAGCCCTCAAAGGAGAGCAGGGAAATCAACATAGTAAAATGGAAGTGCGATTGTTCAGGGAAATCCTCATATACTCCCATCACTGTTAGGGGAATGGTATCCCTTATCATTATTACCTGCCCGTAAGCCGCTTCATCCCCGAAATATTTCCGGGCAGTGGTCCGGTCAAGAAGCACCTGTCCGGGCTCATTTAATATCTTGCCGGGTGACCCCTCTACGTATTTCAGGGTAAATATCTCGGTAAAAGTTGAGTCCACTGAAGCTGCCCCTTCTTCATTGTAAATAAGATCCCCAATTTTAACTGTCTGTGTCCGGTCTGCAATCCTGGTAATGGCCTTTATCTCGGGATACTCGTCATACATGGCCGCGGGCATGGGGGCGGGGGTCCAGGTCTGACGAATCACCGTATTCCCGATCTTGGCATCCACCGCTACCCGGTAGATATCATCAAAGTGCTCGTTGTAGCGATCGTAATTAAGCTCATGATTCACATAGAGCATAATCAGAACGAAACTGGCTATGCCAATGGCCAGTCCGGCAATATTCAAAATGGAAATCAGAAGGTGTTTTCTGATATGACGCAAGGTAACTTTGAAATAATGTTCTACCATGGTTGCAATTTTCCCATATGTTAACAATAGATGTGCCATATCTATTATCTTATTCACTTAGTGGTGTTTATGTATTTTTACAAGCCTGGAAAATCTAATTAAATGCTCGTTTTTAATGCATCTGTCCGTTCGTAATTGTTGCAGTTTGCATATATTGCAGAACAAACGCTAGCAGACATGAGTCATAAAATTCTGATCATTGACGATGATCACGACATACTGCTTACAGCCCGTATGTTTCTGGAACAACTGGAATTTGATGTTACTGTAATGTCCGATCCGGCACAGGTGCTCACCAGATTAAGCAAAGAACATTTTGATGTGGTTCTTCTTGATATGAATTTTCAAAGGGGGCTGACCGAAGGTGTTGAAGGGCTACAATGGCTTGAGAGAATAAGGCAGCATGATTCAGAGATGGTGGTTATCCTTATGACCGCATTTGGAGATGTGGAGCTGGCTGTGAAAGGGATCAGGGCAGGTGCTTTTGATTTCATTCTGAAACCATGGCAAAATGCAAAACTTCATGCGTCCATTCTATCCGCCTTAAAACTAAAGCATACCCACCAGGAGAAGGAGAAATACCGGAATGTGGCCAGGACCCTTGAAGGGGATGTGGAATTGCCTTTTATGCACATCCTCGGCGAATCGGATGCCATTAAAAAACTAAAAGAAAATATAAGGATTATTGCCCCAACAGATGCTTCTGTCCTTATTCTTGGTGAAAATGGAACCGGCAAGGAGCTGGTGGCCCGAAGCATCCACAGACTCTCCTCGCGTGAAGAGGGAAGTTTTATCGGGGTTGATATGGGTGCCATCCCTGAAACACTTTTCGAATCGGAACTTTTCGGTCACCAGAAAGGATCATTTACGGGGGCCATTCAGGACAAACCAGGCAGGTTTGAGCTGGCAGAGAAAGGAAGCCTTTTCCTGGATGAAATCGGCAACCTGCCGGTTACCATGCAGACAAAATTGCTTACAGTGCTTGAACAGAGAACCATCAGGCGAATAGGTGCGGAGACCGACATCCCAATTGATATCCGGCTGATCTCAGCAACCAATCAGCCGGTTCTCCAGATGGTGGAAAATGGATCCTTCCGACAAGACTTGCTTTACCGTCTCAATACCATTGAGCTGCTCATTCCTCCATTAAGGGAACGTGTTGATGACATCCCGTTGCTGGCGGTACATTTCCTGCTTGAGGCCACTAGAAAATATGGGAAACCGGGACTTGAGATTGGTAAAAGGAGTATGAAACAGCTTCAGCAATACCACTGGCCGGGAAATGTGCGTGAGTTACAGAATACCATGGCAAGAGCCGTGATCATGAGTGAGGATAAGCAGGTGCGTTTTGATCAGCTGGGATCTACGGGTGCTGGAGGTAGCACTGGAATCAGCCTGAACATAGAAGAAAATGAGAAATCATTGATACAAAAAGCTATGCTTACCAATAAGGGAAATGTTACCAGGGCAGCCTCGGACCTTGGCATTGACAGGAATGCCCTATACAGAAGAATGAAGAAATATGGTATTCAATAAATATATGCTCCGGATCTCTATCCGGCTAATCCTGATTTTCATCGTCATGCTGGCCCTGACCCTGATCATAGGCAAGCAGGCCCGGCTGTTCTCGGTCCTGGGAGTATCACTGATTCTTGTAGTACTGGTAGCTGAACTCTTCCATTTCATTTCCCGCACCAACCGGATTGTTGAGTCCCTGCTTGAATCCATCAAGTATGGTGACTACAATAAAACAATTCAGGATAAAGCTGCAGGGCTTGGTTTCGAGGGACTTGCAGATTCTGCACAGCAAATCATACGAGCCATAGCTTCGGCAAGGATCGAGAAAGAAAAACAATACCAGTATCTGCAAACCATTCTGGAGCATATTCATACGGCCGTATTGACCCTGGATGAAGAGCATGAACCGGAGATGATCAATCCACTTGCTCTGAACACCCTGGGAATTTATAATAAGCGCAAACCAAGCTGGGCGGAAATAAACAGGAGGGCACCCCGCTTCACAGATGCAGTAGACTCCATGGGGGAATCGGGCAGACAAATGATCCGGCTTAGCAGCACACCGACCGGAAAGCAATTGCTGGTGCTTGTCACTACGGTAAAAATAGGGGGAGCACCCATAAAAATTATCACCTTCCAGGACATAGAGCCTGAGATAGAGCAAAAGGAGATGGAGTCCTGGCAGACCATCAGCCGCATCATGGCCCATGAGATCATGAACAGTCTGACCCCTCTTTCATCCCTGACAGAAACAGGCCTCATGCTGCTTGAAAATAAGGGTGGAGCCAAAGATGCGAATGAGTTATCCCAGAAGACTGTTGACAATTTGTATATGGCCCTTAAGACCATCTCGGACCGGAACCGGGCACTCACCGAATTCATCGGAAGCTACAGGCAGTTATCCCGTTTACCTTTGCCGGTAAAGGAAGAGGTGCAGGTAAGTATTTTGTTAGAGGAAATCAGGGAATTGTACGAACCTTCCTGCAAGAGAAAAGGGATCAGCTGTTCCATTCTTCACGGACCTGAAAAGCTGAAAATCCTGGCCGATGATGCACAATTAAAGCAGGTTTTAATCAACCTTATAAAGAATGCCACCGAGGCCATGGAGGGGGTAAAAGATCCGCTTATCAGGATCTCTGTAAAACGGGTACTCCACCACCTGTCCATTGAGATCTATAACAGCGGACCAGTCATCCCCCTGGAAATCATGGAGAAGATCTTTGTCCCATTCTACTCCACCAAGGCAGAAGGTTCCGGAATCGGACTCAGCCTCTCCCGCCAGATCATCAGCAACCATGGCGGCCAGATAAGCGTGGAATCGGAAGAGGGAAAAGGGACCACCTTTAAACTTATCCTTCCTGTCGTTGAATCCCGCTAGCGAAGTCACCGTAGTTTTACTACGGACTGAGCTAGCACAATTAAATAAACAATGGATCGAAGATTCCTCGTAGCAGAGCTACGAGGATCTTCAATAAGGTTTGCAATTACCCTACAATCTTCGTAATTTATGTCTTCCAATTAAACCTGATATCATGAGCAATGAAAAAATTGACTTTTACAAGATCTTAAAAGATTCCAGGGAAACATTGCTGAACCCAAAGGAATATTTTGCAGCCATGCCCCTCACCGGGGGATTTGTTGAACCTCTTATCAAAGCGGCCATCTATGGAACACTTGCCGGTCTCCTCTCACTTTTATGGAGTGTTCTTGGATTTTCAGCCCTGGGTGCCGGTACATTGGGTGGTGCAGTGGGAATTATGGCCCTCATCTGGGGGGTTATTGTAGCGATCATCGGTGTGTTTATTGGCGGAGTCGTTGTGCTTGTAATCTCGGCTATCTGTGGAGGCAATACAGATTTTGAAGCCTGTGTAAGAGTTTCGGCCTCTATGATGGTGGTCTATCCCATTAGTGCTTGTGTTGCCTTTTTCTATGGTATCAACTTTACCCTGGGTGGTGTGATTGCTCTGCTTGTCAACTTATATGGACTATATCTGCTTTACGAGGCCATTATTAAGGCCCTGAAAGGCAAAGAGTCCTCCATGAAAATTGTGTTAATCGTGCTGGCCGTGATTGTCATGTTGGGTTTCTTTCAAGGCAGAAGAGCATCCAATACGCTCAGGGACTTCACTGATATGTATGAAGAAGAGTTGGTGGATTAATTCCTGTTGATCAGGAACGGGAGACCTGTAAGCCGGTGCCCGATATGCTGAAGTCCACAAAGCGGGCTCGGGCATTTGGAGGATTAGATTCCAGCTCCCTTCTGGCTTTAAGGGCGGCCTCGGCCGATTTGGCAAACATGATCAGATATCCGCCACCGCCTGCACCAAGCAGTTTATAGCCCAGCAGGTAATCAGCCACCCTGCTGGTTATATCTTGAATTACAGGGGGATTGGTGCCCTCGTCCAGTCGTTGGTTCAGGTCCCAGCTAATGGCCACCTTTTCTGCAAGGCCCTCATAATCATTAGCCAGAATGGTGTTGAAAGTCTCCCGGGCATGGACCTTTATTTCTCTGAAAATCTCCATATGTCTGGATGAATTCAGGAACATGGCTTTTACAATCTCTCCCAGTATATCACGGGCCACCCTGGTTACCCCCGTATAATACAGGAGCATCATCTCCTTCGTTTCCCGCTTGGTAAAGAGTTGTTCGGGCAGCCATTTAATTCCCGGATTCTGTCTGATGCCGGGCTCTGTCTCCAGCAATTTAATCCCATTGAAAATCCCCCCGAACTGGTCCTGCCAGCCACCCCCGGTGGTGAGCATCTGTTCCAGAATCAATGTGCGGTAAGCCAGCTCATGCTTGTCCCAGTTCAGTCCGCAAAAGTCACTGAGTGTACCCAGGACCGTGGCCGCCAGATTTGAACTGGTTCCCAGGCCAGAACCTTTGGGTATGGCCGCCAGCAAGGATATTTCAATGCCACATCCAAACTCTTTCAGCTGAGAGCTAAGGTCGGGATACTTATGGTCCGAAAACCGGGGACCGAAACCGGCGAGGACCAGGGCGGCCTTGGGAATGGAGAATCCGCCTCCCAGCTGGTCATAATCGTGAAGTTCCCCGAAACTATTGATTTCCAGTTTCTCTCCCAGGTCGATGGACCTGAGTACAATCCTTGCATCCTCCAGGGGCCTTACGTAGACCTGCAAAGGCAGCTGTCCGTTCAGCTCCACCGAAAGGTTGACCACCTTTCCTCCCTCCATGATACAAAATGGAGGGGTGTCGGTCCATCCACCGGCCAGGTCCAGGCGTACCGGGCTCCTTCCCCACAGAATCTGGTCGTCCAATACCTTCCTCACTGGAACAGGCGGATCACTGTGTAATGTTTTTATCATCTCCTCACTGAGAATCCCAAAGGCCTTCTTCTCATATTCCATTGCCTGCACCCTGTTCCCGTATACCCTGGAACGAAACATGGCATCGTTAATTCTTTTGATCAGGGGCTCCCCGGGGGAGAGTTCCATGGGCAATTCAAGACCTGACTCCCTGTAATTGAACGATGTTTGCTCCAGGTCCAGGTAGTAAAAAATACTTTTATGATGGTTGGCCGCCAGTCTGGGGAGTGTCAGATTTTTCAATTCCAGACGTTGCCTGTAAAGGGCCGATGCATCGGCCTGTTCCGAAAGTTCCATGGCAGATAGCCTCTTTGCCTCCACCCAGGGCGAAGGATCTTCGGATGGATTCACAAGCAGTTCAAGCATCCCGGGGATTTCCGCTATTGTCACCACCGGGAAAAGGGGGAGCTCATAAATAGGCCTGTCCTCTCCGATACCTGCTTCCCCGGGTACAATGTTCCGCTGCCTCATCCATTGGGCCAGGGGCTGATTCATCCACTGCTCCCCCTCTTTTAGGGAGCCCCTGAACTGGTCATCAAATCCATAGCTTCTGATACAGTACCTGTCTCCCCCCAGGGGTACCATATCCAGGCAGAAGTACGGGGGAAGATTAAGCGTCCAGCTGTTTTGAGGGATACCCGTAAGAATGTGGTGGTGACTTAGTTTCCAGGTTTCGGGGATATAAGAGTTCTCAATCCACAGCATATGCTGTTCATTGGCGAAACTCACATGGATATCTGCATTCTGCTGAAAGATGGATGGATGATGATCCGATTCCCCGGCATATTTTAAGCGCTGATCGGTGACCCTGTTCTGAAGCCTGAGTGAAGAAGCTATCAGGTCGCTGTTGCTTCCAAAATGGTAAAACTCACCTTCCTGCAAAGGCTCCAGCTTTACCGACAAACCAGCCAATTCAGGATCTTTCGACTCCGACTCATCACCAAAGGCTGTGAGCATATCGCTGTAGAGGTCATAAAACCCGGGCTTCCCCTCAGAGAAGGACTGAGTCTTCTCGTCCCAGCCCGCTTTCTTCATTAGTTTCAGAGTGGTTTCCGCATTCATCAGCACAATGCCCGAATCCATCAGGTAAAAGTATTCCCGGGAAAAATCCCTGAGCTCCTCCTTTGAAGGCTTTTGTTTGACGAAGGAGAGATGATCCTGCTGCTCTCTCCGGCTGAAGAATACTCCGTGCCGTGATGCGACAGCATCATCAACCCATATACCGAAGAGGAGAACATCGGCTTCAGGAAGATTCTGAAAGCGGTCCGACGACAGGAACATTACATCCCCGCTACCAATCAGTACCGAGTAGCTATCCGGTGCATTCTCAAGAATCCTTTCATAATACCCGGACTGAAAATCAAGCAGCTTCTGATCCAGGTGCTGACCTTTGGACCAGCGAAAGACAGGCAT
Organism: uncultured Bacteroides sp.; assembly: GCA_964458155.1. Taxonomy (GTDB): domain Bacteria; phylum Bacteroidota; class Bacteroidia; order Bacteroidales. The sequence continues at coordinate 24,717 of CAYWGP010000009.1, forward strand.
GGGTAGCAGCGACTTCCCATAAGGGGCATAAGCCGGCAACCTGCGACTTTCACCTCCGGAATGAATTACCAGGCTTTGCTCCGATTCCAGCCAGTCTTTTAATGAGCCTTTAAAACCGGATTTCTGATAGGCCGACCAGAGAAGGTGTGCTGTACCCCCCCCAGATCCAATTTTTTCCCCGGCCGGATCAGAATCACAAAACCAGGTTTTGGAATTCTTTTTTTCAAGCTCATGAAAAAGTGACGACATGCCTGCTGGCAGGCTTATCAGCTTACGGATGCTCATCTCAGCGTGTTTTACTCAAAGGTAATGCTTTCGGGCTCTATTCTCCCACGATGGGAGTCAGCACAATATTCCGGTAACTTACCATACCATGATCGCCCTGAAGAAGAATGGGGCCGGGGGAGAACTGATCGGAAGTCAATGCTCCTCCTGTTACACCTTTAACCGGCTGATTATCAATGATGGTCTTCCCATTCAGCTTCACGGTAAGATAGCGTTTGTAAAGGGTAATATCCATTTTTTGCCACTCTCCTGCCGGCTTTTCTGCTGCTTCAGATGGGGTAATCCGGCTGTATAAGCCTCCCATATTATGGGAGTCAAGTTCCTTCCCGTAACTGTCCATCACCTGCACTTCATAAATGCCACGCAGATATACACCACTGTTAGATCCTTTGGGTACATTTACCTCCAGTGTCAGGTTGAAATCCTCAAAGGTGGCTTTGGTTCTGAGGTTGCCATACTGAATATGTGCCTCACCCTGTTTCTGAACCGGATTATTAAGCATTACTCCATCCACAGCCTTCCACCCGCTCACAGCTTCCTTCTCAACAAGTTCCCAGTTATCCAGGTCCTTTCCATTAAATAATTCTATCGCTTCTCCAAACATGGATTTTTTCAGTTTTGGAGCTTCTCCTTCAGGAGGAATCCTTTTCCCGCTGAATGAAACCGTTTCAACGCCAATTCCATCCCTGGCAGGAAAATTAGCCACACCCTCAATGAGGTCATCCCCTGCTTTGGACACTTCGAACCACTGAATGGGATGGAGCTCTCTGTCGGGCTTTCCCTCGATCTTTTTCACCACATCCCGGCCCTGCACCAGCAAGAGGAAGTTACCATTTACCAGTGTATACTCAACAGGCAAAACACTGCCCCAGCGCCACAGCAGATCGGCATCCAGGAAGCCCTTTTCCTGGCGTACCTCCAGCCAACCGGCACTGTTGTTTTCATAGTCTAGTGTCAGGGCCCACATCCCGAGAAAGGTCTCGGCCGATTCTGCCTGTGCCATGGAGGGTATAGAATTACCGCAAAAGGCGATCAAAAGCAGTGCTCCGAATAAATTTTTGATTTTCATGTACTTAGTTTTATTGTTAAAGGTTAAAGTGTGCTTATTCTATGTATAAAGATAAACGCTTTTGGGATGTGAATAAAATGATTCATAGCCGGTCCTAATTTGTATTAATATTAGGAAAAGTTTCGGTATGCAACGAAGATCTTTTTTGAAATCCTCCTCGGCAGTCCTGGTGGGAGCCGGAGTCATGAGAAGACCTCCTGAAGAGAAACGGATTCTTGCAACTTATTGTCCGACTCCCTCTTTGAATGCCTATAGCTTCAACAATGCATTACTGAACGAAGGAATGAGCCTGGAACAACTGTTCCAGTTTGCAGCAGAAACCGGCTTCACCGCTGTGGACCTCACCGCTTACTATATTCCCGGTTATCCGGAAATTCCCTCTGATGAATTGCTTTACGAAATCAAACGAAAAGCCTTCCGAAAAGGTATCTCCTTTTCGGGCACAGGTGTCAGAAATGATTTCACGGTTGCAGATCCGGAGAAGCTCGCGAAAGAGATTGAACATGTTAAGGAATGGATTGTCGCTGCCTCCAAGCTCGGAGCACCTAATATCAGGGTATTTGATGGCAAAGCCAAAGCGGATGGAGCTGTTATCCGCATCCGGAAACAGGTGGTGGATGCCTTTCGGGAATGTGCCCTTTTTGGTTCCAGGTATGGGGTCAACGTTGCCTTTCAAAATCATCACGATTTCCTGGTTAATACCGGGGATATCATCGATATCATCAAGAAAGTGGATTCTGGCTGGTTCGGCCTGATGCTCGACACGGGCAGTGTATCCGGACCTGACCCCTACCTGGAAATTGAAAAACTGATCCCCTATGCCGTAAGCTGGCAGGTGAAAGAGAAGGTCCGCATGGGTAAAGACACGGTCCCGGTGGATTTCCCCAGGTTGATGTCGCTTATACACAGGGGGGCCTACCAGGGCTTCCTGCCACTGGAGACCCTGGGGGACGGAGATCCCGGAGAAAAAGTGCAAAGCCTGTTAAGGAATGTTTCCAAGTACATGTAGGGGTATTCATTGAACGTCCACGCTAAAAGGCCTGCCCCCTCCGCCAGGGCCCTGCATGAAAACAGAGATAAAAATCAGAGAGAAGCAGTGATCTGCGAACCTGGAGTGCCATGAGAATAAAGTTAATATCTTTGTGCTTGCATGGAATTTTAAATTAAATGGTATTAATTTATCCTCATGAAGTTAAACATCAAAATACCCATCCTCATTGCAGCTGTCATCTTTATGCAAAGTATGACAGAGGCAACTTGCCAGGATAAATCCTCCCGTAAGAAAACATTTGAGCTAAATTACAAGCATCTTTTGGGTGTTGGATTTGGATTTACTTTCGTTAACACTGTATATTACGGAAGCAACACAGATGCAAGAGGATTGTTTGTCCCGACTGCGAGCCTGGACTACGATTATCGTCTCAATTCAAGGTGGGCCCTTGGTTTTATGAGTGCTGTTGAATTTGATGATTATGTGGTGACTGATGGTCAGATTGAAAGGGAAAATGCCCTGAATCTCGCACTGGTGGGCAAGTACAACTTCACCAAATATTTCAGCGTGTTTACAGGAGGTGGGATTGAACTGGAACAGCAGGAAAACCTGGGAGTGTTTCGACTGGGCCTGGAATACCTCATTGATGTGGGGGATCATTGGGCCCTGGTTCCCAGATTTCACTACGATTTCAAAGAGAGCTTAAGTGCCTGGTCCCTGAGGCTCGACTTTGCCAGAAAACTCTGATTCTTATAAACGATTTGTTCTTTTTTCAATGGCCTCGTAGTGGCTTGCTGTCTTATCCCATCGCTTCAATACCTTCCGAGCAGAGTCCGGAACATAAGATTTCTCATAATCCTTCCCCTGCAAGGAGATGACATTCTCCAGTGAATCAAAAGTCATAATGGTCATAAATTTTACTTCATCGTCCAGGTCAAGCCTGAACAGTTCCACACATCGGTAGCCCTCCATCTCCTTTGATTCGATCCCCGGGAAGATCTCATTGTGCAGAAGTTCCTGGTAAGTATCCGCGTTTTCAGGGGTGGTCCACCCGTGCCATATTCGTTTTACAGCCATGTTTGCTCTTTTTGGTTCATATTAAAAGTAGTCCATACGCAGGTGAAATCAAAACCTGCATGAAAAGAGAATATGCCTATCTTCGATCAAAATTACTGAAGCTTGAACAAGAAGATTCTGGACCTGGCCATCCCCAACATTATCAGCAATATATCCATTCCCCTGCTTGGGATCGTGGATATGGCCCTGATGGGACACCTGGAATCGGATGCCTATATCGGGGCCATTGCCCTGGGATCACTGATCTTCAACTTCATATACTGGAGCCTGGGCTTCCTGAGAATGGGAACCAGTGGCTTTACCGCACAGGCCTGGGGTAGAAGGGATCTGCCCGAAACCATCCTGGTATTTGCCAGGGCAGCCCTGATCGCAATCATTACGGGCCTGCTCTTACTTCTGCTCCAAAGGCCCATCGAAAGCCTGAGCTTTCTTGTTCTGAAAGGTGAAAGCCACGTGGAAGAGCTGGCCATGGCTTACTTCAGGATCAGAATCTGGGCAGCTCCAGCTGCACTGGGACAATTTGCGCTGCTGGGCTTCTTCCTGGGTATGCAGAATGCAAGGCTTCCCATGGTGGTACTGGTCAGCACCAATCTAATAAACATCGGATGCAGCTACCTGTTTGTGATGCAACTGGGCATGGAATCCAATGGGGTGGCACTGGGGACCGTGATAGCACAGTATTGCGGACTCTTTCTGGCCCTTTTCTTTTTCAGGAAGTATTTCCGGCGACTGTTCCGCTACTGGTCCTGGCAGGCTACCCTACAGTGGGAAAAACTCAAGTACTTCCTCTTGATCAACAAGGATATCTTTATCAGAACCATGTGTCTCGTGATAGTCTTTTCCATCTTTACGGCCCGCTCGGCCAGCACCGATGTCCAGAACCAGGGGGAAGATACCATCCTGGCAGTGAATTCACTTTTAATGCAGTTCTTTATGTTCTTCTCCTTCCTGATAGATGGTTTTGCTCATGCATCGGAAGCACTTACCGGCAAATTCATTGGCTCCAGGGACCGCGTATCTCTGATTAGTTCAGTTAAACTGCTCTTCCTCTGGGGAACCGGCATCAGTGTCCTCTTTACCCTGATCTATCTGCTGGGGGGAGATGTCATCTTCAGGCTGCTGACCAACAATCCCGAGGTGATTGCCAATGCCAGACCCTACTTCTTCTGGGTCATTATGGTACCCATAATTTCTTATACCGCCTTTCTCTGGGATGGTATCTTTATCGGGGCCACTGCGGGACCGGAGATGCGAAATGCCATGCTTATTTCGACCCTGCTTATCTTTTTCCCCGCTTACATCCTGGCAGGAAAATTCATGGGCAACCATGGTCTCTGGCTGGCCTTTACCCTCTTTATGATTGCGCGGGGAGTTAGCATGCAGCTGATGGCAAAAAAGGCCGTCTGGTCTAAAGTAGCGTGAAATCTTTTATCTGAATAATTCCTCCAGGGTGGACATGAGATCCTCTCCCCTGAGATCTGTAGCAATTATCTTTCCTGAATTGTCCAGCAGGAAGTTCTGGGAGACCTGTCTGAGGGCATATGTCCCGACCACTTCGTTTTCATTCCATGGTTCAAGAGAACAGACGTTGGTCCAGATCAGTTCATCCTTTTCAATGGCAGCCAGCCATGAATCCTTCCGGGTATCCGTAGAAACCCCAAGCACATCGAATCCCCGATCATGATACACTTCATAGGCTATGACTATATTCCTGTTTTCTATACGGCAGGGGCCGCAGTTTGATGCCCAGAAATCAAGCAAGAGGTATTTTGAACCGGTGTACAGATCAGAAAGTTTTCTGGGGGTTCCCTTAACATCAAGCATAGCAAAATCAGGAGCTTGTTTTCCTACTTCCACCATTTCCATGTTCCTGATCAGCCTGTCCAGCATCTTGTACTGACTGTTCTCATGAAGTGAAGAATCCAGAAGCTCCAGGTAAATCCGGAATTCCGAAGCCGAAGTAAAACTCCAGTCTATTTCATTCAGGATATTGAGAGACAGGCTGGAAGCAGGATATTCACTTATAAATTGCTTCTGCGCTTCAACCATCTCCTGGTCAACTTGCTCGAAATCCGCTTCCAGCTCAAGTTTCCGCTCTGCACTGGCAGAATCATATTCTGCCTCAATGGCTGCAAATTGCTTCTCAAATCCTTCCTCAAGCCGGGCACAGGCAATTGTATCGCTAAGTACCTGATCATTCTTGACCATTTGAGAGGCCCTGTTGTTGCCACCCTGGCATGACAGCATGAATAGAACAGCAAGACCTGTAAATACTAGAATCTGTTTCATGGCTTTACTTCTTTTCTCTTTTGCGTTCAAATTCCTTTAAGAGGATCTTGCGCAGGCGGATGGATTGCGGGGTCACTTCAACATATTCATCTTCCCCCACATATTCCAGGGACTCCTCCAGGGAAAATTTCACGGCAGGCGCAATACTTACCTTTTCATCGGAGCCCGAGGCCCGCATATTGGTCAGCTTTTTGGTCTTGATCACATTGACCACCAGGTCGTCCTGCTTGGTATGCTCGCCAATCACCTGTCCTTCATAAATGGGCTCCATGGGATCGATAAAAAACTTGCCCCTGTCCTGGAGCTTATCAATGGAGTAGGAAATGGAGGTGCCTGTTTCCATGGCAATAAGGGCTCCGTTGCGTTTGCGTACCAGCTCTCCCTTCCAGGGCTCGTATCCCGAAAAGCGGTGGGATATAACAGCATTTCCTTCTGTAGCCGTGAGGATGGGCTGTCTCAGTCCGATCAATCCCCTGGCCGTAATCTTAAACTCCAGGTTCACCCGGTCGTCCTTCTTCTCAATGTTCAGAATGTCCCCCTTGCGTCCCGTGACGATCTCAATAACCTTTCCTGAAAACTCCTCGTCCACGTTGATATAGAGCAGCTCCACCGGCTCATGTTTGAATCCGTCTATTTCTTTGATTACTACCTTGGGCTGTCCCAACTGCAGCTCATATCCTTCCCGGCGCATGGTTTCAATCAGAATGGATAGATGAAGAATCCCCCGGCCATACACCGTCAGTCGGTCGGGCGAATCGGTATCCTCAACTTTCAGTGCCAGGTTTTTCTCCGTTTCTTTATACAGGCGGTCACGTAAATGCCTGGAGGTCACAAATTTTCCCTCCTTTCCAAAGAAGGGCGAATTGTTGATGGTAAAGAGCATACTCATGGAGGGCTCGTCGATGGAGATGGGAGGCATGGCCTCGGGGTTTTCAAAATCGGCAATGGTATCGCCAATATCAAAATCTTCCAGTCCCAGAACAGCTACAATTTCTCCAGAGCGAACCGACTCCTTGGTTTTCTCTTTGCCCAGGCCCTCAAAGGTGTAAAGCTCCTTTACCGTGGACTTATGGTTCAGACCGTTTCGCTGCACGATGGAAACCTGGTCGCCCATTTTGATGCTTCCACGATGTACCTTTCCCACGGCAATCCGTCCCGTATAGGAGGAGTAGTCAAGGGAAGAGATCTGCAGCTGCAGGGTTCCAGGGTTCTCCACCGGGGCATCAAAATAGTCCACGATGGTATCCAGCAGATAGGCCATATCATCTGTTGGCTTCTTCCAGTCGGGGCCCATCCAGCCCTCTTTGGATGAGCCGTATACTGTGGGATACTCCAGCTGTTCCTCGGAGGCATCCAGGGCAAACATCAGTTCAAAAACCAGTTCATTGGTCTCATCCGGCCTGCAGTTGGGCTTATCCACCTTATTGATCACCACTATCACCTTCTTCCCCAGTTCCAGTGCTTTTTGCAGCACAAAACGTGTCTGGGGCATGGGCCCCTCAAAGGCATCCACCAGCAGAAGGACACCCTCGGCCATATTAAGTACCCGTTCCACTTCACCACCAAAGTCGGAGTGGCCCGGTGTATCGATGATATTGATTTTCGTCCCCTTGTAGGTGACAGATACATTTTTAGAGAGGATGGTAATGCCCCTTTCCCTCTCCAGATCATTGGAATCCAGGATCAGATCCCCCATCTCCTGGTTATCTCTGAAAAGTTTGACCTGGTGTAATATCCGGTCGACCATGGTGGTCTTTCCGTGGTCGACGTGTGCGATGATCGCAATATTTCGTAAATCCATGCTACTCGGCTCCAGTTAAAAAGTTCGCAAAGGTAGCACAATAAAATCACACTAAAAAACTGATTCTCTAGGAGCTAGAGCGAAAATATTCTATGGTCTTATCCCTGGCTTCCTGATTGGAGTACCTGGGAACAAATCCGAAATCTTTCCTGGCTTTTTCCGAGTTGAAGGTATAGTCGGTGCAGGTGTAGGTAACCGCAAAGCGGCTCATCTTCGGTGTATATTTTTTAAAGGGCCGCACCAGTTTTGCAATGAATTCGGAAATGCAGCCAAGTCCGTATGCAAAGCCACGGGGAAGCCACAGGTTTTTGGGCCAGATTTTGTATCCGATCCCTTCCACAATGCTGTCAAAAAAGGCAAAGAAGTTTGTGGGTGGACTGTCGGTCATAAAATAGGCCTGACCCTGAACCTTTTGGTTTCCGCTTAATAGGGCAGAAGCCGCCAGCACATGGGCATATGCCACATTTCCCACGTACACATGCTGGCACCTGGATTTGCCGTTCCCAAGCCTCACATAGAAGCCGCCCCTGGCCATATTTATAAGAGGGCCAATGTGGTAGGGATCACCCTCCCCATAGATGTCAGCCGGCCTCAGGGAGCAGGTAAGTAATTGCTCTCCATTGGCCTCGAGGACGCTTTTCTCGGCCAGAAACTTGCTTTCGCAATAGGAGGTGGAATGCTTTTCCGGGTAAGGTCTTTCCTCATCCACATCTACCAGGGGCCTTCCGTCAAACAGGACGTCCAGAGAACTGGTAAAAACCATTGCTTTAACCTTCCGGTCCCTGCATGCTTCAATGGCGTTCAGTGCACCCTCGTAGTTGACCCCCATAATCTCCTTCTCCGATTTGGTACCCCAATCCACAATTGCTGCAGCATGAATAAGCAGATCCACACCTTTGCAGGCCTCCAGCAGGACGTCTTTATCCCTCACATCGCCCTTTATAAAAATAATCCGCTTATCATGCTGGTATGTCAGCGGATTCAGGTCAAGAACCCGCACTTCACGTGGTGACAGTTCGGAGGATTTATCCAGAAGCTCTTTAAGGATTGCAATTCCCAGAAAGCCCGATCCTCCAGTTAGGAGAACTACAGGGCCCGAAGAGGTACTTTGGTCTGATGCCATTGTTTATTTATAAAGTAGTCCTATTTTTAGAAGCCTTAAAATAATCAAATACCCATTAAGGGCATGCAAAAAGAGATATATATTATCAGGGGCCTTGTTGCGGAGGACTACAGGGACTTCAGGAACAGGATATTCAGCCTTTCAGAGGCCGTCCTTGAAAAATACGGTCCTGACACCCTGAAAATATGCCTGACCATCAGTCGTCCGCCAATCTTGTCCATTATTCCGTTCAAAAGAAAGAAAATAGCTGTAATATCCCTTACCCGGAAAGCTCACTCCCCTGTTCCTGTGCTTAATCAGGCAGAGGGATTCAGCGGGGGCTATGTGGTGGAAGAGGCCATTCCGGTGGCCTATAATAAGGACTGGGAAGACAGGAGTCCCACGCCCGGAGCATGCCTTTTAACCCTCTTCCATAAAAAGCCCGGACTGGATCAGGAGAGCTTTATCAGCAGATGGCATGAGGGGCACACACCCCTTTCCCTTCGTTTGCACCCCCTGTGGAACTACAACCGGAATGTGGTAAAGAGTCTTGTTGCTGACGATTCTGCATGGTATGACGGCATCGTGGAAGAGCAGTTTAAGCTTTCCTCTGACTTACTGAATCCCTTCACTTTCTTCGGACCGCCCCTGAAGGTTCCATTGCATATGTATGAGGTATGGAAAGATACCAGATCCTTTATTGATATGAGGAAGATTGAAACCTACTTCGCCACTGAATTTCATTTTCTTAGCCCCGACAATCCATGAGGAAACTTCTATTCCTGTACCTGCGGGCCATGGGTGCCTTTCAAAAGTTCTTCCTTCGGATCAGGGGGAAATCAGAAGAGGATGTCCATAACAGACGGATTACATCGGGACAATCCTGGTCCGAATTCTGCGACGAATTAAAAGCGGCCGGGCATGTCCTATTATCCTCCGGGGCTCCACGGGACCCCTTTCAGCAGGCTGAAGGCTTACGTTACCTTTCCAGGCTCACACGGGCGGGCCTTGAAGCCTACGTGGAATATCCCGATCCTTCTTTCCCCCGGCTACGCAGGATGGTGCATGAAACTGTAAAAATGGGAGCCGATAACCCCGACAATTATTATATGAATGCCCAGATCAGCGGTGCATTTGAATATAAAATTCTGGGAAAAAGAAATACCATTGATCATATCAGCTTTCATACCCAGAACGGGAACTATGGTACCACCGGGGGACTGGCTCCCTGTGGGAAAATTGACAATTCCGAACTGATAGTCAACGAAGACGGAACTTTCGAGATTTATGTGACCAGAGAAGCACAGGGGGACAACTGGCTTAAAACAGAAAAAGAAACAAGCCTTTTAATGGTTCGCCAGACTTTTTCCGACAGGGCGACTGAAGTACCTGCCGATCTGAAGATTATTCCTCTGTCAGGTATCGAAAGACCCGGAGCACTGACTCCCAGACAAATGGATGAAGGCCTGAAGACGGCCTCCATGTTTGTTGGTGGAGCCAGTCTGCTCTTTTCCAGGTGGGCCAATGATTTTAAAAAGCATGTTAACCAGCTTCCCCTCTTTGATCCCGACAAAAGTAATGCTGCAGGCGGGGATGACAGTATCATTTATTATCACTCCTACTGGAAGCTTGAACCGGGTGAAATGCTGCTGATCGAGGTTTTGCCGCCAGCCTGTGACGCATGGAACTTTCAGTTAAATAATTATTGGATGGAATCGCTTGATTATCAATATTATAACATAAGTATCAATAAGCATAGTGCGGTCTATGAAGCGGACGGATCGGTCCGGATCCTTGTCTCACATGAGGATCCCGGATTACCTAACTGGATTGAAACTGCCCATCACCGGGAAGGAACCATGTGCTGGCGCTGGTACCGTATTCACCCGGGCTCGCAGGCTGTCCAACCATCCTGTCGCATCATCAAAAAGAACGAATGAATCCCAGCAAGAAAACAGGAAGAATCATCACCTCCACTGATTTCATGAACCAGCCACGATGGTTCAAAACCCTTAACAGGCTATGGAAAAGAACCTATCCCCACGGGAACGTTCCCCGGTTGAGTAAAGATGATCTTATCAAAACGGCCCGCAGCAAAACCGGTTTGAACGACCTTGGAAAAGATTTCTGGGATGAGCCCCTCGACAGGCTGATCGCCTCCTTAAATAAGGAAGCCAGACTGCATCCCATTGGATATTTTATTTCCAATAAGCGCTTGATGAACCTGTTGAACGTGCGTCTGCGGGCCGAACATTTATTTAAAAAATATCCTGAAATCCTTGAGCAGGAGGTTTATCCCCCCCTGGTGATTGCGGGACTGCAGCGCACCGGAACAACAAAGCTGCACCGCCTGCTCACAGCAGATCCCGACAACAGGGTATTAAGAAGCTGGGAGGCTCTTAATCCGGCTCCATTCAAGATGAATAAAAAAGGCAGTGATAAGCGCATCCGGATTGCCAGAACCAGTGAAAAGGCCCTGCGCCTGATGACACCCGGATTTTTTGCCATTCATCCCGTGGAACACCTGGCCCCGGAAGAAGATATTCTGCTTCTGGATGTTTCATTTCTAAGTACCACCCCCGAGGCCACCACACATGTGCCATCCTACTCAGGCTGGCTGGAAGAGACCGATCAATCCTATGCATATGATTATGGAAGCCGCCTGTTAAAGCTTCTCCAATGGCAGGAGCCTGGAAGGAGATGGATCATAAAATCGCCCCATCACCTGGAGTTTTTCCCCCTTATTGAAAAATATTACGGAAAGCCGCACATAATCTGGACCCACAGAGATCCCGCCGAATGCATCCCTTCTTTTTTGAGTATGGTATGCCACAGCCGATCGCTCTTCAGTGATGAAGTTCAAATGACGGATGTGGCCGGTCACTGGGTTCGTAAAACAGCCTATATGCTGGATAAAGCTCTGTCCTACAGACAGAATGGAGCGAATCAGGAGAATTTTACCGATCTCATGTATGAGGATCTTGTGAGTGACTCCATGGGCCAGCTGAAGCTTATCTATGACAGGGAAGGTGAGATCTCAGAGTCCCTGGAAGAAAGATTTAAAACTGCCGAAAGGGAAAATCCCAAGGGTAAATACGGAGTTCACAATTACAGTCTTTCGGATTTCGGATTAAACAGGGAGGACCTTATGAAGCTTAACGCAGATTACTATACGTTGTACTCTTCTCTTAACAGAACAAAGAAGTAAGAATTATGAGTGGGAAAAATGAGAAAACAGAGCGGTATAATAGTCCGGTTGCAGCCATCTTTACAGGAATTTCAGATCTTTTCAAGCGCCCCGATCATCAACTCAGTCTGAACGATCTCCCGTCTTTGGAGGGAAAGAAAGTGATGATTACAGGGGCCAGTTCAGGTTTGGGCCTGGCCACTGCAATAGAACTGGCCAGGCGCGGGGCTCACGTGATTATGGCAATCAGAAGTGGAATCCCTGTCAGGGGCGAAGAGGTGCGAAGAAAGAGCGGTTCCGATAAGGTGGATATGATCCATATGGACCTGAGCGACCTGGAATCACTGGCCGGATTTACCGAAGAAGTAAAGCTCAGATTCGGCCCTGTGGATATCGTAGTTTGCAACGCGGCCATGGTTGCAAACAAGAGCAGGGCAGTAAAACAGGAACTGGATGAAATGTTTGTGGTCAATTACTTTGCCAAATTTCTGCTGGCCGGGCGAATTGTCGACGGTGACTTTCTGAACCACCTGGGCCCCGATTTACCCAGGATTATCTTTGTGGCCTCCGAAAGTCACAGGAACCCATCCGCATTTGAATGGGATAAATTTGGCCGCTATGAACCTTACGGGATCAAGCAATCAGTTGCTATGTACGGCTACTACAAGTTGCTCCTGCTGACCATGGTCAGTGAATTGTCCCGCCGCCTGAACCGGGAGGGGAAGGTGCAATGCTCTGTATTTGCTCTTTGTCCCGGACCGGTGAATTCCAATATTGCGCGGGAAGCACCGCGAATTTTTCAACCCCTGCTGAAACTGGTTTTTGGTATTTTCTTCCGCTCTCCAGAGAAAGCCTGCAGTCCGGTTATCTACCTGGCAGCCTCAAAAGAACTTGAAGGTAAAACAGGCTCATACATGTTCCTGATGCAGGAGAAAACAATGGATGATAAGGCGACTGATCCGCAGAATGGCTTACGTTTGTGGGAGCTGTCTGAAAAACTTGAAAAACAAATCATGAAATAAAACTGAAGATGGCAGAAGGACGATTTACAAATCCTGTAGTAGCTTCTCTGGCAGGAGTTAAAGATTTCTTTGCAAAACAACAACTGGCGGGGAGGTATTCTGAGAAGGACCGGGCCGATGGAAAGACAGTACTTATTACAGGGGCCAATTCCGGGTTGGGATTTGCCATGGCCGTTGAATTTGCCAGGCGGGGAGCCAGGGTTCTCATGGCCGGAAGGAGCAAGATCCCTGAAGCAGGAGAGCGGGTAAAAAAACTTTCCGGCTCGGAAACTGTTGAGATGCACTTCCTGGATCTCAGTAAGATTGATAGCATCCACAGTTTTGTCCGGAGCCTGGCTGAAAAGAAGATCCAGGTGGATATTTGCATCCTGAATGCAGCCACCGCCCTGCCGGGATCAAGGGAAACTGCTTCTGGACAGGATGAAATGTTCCTGGTCAACTACCTGTCCAATGTGATCCTGACCCGGCTGCTCTTAAGTAAGTCGGTGATGGCCTTGAGTGAAGGCGCGCCCCTTTCAAAAATGATCTTTATTTCCAGTGATTCCCACCAGGGAGCCACCTATATTGATTACAATGAATTCGGTCGCTACTTCAAGTATGGAGTAAGCAAGGGCATTTCCAATTACAGCTACTTCAAACTGGTATTAAACACCTATGCCACGGAACTGTCCAGAAGGATCAACGGGGATTCAGTTCGCCTGAGCATCAATGTCATATGTCCGGGTCCGGTTCACTCCAACATTGTAAAAGAGGCTCCCTGGCTACTCCGGATGACCTTGAAAGGGATCTTCTGGATAGTATTCAAATCCCCCGCCAAAGCAATGCGCCCGGTTGTATATATGTCCCTTTCACCAGATTACGAGGGGCTTAGCAATGAATACCTGCATATGTTTAATCCCAAGAAAATGGACCCGAAAGTCTATGAGAGCGTCGAGGGAGAAAAACTGTGGACGGCATCAATGGATCTCCTGAAATCTATCGATCCTGACTACGGGGATTACATCTAAGAAGCCAAATTCACTATTATCCGGATAAAAGGCAGGAAGGAGGATTTATTGTTGTACCTTTGCGGCCTAATTTAAGAAAATGGAATTTAAGGACTTAGGACTGTCAAAGGATATCCTGAAAGCAGTAAGTAAACTGGGCTTCACTAACCCTTCGGAAATACAGGAAAAAGCGATACCCATCCTTGCTGAAGGCAAACAGGATTTCGTGGGATTGGCTCAGACCGGTACGGGAAAAACAGCTGCTTTTGGATTGCCGCTGATCCAGCATATAGACTTCGGGGACCGGACCACCCAGGCCCTGATCATCTGTCCCACAAGGGAACTTTGTATGCAAATAACACGGGACCTGGATTCATTTGCCGCCTACCAGAAGAATGCCAATATCACCGCCGTTTACGGGGGAGCCAATATAAGCGATCAGATTCGCAAGCTCAAAAAGGGGGCCCAGATTGTGGTGGCCACCCCAGGCAGACTGCTGGACCTGATCAACCGAAAGGCCATCAAGCTAAAGTACGTTTCCAGGCTGGTGCTGGATGAAGCAGACGAAATGCTGAATATGGGATTCAAGGAGGATATTGATGCCATCCTGGACCAGACACCTGCCGTGAAAAGGGTCTGGCTATTCTCGGCCACCATGCCCAAAGCGGTAAAACGCATTGCCAACAACTACATGCACGATCCCGTTGAGATCGTTGTGGGGAAGCAGAACAGCGTGGCAGACAATATTGAACACCGCTACTATATGATGAAGGAGCGGGACCGCTACCATGCCTTGAAAAGGATACTGGACTTCTATCCCGAAATTTATGGGTTGATCTTCTGCCGGACCCGAAGGGAGACCAGTCAGATCGCTGACAAACTGGAAAAAGAGGGTTATGATGTGGTGCCCCTGCATGGCGACCTGTCGCAGGGGCAGCGTGATGCTGCCATGAAGAAATTCAGGGAAAGAACAGTAAAAGTTCTCGTTGCCACCGATGTGGCTGCCAGGGGTATCGATGTGAAAGACATCTCCCATGTGATTCATTACAATCTGCCCGATGATATTGAAAACTATACCCATCGAAGCGGGCGTACCGCACGTGCCGGTAAATCAGGTAAATCTCTGGCCCTGGTAAATACCCGGGAGACATACAAGATCAAGCAACTGGAGTCGCTGCTCCAGACAAAGATGAAGGCATCGAATATCCCCAATTCGGAGGAGATTTGTGAGAAGCAGATGTATGCCCTGATGGACAAGGTGGTCAGCACCCCGGTAGATGAAGAAGCCATTGATCTTTACTGGCCTGTCTTTTACAAGAAGCTGAAAGATCTGCCTGCCGAAGAGATTGTTCTGAAATTTATCTCCATGGAGCTGAATGCCTTTCTGGACTACTACAAAGACTCGGGCGATCTGAATGCCAGTCATGAAAGTGGTGGTGCCGACAGGGGAAGAGAGCGAGCCGCAGGAAGGGGCCGGCAGGGAAAAGAAAGCGGGGCTTTCAACCGGAACCTCAGTGGATCGAAGAAACGCTTCTTTATCAACCTGGGAGAGAAGCAGAACCTGAACAAAGGGGCCCTGCTTCGACTTGTCTGCAGTGAATCGGGAATCGAAAGTACCCATATGGGAAGAATAGATATTCATTCCCGTCATGCTTTTTTCGAGGTGGACGAAACGGTTTCAAATCAGATTCTGCCGGCTGTCAGGCAAGGCACCTACGAAGGGAAGAGTTTTGAGGTAAGCCTCTCCCAGGAGAAAGAGCCCCTTAAAAAGAAGGGTAAGAAAAAGAAGGTCTAGGGCACCTTTTGTCCAATCATTTTCGTATTTTCCAATTATGCTTCAGCGAGCTTCACTTTTTATTCTGCTGCTATTAAGTCTGTCTGTGTCAAAGGCTCAGGAACAGGATGTGGACAGCCTGATGGCCTTGCGCGATAGCGCAGTACTGAGTGGAGAACAGATCGATTTACAGCTGCAGATTGCCTATATCCTAAGTACTACAGATATACGCTTAGCGCTGGACTATGCCAACCGGGCCCTGAGAGAAGCTAACGAGATAGGCTCGGTACGCTGGACTGCTGAAGCCAAACTGGCCATCGGAACTTTTTACGATTTTCTGGGTGTGAACCTGGGCGCAGCCGAGTACCTGGTTGAAGCACTTGAAAGTTTTGAAGAGCTTAATGATTCTGTAAAGCAGGCATCCACACTGATGCACATTGGAAACACATATTTCTATCTCAGGCAGTTTGACACTGCCTTAAAAAAATTCGCCCTGGTATCGGAATACGGCAGAACATTGAATGATACTTCGCTGATAATAAGCGGATTAAATGCTACTGCTGCCGTGTATGGGAATATTTCGAAAATGGATTCTGCATTAATCCTGTTTAAAGAAGCTCATGCCCTGGCCAGGCAGTACGGGAGCCTTCAGCAGGAGATCCTGGCCTATTACAATATGGGGGATGTGCATCTCTATTCGGAGCGCAGAACACAGGCCCTGGAGGTTTTTCAGGACCTGGAAGACTATTACGATCTGAAGAATAACAGTCCCAAGCATCTGTCAAGTCTCTACAATTCCATGACCAAGGCTTATGTGGAAAAGAGGAATATGGACCTGGCCCGGGAGTATTCCGAAAAGACCCTTATGGCCCTCCAGGAAAATATGCGCTACACTGAATACCGTGAGTATTTCCTGCAGCTTTACAGGATTGATTCCTCGGAACAAAATTACGAACAGGCACTGGCGCATTATATCAGGTATAAAGAGCTGAACGATAGCCTGGACAATGCCAGTTTCAGGGAAAGGGTGGCAAACCGGGAGGTCTACTATGAGCTCCAGGCAAAGGAGAGCCAGATTGAACGGCTTACTCTTGACAACGAATTTAAAGATTTAAAGATCCGGCAAAAACGTCTTACCAATTATGGGTATATCGTCCTGTCGATACTGTTGCTGACCATTGTTTTCCTGGTCATCCGCTCCTACCGAAAGATCAAAGAGAAAAATATCCTGCTGGAGAAGCAGAAAGAAGATCTGAAAGCAGCACAGCAACGCATGGTCCAATCCGAGAAGATGGCCTCCATCGGAACGCTGACCGCTGGCATCGCACACGAAATAAACAATCCACTAAATTTTATATCGGGCGGACTAAACATTATTAAGGATATGCAGGTCAGCCTGAACTGGGAAGGCCGGGAGAAGGACCTGGAGCGTTGCGTAACTGCTACAAACATGGCCTTTGACGGACTGGACCGGTCTGTAAGTATTGTTAAGGCCATGATGACATTTTCCCACAGGGGGGGATCCAAAAAAACGGAGACCGATCTGAACGAAATTATCGATAATACACTGATGTTCCTGAGCTCGAAAATCTCAGATGACATTCAGATTATTAAAAATTACAAGCTGGAAAGAAAGGTCTATGTCTTCCCTGAGAAGATGCACCAGGTGATAATGAATATCATTGATAATGCGATTTTTGCTCTAAACAGGGAATCTTCCGGGCCAAAGAGCATTACCATATACACCGGGATCTCGGGCGACCGGCTAATCCTTGCCATTTCCAACACCGGGCCTTCAATTTCAGAGGATCATATGGATCAGCTTTTCGATCCTTTCTTTACCACTAAAGATCCGGGACAGGGAACCGGCCTCGGGCTATCAATCTGTTATACCCTGGTGTCTGAACACGGTGGTGAGATTGAGGCAGAAAATACCCGGGGAGGTGTGATCTTCACCGTTAAAATACCTTTCAGATAGAAGGGGGCTCTAACTGGAATTGCAGGATTTCCGCTTCGGGGGACCAGGCTCAGAAGTAAGCATGAAGGGATCCAGCTGAAGCCGGCCGAGTTGATTAAAATTTTTCACGCCATTGCTGAATTTGAGAACTGTAAGCTGCTGGTTTTCGGACTGGGGAATGATTCCCCCTTCTGGTGTGAAGCCAACCGGCAGGGCCGGGCCCTGCTTCTGATCTACAGCTTTTAGTTTGCCTTAAGTCTCAAGCAGGAATCTGGCACTCTCCTCAAAGGTTTCGGGAGCCATTTCCACAAAGTAATTCTGAACTCCGCCGGTCACAGCAGCCTCGAAGAGATCATCCCAGTCCACGATGCCCTGACCCACAGGAACCTGCTTCTTCAGTTCGGTGGAGTAGTCGGCCAGGTGGGCAGAGATAAAACGTCCGGGATATTTCCTGAAATAGTCCTGGGCCTTAAATCCTATGTTGATGACTGCCACCTGGAACTGCATTTTCACCAGGTCCGGATCCAGTTCCTCCATCAAAACAGGATAGATCAGTTCACCATCGATCTCCTTGAATTCAAAATGATGGTTATGGTAGACCATCTGGATGCCTGCAGCCCTGGTTTTCTCTCCAATCACATTGAGCTCCCGGGCCGCTTTTCGCCAGTCGTCCATAGTGGCTTCCCTGGGTATGCTGGGCATGGATAGTGCCATCTGCTTCATGCCGATCTGGGTGGCCCACTCGATCCGGTTGTCCAGGTCTTCCCTGAGTTCCTTTGAAGTAAAGTGAGAACTGTTACAGATCAGGCCTGCATCCTCAATAATTATCCTCATTTCACTACCCGACATCTCATTCAGCGTTTTAAAACCATATCCCAGCGGGGAGCACATCTCCACCTGGGTATAACCCATGGCTGCCATCTTCTTCAGGGTACCTGGAAAATCACTTCGCAGGTCCTTATTGATCGTCCAGATCTGGAAACCAAAGGGGCGTTTTTCTCCTGCCGGTCCGGCTGCAAACATGTTTACCGGCAGCTGGCTCAATAAGGCAGCAGATGCGATTGCAGCTCCGCTATTTCTGATAAATTGTCTTCGGTTAGTAAGCATAGCATGAAAGTGTTTTGGAAATGAATGAACAATATAGAAAAATCTGAAAAGGGATCATTGGGGAATTCACGAAAATTATCCCAACATTTGCAGAGAAGACCGCATACAATAATGCCGATGTTTAAAAACGCCATAGTACGTAAACCTTGTCCGGAGATGATCAGGGGACTTAGCTCAGCCTCTCTGGGCACTCCGGATTACCATAAGGCCCTGGAGCAGCACAGGGCTTACGTGGATGCTCTGCGCAGCTGCGGCCTGGAAGTAAAGATACTTGAAGCCGATTCCCGCTTTCCCGATTCAGTATTTGTGGAAGATGTGGCATTATGCACCAGTGAGTGTGCCATAGTCACCAATCCCGGCACTTCTTCCCGGAATGGTGAGCAGCTGGAAATGAAACCTATCCTTGAATCTATTTATAAAAAGGTGGAATCCATTGATGCACCGGGGACCCTGGATGCAGGCGATGTGATGATGCATGGAAAGCATTTTTATATCGGGCTTTCTCAGCGTACCAATGCCCGGGGTGCCGAACAGTTGATCCGCATCCTGGAGAACTATGGCATGTCCGGTTCAACTGTTCCCTTAAATGAGGTGCTTCATCTGAAGACCGGGCTTTCCTACCTGGAGCTAAACCACCTGCTGGTCACCGGTGAATTCACCAATCATCCAGCCTTTGATGCTTTCCAAAAAATTGAGGTGGATCCCCTTGAAGCCTATGCAGCAAATTCCCTCTGGGTGAATTCATGGGTGCTGGTTCCCGCCGGCTTCCCTGATACCCTGGAAAAGATCGAGCGGGCCGGGTACAGAACCATAGTCCTGGACGTAAGTGAATTTCAAAAACTGGACGGCGGTTTAAGCTGCCTCTCGCTTCGCTTTTAATTGATGCTATAGATTCTCCGTTAAGGTCACGGCCATCTCATAGCCATTTACAAAGAATGCCGGCATTCCTTCTGATTTAGCTCCTTTGATGGCCTCCATTTGCAGGTCCGAACCCTCCTTGATCTTAATTCGGACATCCATGGCCTCTTCATTAATCTTGAACTTGGGGTATTTTACATTGGCCTCAAATCTATAGTTCAGGTCTTTATCAAGTGCCATCTCCACCACGATATACTTGCCTTTAAGCTTCATCCCCTTAAAAGCCCCGGTTCCCGAAATATAGAACTTGTCCGAATAGCCCTCCGCCAGGATGAAAGAGCTTTCCAGGTGATCAATTTTATAAACTCCGTATTTTGACTCCGTGATATTCAGGGCATTCAGCTTACCGATCTTATAGCTATCGTTATAGGCCGAGATGATATTCAGGTTGCGGGCCGCTCCTATTTCATATTTACCGTATTTGGACTTCAGGTCAATATCCTCAACCAGAGTGAAACTGACTGTACCATTATAGGAATCCAGTTCAACATATCCAGAATTCAGCGCTTTCAGATCGGAATATTTGTTAGTGAATTTGATGTCACCGGTATTACCAAAGGAGTACTTATCATTATAGCTATCAATACTTATCTTTCCCGCATCTCCGGATTTAAAGTTGGAATACTTTGACACCCCTTCCAGGCTTCCGATCACCCCCGCCTCCATATCTGTATTGTAGAAATCGATTTTTAAATCTTTCATGTCCTTGAATTCCACGGTGCTGTATTTCGCCCTGATATCAACATTGCTGTTTACAAGACCCCCGAACAGCTTATCATTGTATAGATCAAGTGATACCCTTCCGTTCAGGTCATCCGCCATGATCTCTGAATATTTGGACTGTAAAATCAGCTTGCAATTTTCAGGTATCCACAACTCCCCCTTCATTTTAAACTCACTGAAACGTATTGTTTTCTCTCCCTTCAGGGTGATGGTTTTCCGGCCCATAACTACCTTTTTGCTGGTCCAGAAGCGATTGTCGAATTTACTACCACCGTAAGAATGAGAGAATTCCAGTTCTGCAATATAAGCATCCAGCCTGCTGGCGTCTTCTTCTGATTTCAGCGTGGCATCGACCGACATGCTGTACTCTATTTCAGGCTTATCCCAGGTGTGAATAACAAGGTCACAGTCATAATTATTGAAGGTGAAGTTCACATGCTCATTTACCTCCTGCTTCCAGCTGTAGGTTTTTTCTATTTTCTTGCCCTGCCCTGATACGTTGTGCATTACGGTGAGCAAAAGGACGATAGTTAAAGCTCTATAGAAATAAATATTCATCGTTTTCATAATTTTTAATTTTATTGTTCTCAAGGATAATCAGTTCCAGCAGGTAGATCTTCTTTTCGTAGGTGTCAAATATGGTATTTATAACCTGCTCATTATAACCAAGTTCGCCCAGGTCCTTCATGGTTTCTTCATATATGGTATCCAGCTTCTGGATCTCTTCCAGCAGCTCTGCAATAATCACATTATCCACATGATTCAAGGTATTTACCTCCTTCTGCATGAAACTGACCAGGGTTCTGTACTCCAGCTCCCTGGCTCCCAGATCACGATCCAGATCCGCCAGGCTGATTCCCCTGCCCGGCGCCCTGTCCCCTATGATATCATTGATCATATATCCTACGCTCACCAGGATGATCACAGCTGCTGCAATATTCCGGATCCGGATCAACATCCGCCTTTTTCCCGTACGATTCCCTGAGCCTTGCAAATCCTGCCTGATCCCTTCCCAGATCAGCTGATCGTCGGGAGCTTCAACATCCAGGTTTTCCCTCTGACTCTTTAAATATTTCTCCAGTTCAGATGACATCAACTTTTCCTTTTAATTTTTTGTTTAGCAGGGAGAGGGCCCGACTGTATTGTGTCTTGCTGGTGGAAACCGTAATCCCAAGTGTTTCCGCAATCTCTTTATGAGAATAACCTTCGAGGGCACGCAATACCAGTACCGTACGACCTTTCCGGGGCAGCTCTTTTATGGCGCCGTGAACCAGGTCCGGATCAACTTCCGGCAGACCATCGTCCATCTCCACAGGCTCTCCATATTTTTCTTCATCCATCTCTTCAAATGCTATTTTTCTTTTTCTATGATGAGAAATGCAGTTGTTGATCACAATCCGTTTGAGCCAGCTTCCAAACAGGTCCGTATTTTTCAATTCTCCCAGGCTATTAAAGGCTTTGATAAAGGATTCCTGAAGAATGTCTTCTGCATCCATTTTATTATTCAGGAATCGGATTGCAATATTATACATGGCCTTTGAGTACTGTTTATAAAGCTGGTACTGAGCCTTGATATCTCCATTGAGGCAATTCTCAATAAGCCTACGATTGATATTGATCGTCTCTTCTTTCAAAACTCAATCTAAAGACGCAACAGTTTAGAAAAGGTTGGAATTATAATTTCGGGGTATCAGATCCTGATCCCTATCACGCAAACATCGTCGATCTGCTCGGTATTACCCCGCCACTCTTCAAAGGTATCGTCGATAATCTGCTGTTGCTTTTCCATGGACTCTGATTGAATGGATAGGAGCAGTTCCTTGAACCTGGGGGTCTTAAATTTCTTCCTGTGCTCACCTCCGTACTGGTCCACATAACCATCAGAGAAGATATATACCGAATCATTTTCTTTTAGTTCCACAACCTGGTTCCTGAATTCGCTTTCCTCCCAGTGAACTCCTATAGGTTGTCTGTCTCCCTTCAGTTCAAAGAGCAAAGACCCGTTCCGTTTCACTGCTGTATCTGAACCGGGTTCCTTTCCGCTTAGCTGTTCGCTGTGGCGAATCAGGTAGAGGGGATTGTATGCTCCGGCAAACTGAAGATGTTTCTTCTCCTTATTGATAACTGCAATGGCCATATCCATGCCATCTTTCTGGTCCCTGACAGACCCCTCCTGAACCAGCATGGCCTTTACCTTGATCCTTAATTGTTCCATGATATCGGCCGGCCGGCCTGTTCTTCCTTCCACAAACAATTCATTAAGCAGGGTAATGCCCAGCATACTCATAAAAGCCCCCGGGACTCCGTGCCCCGTACAGTCGGCCGCCACTATTACTATGGATGAATCTACCTCTTTTATCCAATAGAAGTCCCCGCTTACAATATCTCTGGGTTTAAAAAGCACGAAATACTCCGGAATAACACTGTCCAGGTAGCTTTTATGGGGAAGGATGGCTGCCTGGATCCGCTGAGCATAAGCTATGCTGTCTGTAATCTCTTTCTTCTGGCCAAATAAGAGATCGCGCTGAGCCTCAATTTCGTCACGTTGGGACTCAATCTCCTCCTTTTGCTCTCTGATCTCACTGGTACGCTCCTGCACTTTCCCCTCCAACTCCCGGGTTACCTTATCCTTCAGTTTCTCATTCTCTTTCAGCTGATCAATAATCCGCAACTGTGCACGCTTTTTTTCCTGTTCGTCAAGTTTCATTTTCGCGGCAATTCCAATGGAGAAGATCAGAATTTGCAATACCGCCGCAACATAAACTCCAGAGATCTCCAGAATCCGGAGCAGGATAGATTCATGTACTTTTTGCGCGGTAAATGAAAATACGGAAGCAAAGACTGTAATATAGGTTGTCGGAACCAGAACCAGGTTGGCTATCAGAAAGTACCAGGCAGGTTTAAAACCGGCCCTTATTCTTAATACGGTGGGAAGAATTAGTAAAAACAGGGGGATGACGGCCACGACTAAGAGCCAGGTAACCTCGACCACATCTTCGAACACACCCCCGATTTCAAAATGTAGTGCCGCCCCCAGCAGTAAAAATATAATCCTGAGACCAAGCAGGCCCAATATAACAACCACGGCCCAGTACCAACCTGGCATTTTCTTTTTGAGCTCCAGGTAAGAAATCCCGAATAAAAGAAAGCATGCGGTGAGCAGGGAAAGAATAAAGGTCGAGGCAGATGTAAAAAATACAGACTGGAAAACTCTTTCTTTCCATTGGAACTCTCCAAGGTAGCCCCCAGACACAAAGAGAAAGGTGGCAAAAAACAGGATGTAAAATGCGAAATATATGTACTGCCGGCCCTGCACAGCAAAGAACAGGATCAGAAAAAATATGGATATAATCACCATCATTCCATTAAGGGCAAAAAGCACCATCCGTTCAATCCGGTCATGACTTATGATCGTTTCCTGGGGGATCAGGTGCATCAGTGGGCCTCCTATACCGGATTCCTCTTTCCAGCGAACATAGAATGTTTGTTCCGCATCCTTGAGCAATGGAAGAGTGACAGCATGCCAGGACTTGTATATAAAATCCCTTTCCTCCAATGGAATCAAAATACCTGAGCGCTTTTCCTCCATTGCACCGTATGGGTCACTCAGGTAGAAGTTGGCAGAATCGGTTCCTGCCATCCCCGGAAGATTGACCAGGTAGGTCCTGTTTTCCGAAATCCGGTTCACTGTTTTAACCCGGAGCCAGGCACAGGGATAGGAAAAATCATGGCTAAACTGGCTTTCAATGCCACTGAAACTGCCATGAATGGTAGGTTCAAAATTAAAATAGATCAATGAGTCTCCCCGCAGTATGCTAAAAGAAGTATCGACTGTCACCTTGCTGAATAAAGGGCTGCTGATATGGTAATAAGCATCCTTATCAAGTGCCTCCAGTAGGCTGATCACCTGGTCCCCTTCCCGGATTCCGATTTTTGCTGCCGGACTTCCTTCCTCAACGGAATATACTAGGCTCTTCGTCAGAAGGGGATTTGTAAACAGGCTGTCAAGGGAACCCGAAAGGATGTCGTCTATATCCCATTGCTCCAGGGAATCGATCAGGTACTCGTATTCATAAGCATCAATCCGATGCATATAAGGATCCCTCTTGAAAGAAAAATGCAGGAGGGAATCCTCTCCCTGCCTTTTTATGAGTATTTGAATGCGTGTACCAGAGCTGCTGTAGAGTAAATCCTCAATGCTTCGGTGTCCGATCCCCCGGCCAGCAATAACAGAATCGTTAATGGCAATGATCTGATCGCGTGAACGTAAGCCTGCCTTCAGGGCCGGACTTTCGGGCAGTAAAACGGTGATCCGGGCCGTATCGTTGTGAAGATAAGGGTTAATAATCCCTGTATATCCATCGTATACAATGACTTCCGTTTGAGCGTATATAGCCTGTGATTGTCCCAGGCATGCAAGGATCGTCAGCAGGAACAGAAAAGGATTGAAGGGGAAAAGGGATTTGAATCTAAGGGGTCTCATAGGCACTTACCGGAAATATCTGATGTTTTATTGCCTAATAAAGGTATGTAAGGAGAAGGAATAAAGCAAGGTAGATATTGTGATGGGTCGGAATATTATATATTGCTTTTAGATATATCGTTATTTTATATATCTTTGTAAGATGATATCAAAAGATTTGTTAAAAGGCACGTTGAAGACCATCGTTCTGAAACTTCTCGAGGAGAACGGCAGAATGTATGGCTACGAGATTACCAGGGAGGTAGAAAGACTCACTGAAGGAAAAGTACAGCTCTCATGGGGAGCCTTATACCCGGCGCTGCATAAACTTGAATCGGACCACCTTATTACCTCCGAGGAGGAAAGTATCGGAAAGAGGGTTCGCAAGTATTACCGGCTCACCGAATCGGGCACCAGTGCAGCCAAAGAAAAAGTTCGTGAATTCATCGATTTCGTCACCATCATGGGGCGGGTCCTGGATACAGGCCCCAGCCTGAACCTGGCATAAGCCTATGGCCGAACTGAGCGACAAGGAAATTGAGATTCTCAACAGGGAGATCGAAAAGCAGGGCTTAACCTATACCCAGCTTCAAAAGGAGCTCCTGGACCATCTCTGCTGCGATATAGAAGCAAAGATGGATGAGGGCCTGGAATTTCTGAAAGCCTTTGAAGAATTGCAAAGCCGCCTGGAAAACAACAGGATCCAGGAAATCCAGGAAGAAACGCTGTTATTGATTAACCAAAAATACCGTATGATGAAAAAGTTCATGTACATTCTCGGAACCATTGCTCCATCCCTGATGATCGTTGGGGCCATTTTTAAACTTCAGCACTGGCCTGGGGCCAGCGTCCTGATCGTCCTTGGCTCCTTCCTTCTTGGAGCGGTCTATTTGCCGGTATTTGCCATGGTAAGTATCCGCGATACCAGGAAAAAAGAAAAGCGTGTCCATAAAACACTTTATATAACCGGAGTGATAACCGGTTTTATCTTTATCACCGGAGTGCTGTTTAAAATCATGCATTGGCCCGGGGCGGGCATCGCACTAACAGTCAGTGTACTGCTCATCGTGGTTCTATTTATACCATTCCTGATTAGTCACGCCCTGAAGGATAAAGAGAACCAGGTGCAGAATTTCTCCATCCTGATATTCATCCTGGCCATGATGGCGGTGAACATTATGGTATTTGCACTGAAGGTTTCCAAAAACGTATTAAGCTCCATGGTGGTAACAGCCCAGACGAATCTGATTACCAGTGAGACTATAGAATCCCGAAATGCCCTTTTTCTGGAAGAATCCATGCTTTCAGGCCAGGGAGACTCAACACAATTAGACAAGGCAAAATATATCAGTGAAAAAAGTGATGAGCTGGATCAATACATCCAGGATATCATGGCCGAGATTGTACTGATTACACATGAGCGCAACCGTGCTGCTGTACTGATGGATAATACCATCGACCTGAAAAAAGCCAGCTATTTTGATGATCACAAAAGTGTAACATCAGTCGTCTTTGGCGACGTAAGTACTGCTGGTAAGGGGGAGAGCCTGGTTGCCTCTCTGGAATCATACAGGATGTTGTTACAGGAAACGGCCGGACCGCAGCTTTATGAATCCATCGATCTCTTGCTTTATACCGGTCCTTTAGCTATAGGGGATTATCAGGAATCCTGGTTGCATTTTAACTTCCACCAGGCCCCCATGATCAGCGCCCTGAATCTTCTCTCCAACCTGCAGGTGAATATCCGCTTTCTGGAAGGAGAGATCCTGAAAGAGATGCTCTGATCAGAGCTTTACACCAAGAACAATAATATCGTCAATCTGCTCGTAGGGTCCTCTCCACTGATCGAAGGTTTGTTCAAGGGTTTGCCTTTGGATATCGAGAGATTCCTTCTGAACTGAAAGCAAAAGCTTTTTAAAGTTCATGGATTTAAATTTTTTCCGGTGTTCCCCTCCGAACTGGTCTATATAGCCATCCGAGAACATATAGAAGGAGTCCTCCTCCTTGAGGCAGACTGAAGTGGTCCGGAAGGGATTCTCTTCCCAATGAGTACCAATGGGTTGTTTATCACCTTTCAACTCAAAGAGCCTGTACTCTCCATTGTCAATGGAGGCATAATCTTCCAGCTCTTTCTGTTCGGGAACATTCTTATTCCGAATGATATAGAGTGGATTGTTGGCACCTGAAAAGTGCAGCTCCCGGTTTGTTTTGTTATAGACAGCAATGGCAAGATCCATCCCATCCTTTTGCTCATCATTGTTTCCCTGTTGTACGAGCAAATCTTTTACCTTTTCCCTTAGCCTGTCCAGGATGGCTCCGGGTGCATCAAAACACCTGTCATTAATGAGATCATTAAACATGGTAATCCCCAGCATACTCATAAAAGCACCGGGAACCCCATGACCGGTACAATCGGCAGCCACAATAACCAGGTGATTCTGTACCTCCTTGATCCAGTAAAAATCGCCACTGACAATATCCTTGGGCCTGAAAAGGATGAAATGTTCGGGTAATTGTTCATTCATTAATTCCCGGGAAGGCAGAATGGCCGATTGTATGCGCTGGGCATAGGTAATGCTATCGGTAATCTGCTGCTTCTGTGCATTGATCTTCTCGTTGGTTTTCCGGATATAGCGCATCCTGTTGTAGAAGCCTACTGCAGCAGCCAGAACGAATAGTCCGAATAGCCCGATAACTATGCTGATCGCTCTCTGCCTCCTTCTTAATAACTGGTCGATATCAGCCTGTTGTTCCAGCAGGGTAATCTCATTCTGCTTCTTCTCCATCTGGTATGAATTCATCAGATCCTTTGTCTTGTCGTCTGATTCAATCTGTAACAAGGCATTATCAATGGTATTCTGCAGCTCGAGATACGTATATGCATTGGTGAAATCCCCGGTTTCCGCATAACTCGTTGCCAGTCCCTCATAAATACCGGAAAGCTCCTCGTTCAGCCCAATATCTTCTGCAATGGATTCACCCTGCCTGTAATATTCGATTGCCTTTGAATGATTCTTCATCTCCTCGTAGGTCGAGGCAAGTCCAACGAGTATCCCGACAATTTCCCGCTGTGCATTCTCCTTCCTGGCTATCTCCAGGGCATCCTGCCGATAAGTGATGGCAAGTTCATACGCACCCTTTTCCGCATAGATAGCACCAACAAAATTGAGCGCAGAGGAAATATAAGAGGGAATTGTGAGATGGTTCAGTGATTTTTCAAAATAAAAGAGAGCCGAATCGAAGTTTTCCTTGTCCATATAAACCTCACCCATATTCATGGTACCCAGGCCAACGATAGCCATATCGCCGAGGGCCTCCCCAATGGCGATGGCGCGAAAATAGTAATTCCGTGCCGTATCATGGGTAGCAGGTATTTCGGAATAGACCACGCCAATGTTAATAAACAGCGTGGCGAGTCTTGTGCTATCGGTTCCTTTTTCTGCAAATTTCAGGGCCTTCAGATAATACTCAATGGCTTCCACGTTCTCTCCAATGGAATGGTAGATTGCCCCCAGGTTACTCTGCAGATTAGCAATTAACTGTTCGTTCTCCAATTCTTCATAGATTTCCAGGGAAGACTCCCAGTACCTGGCCGCCTCTGCATAGTCACTATGAAAATAGTGACCCAATCCAATATTTTTATAGGCAAGAGCCTCTCCGGCAGGAAAGCTGATTAATTCAGCCAGCTCTTTTGCTTCCGTACCGTAGCTGATGGCTTTATCGGGCTCAGTACTGTAGACGGCTGAGGCAATGGCATTCAATGTATTAACCCTGGTGGTATCCAGACCGAGATCCCTGAGTACCATCCTCAGACTATCCACATATGGATCCTGGGCATGGATGATGCTCCCCAGGAAAAGGAGAAACAAAAAGGGATATGTTCTATGATTTTTCACGCACAAGTCTTAATACAACTGTAAGCTATTTCATTTGTTTTACGCTAAACATAACAAGCCGCCAGAGCAATAGTTCGCGAGCAATAAAAAAGAGGGATCACAGCGGACCCCTCTTTCAATAGTTCATCACCACATAGCACTAAAATTTTAATTCCTCTTTTTACTTCTTGACAATCTGTACCACCCTGGCACTATCCTCCATCACGATCCTGATAAAGTAGTTCCCGGATGCTAAATCTGCCATATCTATCTCCAGGTTATCGGTCCGCTTATCAATGGATGTAATGGCATGAGACCTTCCTGTAAAGTCATACAACTGGATCATCTTATAGTTCTCTATCCCCTTCATGGTAATATGTACCTTTTCGACCACCGGATTCGGATACACATTCAGGTAATCGGCCTCAAGCTCTTCCTCCCCCACTACAGCTCCTGATACCGAAGCCGACTTGGTATTCTTCTTGCATTTTGTAGAACTGGAATTGGCATTGGCCGCATTGGAAACTTTCTGAGCCCCGTCCCGGCTACTTACAGTATAAGATAGCTCCGTACCATCAAAGAATATGTAGAAGGATCCTCCCCCCGGCTCAAACCATGTAGGAACCTCCTGGGAATTTTCCCAATCAATGCCGGTACCTGTGAGCATGTTATCTTCACCCAGGGGCACATAGACCGCCACGTCATTCTCATTCTTATACTCGAAATTGGCGATGTAATATCCGGGAGAAATCTCCTCAATACAATTCAGCACCGGCTTAAGGGCCCTGGTACCCGGACCATAAGGATTCACATGCAATATCCCAGTCTCAGCAGTAAGGGAGTAGTTGCTGTTGGACAATAACGGAGTCACCGTATAGGTCCCGGCCGATTCCTCGGATCCCTGATCATAAGCCGCACCATCTGTATCTCTTAACACCGAGTAACCTTCATTGCCGGCATCGCCCTGGATCCAACCCAGGTAATTAAAAGCAAATACCGGTAAGGGATCTCCCTCCCTGATGTAAAGGAAAGGATCGACGGGTGTTACCGTCAATGGTTTAGGAGTGATCTCACCAGTGAAATTATCGACGTAGGATACACTGTAGTTAGCTCCCCCGTTTCCATCATCAATTACAAGCCCACTCGCTGATAATGTTTTCCCGGTTCCAGCATTTTTATTATCATAGAGCTGTACAGGAACACTGGATGCGTAATCTCCATCCATCAGAGGATCAATAAGGGGCACTCCTAAGGATGTGGTAAAGCCATCATATACTTTCGTGTCAGTGACGGCAGTTACATTGATCGGCAAGGGGGTGATTTCCCCAGAAGTAACAGCGACATAATTCACCGAATAATTGGCTCCTCCATTCCCATCACTAATAAGTAATCCACCCGGAGTTAAAGTATGCCCGCTTCCAACATTCCTGTTGTCAAAGAGCTGAACAGGTAAAGTAGAAACGACATCTCCGCTTATCAATGGATCAACCAGAGGCACTCCAGCTGAAGCGGTGGAACCATCATATACTTTACTGTCGGAAACAGCAGTGACATTAACTGCCAGGGCGTTTATTTGCCCGGTTTCATCTGGAACATAGCTTACGTCATAATTATTTCCTTCATTCCCATCATCAATCACCAGTCCACTTGCCAGCAAAGATTTTCCTGATCCGGCATTTTTGTTATCAAATACCTGAACCGGAGCAAGCGAAACCTCATCTCCATACATCAGAGCATCAACCAATGGTTCTCCGTCGGAGCTGGTCGTACCATCATAGGTCTTACTGTCTGTAACCGCTGTGACAGTGATCGCCAGCTCATCGATATTCCCTGTGGCATCGTCCACATATGTGACAGCATAGTTATTTCCATCATTCCCATCGCTGATTTCCAGACCGCTGGCTACCAGTGTTTTCCCAGACCCGGAATTCTTGTTATCAAATACCTGGACAGGAGCGAGTGAAACCTCATCTCCATCCATCAACGCATCAACCACTGGTTCTCCATCAGAGCTGGTCGTGCCATCATAAGTCTTACTATCTGTGACAGCTGTGACATTAATCGCCAACTGATCTATATTCCCGGTACTATCATTCACATAGCTGACGATATAGTTATTTCCTTCGTTCCCGTCATTGATTGCCAAGCCGCTTGCTGATAATACTTTTTCGGTTCCGAAATGCCTGGTGTCAAATACCTGGAGGGGAGCAAGCGAAACCTCATCTCCTTCTCTCAGAGCATCAACCAATGGTTCTCCATCGGAGTTGGTTGTACCATCATAAATCTTACTATCTGTGACAGCTGTGACAATTATACTATCGGCCCTTATGTCTGCCGTGGCAAATGCCTCAGTATTGGCCACATAGTTTCCGGCATCCGCACCGGCAAGTGATATTCCAAGAACCGTTACCTCCTTCATCTCTCCCACATGTTTATCATCAAACAATGCAGTGCCATAAGTAATATCCAGTTCACTTCCGGTCAGGCGGTCATCATTCAGGGCTACTATAGCAGTCCGGGTTCCGTCATAGGTCTTGTTCTCAGCTGTAATACCAATGGTCATGGATGCAGGATTTATGGTCATCACTGCAGAGTCATAATGAACTGTATAGTTATCTCCAGCACTAAGGCTTCCCTGAAGAATGGCGTAGTCTCCCACATCCTCTCCTTCTTCGCGGATCAACCCACCAATGATAGTATCATCGGGGAACAGTCCCGTTTCCGTGTAAGTCAGTTCCGGATCTGCCTCACCATAGGTTTTGAATTTATCTGCTGCCGTGATTGTAAGATCTGCAGGATCAATGGTCAGTGTTCCAAGTCCGTAGGATATCTCGTAGTTATTGGAGATATAAGTACCTGGTACAATCCAGTGCTGTCCGACCGTGGTCCCGGTAATAAAGCTAATGGGAGTAAATCCAACATTTTCTGTCGTATCACCTAATTCCGTGGCATCAAAGACCAGGATAGTTCCATTGTTGGTACTGTCATTGATGGTGGAACCATTTACAAGTGCCGTTCCCCTGAGGTTTAAGGGACTTCCATTCACCAGTGCTGTTCCACGCACATAATTCAGTCCGTTGACCAGGGCAACACCCCTGCTTGTAAACCCATTCTCAAAGACTATGGAACCATCTTCCTGGACTGTTCCGGCTGCAACTTTCAATGCCTCACCATCTTCACTTTCCAGTCCATTAACCAGGGCTACACCCCTCAGGCTGTTAAGACCATTTGCTAAGGCAGCAGAGCTTGCCATGAAATTCATGTTTGCCAGGTTCACCAGATCTTCACCATCTCCTTCCTCATCGGTAAGGGCGATACCGTTAACCAGGGCTGTTCCCCTGCTTATGAGTTGGCCCCCATTGACCAGGGCCGTACCATTAACAAGTGCAATTCCTCTGTTCATCGTTAGTCCGTTAACCACAGGTGTGCCATTCTCAAAAACTGTGCTTACCTCGCCATCAACAACATTTACTTCAAGGCTGTTGACAAGGGCGGTGCCTTTGATGAGGGGCAGGCCATTGACAAGAGCTACGCCACGAAGGGTAGGAAGTCCGTTCACAAGGGCAATACCCCGACCTGTTGGTATTCCGTTTTCAATGACCACTTTCAAGCCGTTGACAAGAGCGACACCCCTTGAGATAAGGGAGCTGTTGACCAGGGCAACGCCACGTAGCACAGGTATTCCATTCACCACAGTACTTTCATCGGCCCCCAAAGTTCGAACACCAATAGTGGTTACTCCGCTTTCGTCAACAACAATCGTTTGACCGTTTACAAGGGCAATCCCCCGTTGACCTAATCCGTTCACAAGGGCAACACCCCGCACTGCAGGTATGCCATTCTCCAGGGCAACTCCATTTAGTTCGGTCATATAACCATCATCAAAAGTGACCTCGTCACCATTGACCAGAGCAACACCGCGCACAATCTCGGTCATGCTTACAAAGGGCCGATCATTCACAAGGGCAACTCCCCTGATAAGAGTTCCACCATTCACTAAAGGCTCACCGGCCACATACACTGTTGTATCAGAACCTACTACTTCCACTTTTACCTCAACACCATTAACCAGGGCTACACCCCTGAGCATGGTGACACCATTTACCAGGGCAGTACCTCTTATCACGGGAATTCCGTTGACAAGGGCCACACCCCGAACCAGGGCAATTTCGTTGGTAAGAGCAGCGCTATGCTCCTGTTGAATTACCTGCAAGATAGAATCAGGATTGGACACGACTATGGAAGAATCCCCGATCTGGTATGAAAAATTAAAGCCATTGGCAGGAAGCATCTGTCCATAGACCAAACTCGTGTCCATGGGGGTGATGGTTAATGCCAGTTTTTCAATGATCAGGTTCCCGCTAACAAATTCAACAATGAATCTTTCAGAGAGGGATAAATCAACTTCTGCCGGATTGACCGTATCTACTTCCGGATACAAGGAAGGAAGGATAATATACTGGCCTGCATTAGAGGTGTCACCTGCAGGTACAGCATATGAGAGACCTTCCAGGCGATCGGCCTCTTCCTGCAACATAATACCTTCTGCCACTGCCTCATCAAGTGTAAATGATTCATCATCAACAGTTACGACCTCAAAGTCAGCCGAGTACATGGAATCGTGCAATACCTCTCCAAATTTCCTGCTAAGATTATTGGCTGTAATGTAAACTGTTTGCTTGACAGAATCCGAAAACTGCTTCACTTCCGAACTACCTCCATCCAGGCCACTTCCCGAAATAATTGGGTTGAATACCTGAATTTCCGGATTTCCAATAAATCCTTCATGATTGACTACAATAGTGCCTTCGTCCACAACCACAACCCCTGTATCAAGGGGCTCACCCCTGAAGAGTACCTGAGTTGAATCCGTGAAGAAATCACCCTTTATGATAAAAGAGAAAGGTGTAATCTCCACACCTGGCACCCCTCCTCCAGCAGCAAGAAGGAGATTTTCCAGGTAGGGGGAAGGATTTGCAAAGGTCATTATGGCCTTATGAGCCTGGATAAAGCCGGAACCCGATACGTAGTCCTCGCCAGGATCATCACCATCTATAGCAGTGCTCTTCAGTATGGCCCTGATTGTATCGGGACTTACATGACTGACAGAGTCATATTTTAATTTTGCATCCATGATCAGTGCTGCGACACCGGCAGCATGAGGTGATGCGGCTGAGGTTCCAAAAAAATTGGGGAATATGGTATCGGGATCGATATCTACAGTATAAGGCGGGAGATGGGTTTTCCAGTCTCCGCCACCCAGATCAACAGTTGTGTTAACACCGTTGGGAGCGGTAATATCAGGTTTATCCCGGACAATTCCATTTACAGGAGTCCCTCCAACAGAAGAAAAGGACATGATTACCGGAACAGGGTATTCATCTTTATTGTAAGTAGGATTTTTATCAAAACGGACAGCTCCTACAGAGATCGCTCCAGCAGCATTGGGATGACCAACAATGGTCGACGAACCCCCGTCTCCATATTCAAGCATCTTGAATTGCGATCCTCCCCGGAACAGGATGTATTTAAAATGAACCGGCACATCTCCACTGGCCCTTGCGATCACGACGTTCGCCTGAACACTGTCACCAATAACTGAAAATGGAACTACTTCAATGGGGAAGCCTCCCACATTTTCACGGTTGAAACCCAACAAAGAGAATCCAACGTCGTCAGAAAGGAAGAGGTCGAGGTCGGTGGTGGTGGTATTCATGCTGGGATCAGAATTATCGTCCCATTGAAGCACCAGGGTGTAGTCCCCTTCCGGAAGTAATACACTCTGGAAAATATCCCCGTTCCCGCTAAAATCATGAGCGGTCCCGGTTATGGTAACAGGTGCTGCAGCTGAAATAAAATCTGCTTCGTAAGAGGCCCTTCCAAAGTTCCCTGCAGAAGAGAAAAATGTATGCCCTTCGTTTACCACGGAGTCAATGGTTTGGGAAATCACCCCATCCCTGAAAAAGGGCTCCGTAATGTAAGATAGATCGTCAACGATGACATGAGTGCCCGCGTTTGCCAGTTCCCTTATACCCCGGGCCATATCAAGCTCACCCAGGTAGCCGGTTCTGAATGCTAATTCGGCACCGGGAGCAATATCATGTATAATCTGAAGCATGGCCCTGCCTTCATCAGACAACCCCCCGGGGGTGGATAGAATATCCTTCAGTACATGTACCGGAGTAAAATTTTCATGAATATTTCCCGGGCCGGGAAGGTCCCCGTTTACAACATCAGCATCTGCTATTCCCTGAGAATTGTAGCTGTTAGACAGTACACCAATCTTCACCCCGGAGCCATCAATCTCATAACCAAGTCGTGCAAAATCGGAATGCATGGCAAAATCCCCCTGGGTCTGGATACGTCCCGTTTTTGAAAGGCTGTAGTTACTCACACCGGGATAAACCGGCCTTGCATACTCGAGTGCAGTAAAAAAGTTGAGCTCAAGAAGCTCGCCAATCTCCACCCATCCGGTTACACGATTTAATGTGGGGTCGGAAGTAACAAGATCAAATCCCAGGTTATTCAAACTAATTAACATATCATTGAACAAACCGCTGTTTGCCACCACTTCTATAAGCACTTTAGATCCATTGATTTGGAATATTGCATCGGTGGCTCCAGAAAAGTTGACAGGATCAAAGACATAGGCATTATGAAGCGAGGTAAGCTCGGCTCCGATTTTTGAAAGATACTGCTTGCCTCCTACCGGCGGTTGATACCCTGGAATGATGGGTAGACCTTCATCGGAGCACTTGTTGTAGCTGATATCAGCTGTAACCGTTTGTACATCCCCATTGGGAAGTGTAACACTCCACTCGACTTCGTCCATATATTCAAAATCCTGACTGAAGGCCTTCTCCTTGACACCAGGTTCAAAAACATAGAGACCCGCCTTTATTGCCTGCCCGTGATTGTAGATGACCACACTGCCATTTTCATCTATCACTACGGTTTTATTACTGGGATTTTCATACCCAAAATGGACTTTCAATTGTCCATTTTCGTCATATTCAATACAGGATACAGCTATACTAATTTGTTTGTTACCATTCCCATTTTGCCCGTACAGGTCCAGGGGCAAAGCAAGAATCAGGGAACCAAATAGTAAGCTAAGAATTTGGCACCTCTTAATTGGAGTATATTTTCTATTCATAATTCGTGATTTGACTAGACTACAGATCTATGTCATCAATTGAGATAATTGGTTACTCGTCTTGCTAACAATGCGTTACTAATTAAGTTTTTGTAGAAATGAATTTTAACTTCTGCTTAACAGTTTTTTACAGTTGTCAATGTTTGTCATTATTGCTGCATTGGAAGAACAGCTCTCCTGATACATCTTTATGATGAAGAGTTAGCTAGTAAAATTGTGTCATGATCTTCTATGTACTGGTAAAATCCGTTTACATAAAATTAAGACAACAAAGACCTGACTTGCTGTTAATGAAATCATAAAAAAAGGGGATAGTCCATGAAGCAGCGGATTGCTTACATGAATGCTGGGATACTGAGGCTCAAATGAATGTTAATTCCTATCTGGCATTATAGTATTCCATGGCCTTTGGCATGATCTGGTTCAGGTGATCCATACGTTTGGCATGATCGGGATGAGTGGACAGGAACTCGGGCGGACGGGCTGAAGATTTTGCCTCCATCCGCTTCCAGAAATCAGGTGCAGTCTGTGGATTGTAGCCGGCCATGGCCATAAAATAAAGCCCAAGCTCATCGGCTTCTGACTCCTGGGTTCTTGAATAGGGCAGTAAGACCCCAACCTGGGCACCCACGCCAAAAGCAAGCATGGCCAGCCCCATGGTCTCCTCTTTCTGGGTACTCAGGGCTTCGGAGAGGGCCATTCCGCCCATCTGAAGCGCCAGTTGCTGCGACATGCGCTCGTTTCCATGCTGTGCCACTGCATGGGCAATCTCGTGGCCCATCACAACAGCGATACCATTTTCATCCTGGCAGACCGGAAGGATCCCTTCGTAAAAAGCGATCTGGCCCCCTGGCATGCACCAGGCATTGATTTCCTCAGATGCCAGCACATTATACTGCCACACATAGCCTTCCGTGTCCGACTGCATGTTGTTTTGTTTCAGATAGGCTTCAACTGCTGCGGTCAGCTTTTCACCAACTTTCCTGACACTATTCACATAGTCTGTATTTTTTGATAACTGTGACTCAGAGAGCACCTCTGCGTAGCTTTCAGCACTCAGGCTTATCATCTGGGATGAAGGAATTGCTGTAAATTGTTTGCGGCCTGTCATGGGAACTGTTGCGCAGGATAATAGGAACAGAAACGATAGAATGATCAATTTTTTCATAATAGCTTAATAACGCTTAGTTTTCAAAAAAGTTTAGAGCCCTTACTGTAGCGGCTCTGCCAATTTCCACCATTTCACCTGCCTTGTAGAAATCGAATGTGCCGCAGGCTTCATGTGACACCTCAATCAGAATATCCGGGCTATAATCTTTCATAGCCAGCTGTGCCAGCCGATCGGTCATAAGACCCACAGTTTTTTCTATCAAATTGAAATAGCCCATCTTCTCCTCGTTGCTCTGAGATTGCTTCTCAGCCGGACTGTGCGACAGGATCTTTTGAAGATGGGACTGAAATTCTTCAATCTTCTTCTGGTAAGCCCGTTTCTGCTTTTCATCTTCCTCGTGGGAAATATCCGGACGACTTACGGGGATGATGGAATTTACATTAACTACCACCAGCAGGTCACCGGGTATTCTTTTGGCATGGTTGACGGGGATATTATTCAATACACCTCCATCAACAAGCAAACCGTCCTTAGTCCTGACAGGAGTAAATACGGAAGGGATGGAAACAGATGCCCGGATGGCATCAAAGAGGCTGCCTTCCCTGAATACCACCTCCTTTTTACTGATCAGATCAACAGCAACGGCCACATAAGGGATCCTTAAATTCTCGATAAGAGTATCCGGAATAAGATCCTTCATTTTGTTAAAAACCTTATCCCCCCTCACCATTCCCTGCCTGCCCAGGGTGAAATCCACCAGTCTGAAGATTTTCCACTTGTCAAGGGAGAGTATCCACTCCTTGAAGGGATCCAGGGCTTCGTCGGCATAAACCCCTCCCACAAGCGCCCCCATAGAAGTACCGGCTATGGAGGCTATTTCGTATCCCCGCCGCTCCAACTCTTCAATAACACCAATGTGGGCAATCCCCCTGGCCCCACCACCGGAAAGAACCAATGTTATTCTGGGTTTCATAGCCTGTCCTTTAGTCAATAAAGGTAAAAATACATACATTTATATGAGATGAAAAACAGCATGCCTGGAAAAAAGCCGTCATATAAGGGTTTGATCCTCGGGATCGATGTGGGTTCAGTATCCATCTCTGTGGTAGCAATGGACCGTGAGGGAGACCTGAAGGACGAAGCCTTTGTGTTGCATCAGGGCAATGTGCGGAGCGCACTGGATCAGCTGCTGAAGGGCTACCAGGACCAGGAAATTATCGGCCTGGCCTCTCCTTCCGGGAAGTCTCATTTCAAAGAAGGAATAAAGGTTTTTGACCAGCAGGTGGCCCTCATAGAGGCTGCTGAATTATTGATGCTGAATGCCCGGTCGATCGTTCATGTAGGTGCCGAACGCTTTTACCTTGTGGAGCTGGACGCACAGGGCAAGTACCTGCAAACAAGTCATAGCTCTTCCTGCGCGGCCGGGACGGGCAGTTTTCTGGACCAGCAGGCCCTTCGGCTGAACCTGAATGATACAGCCCACCTGTCGGAGATGGCCCTGAAAAACAGCTCCCCTGTACCGGAAATAGCGGCAAGGTGTTCCGTGTTTGCCAAGACGGACCTGATTCATGCACAGCAAAAAGGATATGGCCTGGAAGCCATCTGCGACAGCCTCTGCAAGGGACTGGCCGATAACATTGCCGATACTCTCTTTAACAAGTCAATGCCGGAGTCGCCCATCTATATGTCGGGGGGAGTATCAAAAAACCAGAGTGTGGTGCGACACATGCAGCGCATTATCGGAAAAGAGATCAGGGTTCATCCCCAATCCCATCACCTGCCCGCCATTGGTGCAGCCAGGCTCCTCTGGAGGGAACTGGAGGGTGGCAGGGCTCTACATGCCCCGGACCTGAGTAATTTACTAAGTGATCCCGGGGAACTTGATTACTTCTATGAGCCCCTGAGCCCCACAAAAGTCACCGGACAGGATCTCGGTATTAAGGAGTCATACACTTATCATCCCTCCATTAGCGATCATACAGCCGGGATCCAGGTCGATCGTTTTTCACTCTCCTCTGCCGGGGAGATGCAGTTCCACCTGGGCATTGATGTGGGTTCGACCAGCACCAAGGCGGTGATGCTTCATGTGGATGGTGAACCCTATGCCGGATTTTACACCTATACCCTGGGGCAGCCTCTTAAAGCTGTTCAGGCCTTATTCGAGGCCATTGATAACCTGGGAATGAAAAAAGGGAAAAGTTTTCAATTCATCTCATGTGGAACCACAGGCTCGGGAAGAAAATTCATTGCCGGAATAGTGAGGGCCGACCAGGATTACGATGAGATTACCGCCCATGCACGTGCTGCATATGAACTGAATCCCCTTACCGATACTATTATTGAGATAGGCGGACAGGATGCCAAGTTCACGCGGATGAAGGATGGGACGGTCACCTTCTCTCATATGAATACTGTGTGTGCGGCGGGAACCGGAAGTTTTATTGAGGAGCTGGCCGGAAGGCTGGGGGTGGAATTAAAGGATTATGAGCGCATGGCCATGGGGAAGCCCGCTCCTCTGGCCAGCGATCGATGCACAGTTTTTATGGAGCGGGACATTAACCAGCTGCTGAGCAATGGTTATTCCGTTGAAGAGGTTCTGGCAACGGTCATTCACTCTGTACGTGAAAACTACCTGAAAAAGGTGGCAAGTGAGGCACATATCGGCAATCAGATTTGTTTCCAGGGAGCCACAGCAAAGAACAGGGCACTGGTAGCAGCTTTCGAACAGCGCCTGGCTAAGCCCATATTTATCTCCCCCCTCTGTCATCTTACCGGGGCTCTCGGGACCGCCCTGCTCCTGAAAGAAGAGACGATGGACCATGGCACAGCTTTCAGAGGGCTGGATATCTATAAAAAAACCATTCCGGTACAGACTGAAAGCTGTGAATTATGTCTGAATCATTGTACCATCTCTGTGGCTGCCATTAACGGGGAGAAACAGGCATATGGATTTTTGTGCGGAAGGGATTACGGGACCAATAAATTTGTAAGCAAATCACAGGCAGGATTTGAACTGATGAAGGAGCGCCGGAAGTTGATGCACAGCCCGGAAAGGAGAGCTGCAAGACGGGGGGAGACAAGACCCCTGGTTGGCATGCCCGCGACCCTGCACCTTAGGGAAGACCTGCCCTACTGGACGGCCTTTTTCAGGGCACTGGATATCCCTCTTTATACCAGTGAAAAATTCCGGGACTCTCTTAAAAACGGTAAGAAGATTGCCGGGGCCGAGTTCTGCGCACCCATCGATGCCATGTATGGCCACGTGGCTCACATCGCCGAAAGCTGTGCCTATGTCTTTATGCCTACCTACCTTGAATCAAGGACCAGTCCGGGTAACCAGACACAGAATTTCTGCTACTACACCCAGTTCAGCGCCTCACTGGCCCACCAGGAAGGGCCATATATGAGGGAGAAACTGATCAGTCCCATGCTCAATTTCAGCAAAAGCACCGAACACAATGCAAGGCAGCTTCTCCAGGGACTCAAAAAAATGGGATTCTCTTCAATTACACTTGCAAAAGTAAGTGGCGCCATGAAAAAGGCGGAACGGGAAGCCATGCAGACCCAGGAGCGCATGCAAAAGTTGTTTCGCAAAAAGCAGAATGAAGAGGAGCTTTCGGTGGTGTTGTTGGGAAGACCATATGTGGTCCTCTCCGATACACTGAACAAAGGAATCCCGGATATCTTTACCGGCATGGGGATCAAAGCCTGGTACCAGGACATGCTTCGGACAGATCCGGAATGGGACCAGGCATTCAACAAGCTGCTGGAGAAGACCCCGTGGCACTTTGCCTCCAATATACTGAGAGCTGCAGAAGTGATCGGGCGAACAAAAAATTTATACCCGGTTCTGATCACAGCATTCAAATGTGCTCCAGACTCCTTTATCATCGACTATTTTAAGCAGTTGATGCACCTCTATGACAAACCCTATCTGGTCATTCAGATCGACGAACATGATTCCAATACAGGATATGAAACCCGGATTGAAGCAGCACTGCGCTCCTTCAGGAACCATGCCAGGTCGGCTACCACTGTACAGGATCCTGACCTGGGCTCCCTGCTGCCAAAGGTAGACAGCAGTGTGGGTGAAAAAACGCTTCTGATGCCCAACTGGGACAGCTTTGTGAGTCCGCTTGTGGTAGCCAACCTGAAAAGGGCAGGGCTGGATGCCCGGCTTCTCGAGACGAGCCAGCTTAGCATCCGGAAAAGCATGGTACATAATACCGGCCAGTGCCTGCCCATCAATATCATTGCCCAGAACTGTATTGACTACATCCAGAAGCATAACCTGGACCCGGCCAATACAACGGTTTGGAGTGCAGAAGGCTACATCAGCTGCAACCTGAAACAGTACCCCTACTATATCAAAAAGATAATGGAGAATTACGGAAACGGACTTGAAAAGGCATCTGTTTATTCAGGTAAGATTACCCACCGGGATATCTCCATCAAAGTTACCTATTATGGTTATTTTGCCTATATGCTGGGAGGATTGTTTCAAAAGACCGCCTGCCGCATCCGTCCCTATGAGCATAACTTAGGTCAGACAGATCAGATCTTTAAAAGTGTGCACCGGGTCCTTCTGGATGCATTTCTGGGGAAAACTTCTCTGGAACAGGCCATTGAAGAAGGGCTGGCCCTTGTGGATGAAATCGACTATGACAAAACCATCCGCAAGCCGCGGGTAGCCATCTTCGGAGATCTCTACGTGAGGGACAATGATACCATGAACCAGGGCCTGATCAGGGCCATTGAAGAGGCAGGGGGAGAGGCAGTAACAACTCCCTATCACGATTATGTAAAGATTACCATTGAAAATTTGTTTCGCCGGGCCCTGGAAAGAGGAGAGCATTTAGAAACCAATGTGAACAGGGCCCTGCTCTATGTGGTGAAATTCATGGATGAAAGGTATTATAAACCCTTCAGCAAACATCTTGGGCCAGCCCCGGTAATCAAGCCAAAACTCCTGGAGAAAAAGCTGGAGAACTTTAATATTGACCGCCTGCACGGCGGAGAGTCCTACGACAATATTCTGAAGATCTTCTTCCTGAAAGAGAACTACCCGGAAATATCCCTCTTTGTCCAGACCAATCCCTCATACTGCTGTCCGGCACTGGTAACCGAGGCCATGACCCGAAGAATCAAAGAGCTCACAGGTGTCCCCATTGTAACGCTTACCTATGACGGTACCAGCGACCAGATGAACGATGCCATTGTTCCCTACATCCAGAACGCTATCTCGAAGAAAGCAAAAGTCACTGCCTCTACTGCTTCCTCAGACGTCTCAACCTGAGTGTGAGTACAATCCGGAAAATGCCCAGGATAATGAAGGCCAGGGCGGTCCATACGGCAATTGAGATTCCAAGCAACGCGGGGTGCCAGAGGAAAATAGCAGCGAGAACCATCAGAAAGATAGCCAGGCCAAATTCCCAGATCCAAACCTTATTATTATCCTTCCTGGTTTCAGCTGCTTTCATAAAGATTGAAATGCTGTTTACTATCAACCAGATCCCAACAAACAGGGTGATCACCTTCAGGAGAAGAGAAGGATTGTACAACAGGGCAGCTCCCAATGCCAGGTCAAAAATATCACCTGCCAGCTGGAATCCCCATCCCGGAATACCCCTTCGATGCAGCAGGGTAATGATAAATTGTATGGTACCGCTGACAAGGATAATCACTCCAATGAACTTGGTGATTTTTTCGAAACTCTCTTCGGGCGACCTTAAGATCCAGAATCCGATCAGTATAAAAGCGACTCCAAACAAGAGAGGGACCCACCAGTAGGTGGATTTCCGGGGTTCAATGATTTCCTGGTTCATAGGCTTATTATATAGTAATTTCAACAAAATTCTCTTCTAAATATCTGACAATTATCGGAACTGTCAATGGAGAAAGCTAAAAAAACCTAATCAAGAGCGGGTATCAAATATTTTTCCAGAATCTTAAATGGCGGCCTCCTGGTAAGGAAGTTAGCACCAGTGAAAACCACTACAGTATTGACTTCCGGAAGGATCATGATATGTTGACCGCCAAAGCCACCGGCAGCATACATATGGATCATTTTTCCTGATTGATGGTAATCTTTGGTCCACCACCCATAGGAATATCCAAGCTTTCCTGAAGGCTCTCCCGGGATATTGATCCCTTTATTGCTGCCATAGGGTATGGCACTTTTTTCAATCCAGGCCTCCGGAACAATTTGTTTTCCCTCCCATGAGCCCCTGTTAAGAAACAATGCCCCGATTTTAGTCATCGCTCTTGGGGTGAGCCTGAGGTTGTTGGCATCCACCCCATTCTCATATTGAAGGGCCCAATCGGCTGTATCGATCCCCAGAGGTTCAAAGAGGTA
Organism: uncultured Bacteroides sp.; assembly: GCA_964458155.1. GTDB lineage: Bacteria > Bacteroidota > Bacteroidia > Bacteroidales. The sequence continues at coordinate 67,964 of CAYWGP010000009.1, forward strand.
GATCCGGGCAAACTCGTCGATGCTCAGCTGTGTTGCATTGTGTATAATCTCGCCCAGCACCACCATATTCCCTGTGGAATAATTGAAGTTTGTCCCGGGTTTATCCACCAGGGGCATTCCCAGTATAAATGAAATAGGATCCATGTCCAGAAACCATATTCCAATACAGGGATTTTCCCCGCTGCTATAGGGTGCACTCCATTCGCGCCACTCCAGCCCGGAGCTCATGCTAAGCAAATGTTCGATGCTTATGACCTCCTTTCCACCGGTGGCCATATACCCGTGTTCCGGCAGGTAGTCAAATATGGATTGGTGAACATCATTGATAAAACCCTGATCAATGGCTATTCCAATCAGGGCCGAGGTCACACTCTTGGTAGAAGACATCAGGTGATGAATCATATCCCTGTCCCAGATTACCAGATCACCATGGTGATAGGGTGCATCCCACTGATATTCGTGGCCCTGGAAATACTCCTCCAGCACCAGCCTTCCATCCTTATAAATCAACATGGAATGAACTTCGGGGTAGCGACCTCCCAGTATTCCGTTCACAGCATCTTCAATGGCTTTTAAATTCATTCCTTCATCAACCAGGCTGCCCACCTCCAAACCATCATTTATAAGTTCCGGAGCATCATAGCTGTATTGAGCGGAAGTGTTGTACATATTACAGCTGCCAAGCAGCAGCGAAAGAATTATAATGTTTAAAATGTATGTTTTCATGACTGAGGTATTTGCTCACTTAGTTATTCTTCAATCCAAAGAGGGGCCTTAGAAAAAGTACTCTTCTGATCAGCAATTCATAAAAGAAAAAGCATCCGCTGAAGGTTATGACCACTACTAGTATGAGTTTCATATAAGCCGGAATCTCCAGAGGCACCAGCAGCCAGGCGCCCAGGTAGAGGAAAATCATATGCAGGATGTATACCGGATATGCAGCCTGACTCAGATAAGCCAGGGTATTGCTCTGTTTATTAAGATAATTATAGCCAAAGCCAAAGACCGTAAAGATCCACATGTTTGACTCAAGGGCCTTAAGATAATTGGGAGCCATCAGGTCAAACTCAATCATGCGAACAACGAAAAGGGCAGCGGCCAGCAACAAAAGCACCCAGCGCCATCTCTTTACTGTTTGCCAGAACCCTTCTCCGCTCTGTACAACTATAAACCCAAAGAGGAATGCCAGCAAGCCCAGCATGAAACCGTGCAGTGTCATGGAATAGGTCTCAAAGGTTTCCGGTTTGATCAGAATGGCCTCCACCACAAAAGTTGCCATGATGAAAAGTAATCCTAAGGGACTGCTGAACAGGCTCCTCAACCACCTGGCTAGGCCTCCATTTGTATTCTTCTTCAAATAAAAGAAGAGGGGCGAAAGCACGAGCACATAGATGAAAATATTGGCCAGGAACCACAGGTGACTTACCTGTATCGAGTAAGCCAGATCCTGATTATAATACTTCTGCCAGATAAACAGGTGCAATGGAACAATGCAGAAGATCCCAAACACGAAAGGAAGAAGAATTCTCCTGCTTCTCTCCAGGATCAGCTGTTTCCCGCTCCTTTTCCGGATGGCAAAACAAACCCCCATCCCGGAAACGAAAAACAAGAGCGGGATTCTCCATATGTTCAGCATAGACATGGGTTTCCAAAGGAAATCAATGGGTTCATCATTTTGTATGAAGCCTATAAATACACCCCAGGGCAGGAATACAAAGCCGATATGATACATGATGAGTAATCCAATGGCTATGACTCTGAGCCAGTCTATATCGTATCTTCTTTCAGTTGTATGCATCTTTTCAAGCTTCAGCGGGTTAATCTATTGCAGCAAAGCGGCAATCTTCGGACGTGTGGCCTCCACATAAGCATAATCCAGTTTGAAGCCTAGGGGTCCCAGGTCCTTACTCATCTGATCGTAGAATGGTTTTACATTGGCAAAGGGAGCCAGTACAGACTGCAGCGCAGTGGAACCATAGTTATTCAAGAGTGTTTTATCTGCTCCGTTAGCTAAGAGTATCTCCACAATTTCCATCCGGCAGAGGAAAGCGGCCGAGTGAAGGGCTGTGGATCCCTCATTGTTCTTCAGGTTTACATCTGCTCCTGCTTCAATTAAGGCTTTAGCTATCTCGGTCCTCCCGAATACGGCAGCTGAAATCAGCGGTGTGGAACCTACGGCGGGTTCTTTCTCATTCAGATCGGAGCCTGCAGCTATATGCTGCTCAATGGCGTCCAGATCACCCAGGAGGGTCGCTGCATGGATATCCATGTTAGGGGGTTTAACAGCAGTCTGGGAAGCCTGGGCTCCCTCATCTCCACTGCTTGACTTCTCCTGTTTGCTTCCACATGCGGATATGACCAGGATCATAGCAACTACCATTAAGGTGTTGTAAACGCTTCTAAAATTAAATTCTGTTTTCATGTTTCTTGGTTTTAGTGTGACAATCTTTGTTGATGTAAAGGTCCGGTAAAGCGTGATGCAGCTCCAATCAACGATGATGCAGATCATATCAAGTTTGAAGAGGCAATAGAAATTATGACGAAAGCATATAAACTATGACGCATATGGCTAACTAATCGTATATTTAGCAGTGTAATGCAGGATCCTACTTACATAGAAAATGATTTTCTAAAGAAGATCAAGGCGATCATTGAGGCCAACATCTCCAATGAGAACTTTGGGGTATCAGAACTTGCCCGGGAAGCCGGGATGAGCCGCTCCAACCTCCTCCGAAAAGTAAAATCACTGTGCAATTTATCGGTAAGCGTTTTTATCAGGCAGGTACGCCTTGAAAATGCTATGGAGATGTTAAGACAGGAGGACCTGAATGTAAGTGAAGTTTCCTATCGCGTTGGTTTTAGCAGCACTTCTTATTTCATCAAATGCTTCCGGGAGCACTATGGCTATCCCCCGGGGGAGGTAGGGAATGACGAAGCAGGCGAAGCTATTGCCGGTCCGGCTGGCCTCTCAGGATTCATTCAGGAGCTTAAACGCAGAAAGGTGGTGCGGGTAATCACCGTGTATGCAGCAGCAGCATTTGTCATCCTGGAACTTATGTCCATCGTGGTTGAACCGCTGAAACTCCCCGAATGGACCCTTACTATGATTATTGTGCTGCTGGTCATCGGTTTTGTGATTGCAGTAATCCTATCCTGGATCTACGACGTACGTCCCGAAGGCGGATGGGAAAAGACCACGCTCCAAAAGAAGTCTGGTGATAGAGAAGGACATGTTGAATCAAGAAGCTGGAAGATTGCCAGTGTAATCAGCTTTATTGTAATTGCCTGTCTGCTTGTACTTCAATTTCTTAACCGTCAGCCCCGGGATCAGCCTGGCTCAGAGCTTGAGAAATCGATTGCCGTGTTGCCATTTAAGAACGACAGTAACGATTCCACGAACATATATATTATCAACGGTTTGATGGAATCCCTTCTTGACAACCTGCAAAAAATAGAGGATCTGCGGGTCATAAGCCGGACCTCGGTGGAAAAGTACCGGAACAATCCCCTGACCACCCCGGAAATTGCAAGGGAACTAAATGCCAGTTACCTGGTGGAGGGCAGCGGACAGAAGATAGGAAATCAGATCCTTTTGAACATTCAGCTGATCGAAGCTTCAAGCGATAAACATCTCTGGGCGAAACGCTACAAAAGAGAAGCTACGGATATATTTGAGCTCCAGCTGGAGGTGGCCAGGAGCATTGCCGATGAAATCAAGGTCATCATCACCCCTGAAGAGGCGGAACAAATAGAGAAAATCCCCACCCAGAACCTAGAAGCTTATGATTATTTCCTACAGGGCCTGGTTCCTTTTTATGAAGAGACAAGACAGGGCCTCCTGGAGGCCATCCCCTTGTTTGAAAAGGCCATTGAACTGGATCCCGAATTTGCACTTGCCCATGCTGATCTGGCCATCGCTTATACCTTTCTGGACTATTCCCAGATGGAGAAGAAATATACAGAGCTTATTGATTATCACTCTGACAAAGCCATGTTGTATGACCCTAAACTTCCTCAGAGCCTGATAGCCAAGGCCTTCTTCCATAATCAAAGGGGTGAATATGAGCTGGGGCTTCCTTACCTGGAGAAAGCACTGGAATATCATCCAAACTCCTCCCGGGTGCTCAACATTCTTTCTGATTACTATACCAGGTATGTACCTGATACAGAAAAATACCTTGAATATGCATTAATGGGTATAGACCTGGATATTGCAGCACATGATTCCGTAGAGGCGGGTTACATATATCTGCATCTGAGCAATGCCCTGATGCAATCCGGTTTTGTGGAAGAGGCAGAAAAATATATAGCGATTTCTCTGGAATACAATCCGGATAACTATTATGCGGAATTCTTAGAACCCTATATCCTGCTGGCCGGCGGCGGAAGTCTGCTTCAAACAAAAGAGTTGTTGATTCAGTTGCTGGACAGGAATCCTGGCAATTATGAAATAATGAAAGAGATTGGAATAATATGCTACTATATGCAGGATTTCAATTGTGCATATAGCTATTTCAGCAAGATGTATAAATTTGCTGAGGCCGAGGGTATGGACCTGTATCATGGCGAGATGGCGAAAATGGGTCTTATACTGGCAGATATGGGAAAAACTGAGGAATCCCGTCAGTATTTCAGCGACTACCTGGACTTCGCGGAAAACAGTCAATCCATCTACCGGGACCTCAGCCTGGCAGTGTATTACTCTTATATGGGCGATACCGACCGGGCCATTGAACACATGGATTTGTTTTCCAAACAGGAGAAGTATCCCTATTGGTACATCCTGTTTCTGGGAATGGACGATCCACTATTCAAAAATGTTTCTGACCTTCCTGAATTCCAGAAGATATTACAAAGGATCGAACTCAAGTTCTGGAAATACCACAAACAGATCAAGGATACGCTCAAGGATAAAGATTTACTCTGAAAAGATGTAACCTAAACCGGGAATGGGCGTCTATTAGTTAAACCCTCCTTTATTGATAAGGCGCCTAAATTGCTCCCCATGATAAGAAATTACTTGCTCACCGCCTTCCGGAATGTACTCAGATACAAAGGTTTCTCATTGATCAATATCCTCGGCCTGTCTTTAAGTATGGCTGTCTGCATGGTGATCATTGTGGTCATTCAGGACCAGTATTCCTATGATGATATGCATTTGAAAAAGGATCGAATTTTCAGGGTCCAGCAGGTGGATAGCCTGGATTTCACCAGTCTGAAGCTTGCATCCAATCCCTATGCTCTGGGGACCGAACTCAGGGATAACTATGCCTTTGCCGAAGAGGTGGTAATCTTAAATAACAGTTTCAGCGGAGAGGGACTTTATAAAGATACCAGGCTGGATATGAATGGCCTGTATGCAAATACTGCCTTCTTTAAGGTCTTTGACTTTCCCCTGGAAGATGGTTCTGAACAGGGTATTCTGGAACAGCCCTATACCATGGTACTGAGTCATGAGACCGCTCAGAAGTTTTTTGGGGATGAGGATCCCATAGGAAAGTTTATCCAGGTGGATACCCTTTCCTATGAGGTAACCGGGATTATGGCAAAGACAAAGCAGAAATCCCATATACAGTTTGAAGCGCTCATATCTCTATCTACCCTGGAAATCATGGATCAGCTCAGGGATGAACCCAGGTTTGTAAACAACTGGGAAACAGGCTGGGGAAGCTGGATATATCTGTTGCTGGATAAGCAGGCGGACAAGACCAATATTCAGGAGATTCTTGATCAGATCAGTACAGAGCAATACAAGGATAAGGAAGAGACCAATTACTCTTTTTACCTCCAGCCTCTGAGCAAGATAGTCCCCGGCCCTTTACTGGGTAACGAGATAGGTGTTGCTTTACCTAAGGTTTTTATCATTTTCCTGGGGGGACTGGCACTGGTGATTATCATTTCAGCTGCCTTTAATTATACCAGTCTGTCTGTGGCTCGCTCCATGTTACGGGCCAAAGAAGTGGGCGTAAGAAAGACATTTGGTGCATTTCGGTCCCAGGTAATCTATCAGTTTTTGATTGAAGCAGTAGTGATTGCCATCCTGTCCATGGTCCTGGCGATAGCCCTGCTACAATTTCTGCTGCCGGCCTTCTCGGGTATGCAAATGATGTCCCTGCTTGAGATCAGGCCGGAGCAAAACACCCGGATCTATCTCTGGTTCCTGCTGTTTGCTCTGGTTACCGGCATCCTCTCAGGTGTTCTTCCTGCCGTAGTGATCTCCTCTTTTAAACCTATTTCTGTGCTGAAGGGCATCACCAATATAAAGTTCTTCAGCCGTATCACCCTGAGGAAAATCCTGCTAGTATCTCAGTTTGTATTCTCGATGGTCTTTATTATATCCATTCTGCTGATTTTCAAACAAATGAACTTTATGGTCAACGCGGATATGGGTTTTGATTCCGAGGTAGTTTATGACATCGATCTGCAGGGCAAAGAATATAGCAAGGTGAAAGCTGAATTCAGCCAGCTTCCTGAAGTAGTGAACATGTCTGTTTCATCACATATTCCCGGTGAAGGAAATGTCTGGGGGATTGATATCAGGTTAAAGCAAGAAGATGAAAAGTATGAAGCCCACTATTTTTCGGTGGATGAAAACTATATCGAAACCATGGGGATGGAGCTTATCGCAGGCAGAAATTTTCCGGAGAATATGAGTACGGAAAACGAGAAATTTGTGATTGCCAGTGAAATGATCGTTGATCAGTTCCAGCTGGGGAGTCCCCGGGAAGCAGTGGGGACCACCCTGATCCTGGAAGATTCAAGTCTGGTCGAAATTATAGGCATCATCAAGAATACCCAGCACCTGGCTGTCTTCCTTAATCCAAAGCCCATGCTTTTAAGGCGTATATCCGGCGGACATAATCATGCCTTCCTGCGGCTGGATTCGCACGATTTAAGTGCTACGATCAGCAAGCTGGAAAAAACATGGAAAAAAGTAGACCCGCTCCATGAACTGGACGGAGATTTTATCGACGGCCGTATAAAATACTACTACACTTTTTTTGAAGATATCATGTACACCGTGGGCTTTGCCACAATACTTGCCGTCATTATTGCAGCCTTTGGCCTGCTGGGCATGGCCACCTACAGTACCCGGACACGGCTGAAGGAAATAGGCATCAGAAAAGTATTTGGTGCAGAGGTCAAGCATATTGTTCTCCTGGTATCAAGATCCTACCTGTGGCTGATGTTAATTGCAGCTCTTATCGGAGGAACAATCGCCTACCTGGTCAATAATATGTGGCTTCAGTATTTATCAAAGAGTGTTGAATTCGGAGCTGGCACTATTCTGGCCGGAGTTTTTCTCGTTGTTATTGTGGGACTTCTCACTATCACTTCCCAGACGCTTAAGGCAGCTCACGCCAGACCAGCCGAGACTTTAAAAAATGAATAATTTCTGACCTTGGGCCAGGAGGCTTAGTACCGGTCTTAGGTCGGGAGAAATTCTTTTCCAATTATCGATATTTTTCGTAATATCAACTGACTTTTTTATAGTTGAGTTGTTATACAGGCATAAAATCGAAAAACAATGAGAATCTTTTACACTTCTGCTATCGCTTTGCTAATTAGTATTTGTATTCCGACACTGGCACAGGAAAGGGATCAGGATTTGCAAAGGCAGCACCAACGCCTCTACAAAAATACGGAGCTAATTACCCCTCATATCCAGAAATTAGTGGATGGTATGTTAAAGGGCGAGCTTGTAGAAATCGAGAGTGAAAAAATTTATGCTAAAAGCGTACTCGGGAGTTTCTATCAGTATATGGGGTATGAGCCAGCATGGAATGATTTCGAGGCATTTACCCAGGCCATTCAGGCTTTAGAAGGGTCATTGGACGATGGATTGCTCCTGGAGGATTACCATGTGGATGTTTTAAGAACCATCGTAGAAAAAATAAAGGCATCCAATGAACAGGGAGCAATTAACTATGAATGGGTGGCGAAATTTGATCTCTTGCTGACCGACGCAATTCTGCTCTATGCCTACCATCTTCTGGATGGCAAAATTGATCCGCACAGCCTGGATGTGCAATGGAACTATGCTTACACAGAATTACCCGGAGGAGATGGAAAAATACTGGCAGAAGCAATTGATAGGCATATGATTCTTAATGAATTACATGCATTAAGGCCTCAAATTCCCTCCTATGGAAAGCTCATGGGAGAGCTGGCTGAATACCGCATCATCGCCGGACTGGGAGGATGGGAAAGCATTCCCGCAGGTGGAAAAATTGATCCGGGCGATTCGGATCCCAGAATTCCCCTGATCCGAAGAAGACTGGAAATTACGGATGGCCTGAGCGATCTTTATAACATGGATAGTGAGTTATATGATCCATCCCTGGAAAAGGACATTCGCTACTTCCAGGCCAGGCATGGACTTGACATTGACGGAATTATTGGGAAGGCCAGCTTTGCAGCCTTGAATGTACCTGTTGAGGAGAAAATCGACATGATCAGGGTAAACCTGGAGCGGTTCAGGTGGGTTACCCATAACCTGAGCGAGAATTTTATCATTGTTAATATAGCACGGTTCAGAGCCTACCTGGTAAAAAACTCCGAGCGTTCTTTCAGTACCAATGTCATGGTGGGAACAGATGTCAATAAAACTCCTGTTTTCAAATCCCAGCTAAAATACATTGAATTCAATCCCACATGGACGATCCCCCGCTCAATTACCATAAAGGAGACGCTCCCAAAAATAAAAAATGACCCTAATTACCTGAGTGACCGAAACATGGTCCTGCTGGACAGATCAGGAAATATAGTACCCATATCCTCGATAAATTTTGATGCCCTTTCTGCCAACAACTTCCCCTATACCGTAAGGCAGGAGCCGGGACCGGGAAATTCGCTTGGACAACTCAAGTTTATCTTTCCCAACCAATATGCCGTCTACCTGCACGACACACCCTCAAAATATTTATTTGGTAAGGCCAGCCGATCTTTCAGTCATGGATGTATCCGTACACAGAACCCTGTTGCCCTGGCAGAAGCGATCCTGGAGGGAAGCTCATGGGACATGCAAAAAATCCAGGAAACACTGGACTCAAAAGAAACTGCCAGGGCCTACCTTAATACACCCATGGATGTGCTTTTATTATACTGGACCGCTGGAATCTACCAGGAAGAATCTGTATTCTTCTTTCCGGATATTTATGAAAGAGACGGGAAGATACTTATGGAGTTAAACCAGGATGTGGAGAAGCTAGCCTTTCAGTAGGCCTTATTATGCTTTGAGGAATCTAGTCCGAAAGGATAGAATTTTCCAGGTAATGGGCATCGTCAGCATAAATATACAGACAGCTCCCCCCTTTGATGAGATCTATGATTTCCTTTGAATTTTCAACCGGTAGTGCGGGGCATCCCCAACTTCTGCCCAGTCGCCCGTGTCTGCGGATAAAATCCTCGCTTACATACCATGCACTGTGAATCACCACTGCCCGGCTCCTTGCATTGTCATTAAAGCCCTTTTCAAGTCCGTCGAGCCGCAGGGAATAGCCATGCTTGCCCTGGTAGGATTCCCCTGTGCTGTATAAACCAAGGCTCGATTGATTGGAACCCCGGATGTTTGAGAATTCTGTAGCCATATTCGCACCGGTATTCTTACCATGGGCCACATATGTATGATATAGAATCTTCTGATTTTTTAAATCCAGGATAAACAGTCTTTTTTCTGTAGAGGGCTTTGAGAAGTCGATAATGGTAACGATGTCCTCATTACCATACTCCATCTTATCCAGGCACTCCATGGCATTTTCAAAGATCCCGAAATCAAGCTTTCCTTCCAGCTCACAGTTAACATAGCACGTTCTGGTATTGGCCAGATTTACGGAACTATTCAAATCCTCATCCCCGTTCACTGCTGGTGCGGGGAAGCTAAGGTTCGAAATCAGAACCAGAAATAGTATGTTGCAAAAAGTACCCATTGAATTCCTAAAACGATAATGGAGTTACAATTATTATGCCATAAATTCTATAATCGTTTTTTAGAATTTGCTAACATCACGCCCCTCTTCTATCTATAATGGAGCAGACGATAATGCCGCCGGGACCTGTACTCTGCTTGGCCTCTCTAAAACCATAAAAGAAAACCAATATAAGCCGGGCAGAACAATATTATTTGCCCTGGTAAGTGGAGAAGAAATGGGTCGAAGGAACTACTATATGACCGCATGCGATTTCTCGAACCTTGACGATGTGATACAAGAATTCACCAAAGATGAAGCCCACTTATTCGACTATGAGAATATGGCTGGGCTGGTGGATCATTTGATATCCATGGTCATCTGGCTATCACATTCCCGCAAAGACATTGATTGGACGGATCCTTCTTTTCGCAAGATTAATGATTAATTGAGAGGCAGACGATACGCGACCATCTCCCTGTCGTTTCTAAGCAGCAGTATATTGTCGGCCATGGCCGGATGGCTCCATGCTTTGCCCTCAACTGCCTGGAATCTCCCTAGCTCCGTGAACTTATCCGGGCGAGCCTCCACCATGGCAACCTGACCCTCTTCGGACCATACCAGCAACAAATCCTGGTCTGCCAGTAAAAGAAGCTGGCCGGTGTAACGATCGCCCCTCCACTTTCGCTTGCCATCTTCAATATCCATACATGCCAGGTTAGGACCATCAAAACCAAAGATGTAGCCCTTATGAATTATAAAATCATTAAAGTTGGGCCGCATGCGGATGGAGGTCCAGCGCTCTAAGGTGCTCCATCCATCGGGACTGTGATTAACACCAATACGGCGCATTCCCTTTCTTAGTCCGGCCGAGATCAAAAGGTCTCCGTCCTCAATCTGGGCCGGTTGCATGATTTTGTCACTTTCCAACCATTCGTGTTTCCACAGGAGGGTGCCATCTGATGGTAAGACGCTTGTTATTCCTACTTCGCTCATCAACAGGATCTGCTGTACTCCATCTATGGAAACTACATGTGGTGAACTATAGCCGGATCCTCCATCCGGGCCAATCCATTGAAGGTCCCCGCCAGCCCGATCATAGGCCATAAGTTTGCCGGAAAGGGCTATGACAACCACATCGTTGACAAGCAGAGGTGAAGCCGTATAGCCCCACTCCCGGTTTGC
>CAYWGP010000010.1:0-26764 GCA_964458155.1 uncultured Bacteroides sp.
GATCCTTCAGATCTAACGCATTGATCTTCACATTCAACCAGGCACCTTCGATGCAGGCATATAGAGCCAGCGCCCCCACACCCGCATCTGATACACTGTTGGGATTTCCTTCGTCGGCCATGGCTTCTGTCACCTCAAAACCTGCATAGGCCACATTCATCACCTCAAAGGGCACCTCTATGGCATGCAGGGTGGCCGCTTCTATGGCTGAAGTTCTCAGGTCTTTTTCCTCTTTTGACTTCTTAGGCAGTCCGAAGGCGGCCATAATTTCATTAAAGGCCTTCGTATCCTCATCCACCAGCTGTAGCAAACGTTCCTGAATGGCCTTCCCCCGATCTGCCCAGTCGGAGAATTCCTCCCAACGTTCGTCCCATCCCCTCTTATGTGAGGAAAGATTCGCCACCATGGTGGCCAGAGCTGCACCAACAGCACCCATATATGCACTGACAGAGCCTCCACCGGGTGCGGGAGACTCGGAAGCGGTCTCCTCCATAAAAGCAGCCAGACTCATTTCCACCAGGGCCTTGCCCTTACCCTTTTTCAACTGGTATTCAATGATCTTTTCGTTGGGATCAAAGGGACCCAATTCGTCAAGTCCCATGGTCTTTACAGCGATCTTGATCAATTCGCCGTCTGAAACCCCTGTGGACCGTTTCTGCTTTTTTAAAAAATACCTTCCTGCTTCCAGCATGGCATTCAGAGGAACCAGTCCAACCAGCTCGGAGCCGGTAACACGGATGCCCCGGGCATCAGCCTTTTTACATACCTCATCAAAGGCCACATGAACCGGGGTAATGGAAATGTTGGTCAGGTTCATGGAGATCTGAGCCACTCCGTACTCCTCAATATACCAGCCAATGGCCTTAACTTCTTTTAGCGATCCGGGGATCATGACCGGCTTACCATCAGCATCTTTCACAATCTTTCCGGTAAGTGGATCTCCCTCCCTGAGGGTCCGGCCCCTTTCCCTAACATCAAAGGCTATGGCATTGGCCCGCCGGGTAGAAGTGGTATTCAGGTTAATATTATAGGCTACCAGGAAATCCCTGGCTCCCACGGCAATGGCTCCTGTACGGGGGATAAAATCAGCCGGACCAAAATCAGGTTTCCATTCCGGATTGGCCAGTTTCTCTTTCAATCCTTCATATTCCCCCGACCGAACAGAAGCCAGGTTTCTTCGTTTTTCACTCAGGGCAGCATTTTCATAACAATAAACCGGAATTCCTATTTCATTGCCTATCCTCTCTGCCAGCTGATGTGCATAGGCAACGGTCTCCTCCATGGAAATCCCGGACACCGGAACAAGCGGACAAACATCGGTGGCTCCAAATCTGGGATGCTCTCCTGTGTGCTTGCTCATATCAATAATCTCCGAAGCCATTTTGACCGCCAGAAATGCAGCCTCCACCACCTGGGCAGGAGCTCCGACAAAGGTAACCACCGTACGATTGGTAGCCTTCCCCGGATCGACATCCAGAAGTTTCACATCCGCTACAGATTCAAGCTGGGCGGTAATCCGCCTGATTACTTCCATATCCACTCCCTCACTGAAATTGGGAACACACTCTATAAGCTGCTTCATCTTTTAAGATTGAATTTTTCCGTTTAGAATCACTTTATTGATCTGGCTGCTCCCGTAAGAATAGGGCATATAGCCAAAGCCAGGCATGGGCTCCGTGATAATCAGACTGGCCGCCTTCCCAGGAGTGATGGAGCCATGTGTATCCTCCAGCCCCATGGCATAGGCCCCGTTCCTGGTCACCGCATTCAAGACCTCAAAGGGAAGCATTTTCAACTGGATAATGCCCAGCGACATCACCAGTTCCATATTCCCCGAAGGAGACGAACCCGGATTATAATCTGATGCCAGAGCCAGCGGTAAACCTGCATCAATCATCATCCTGGCCGGAGCGTATTTCATTCCCAGAAACAGAGATGCACCTGGCAAAACGGTAGGCATGGTGCCACTCTTTTGCAAAGCCTCCAGCTCCTCCTCTCCCACAAATTCAAGATGATCCACAGAGCGCGCATGGTGCTTTACCCCCACCTGCACACCTCCGGAGTAGTCCAGCTCGTTGGCATGTATCTTGGGTATCAGGCCATATTCAGCCCCCGACTCCAGTATTCTCCCGGTCTGCTCCACCGTGAAGAATCCCCGGTCGCAAAACACATCAATAAAATCGGCCAGTCCTTCTTCAGCCACAGCCGGGATCATCTCTTCGATGACTAGCTGAACATATTTATCCTGATCTGATTTATAATTTGCCGGAACCGCATGGGCCCCCAGAAAGGTTGAACGAATGGTCAGATCAGTCTCTTCTTTCAAGCGCCTGATCACCCTGAGCATCTTCAGCTCATCCTTTGTATTCAGTCCATATCCACTCTTAATCTCTACAGCTCCTGTTCCGGAGCGCATTATCTCCCGGGCCCTGGGGAGCGATTGCTCAAACAGCTCATTTTCAGATGTTTTCGATAAGAGTTTTGCAGAATTCAGGATTCCTCCTCCTCTTCGGGCAATCTCTTCGTAACTCAATCCCCTGATCTTATCCTCATACTCCTGCTCTCTGCTACCGGCATAAACCAGGTGAGTATGTGAGTCGCAAAAAGAGGGCATTACCATCCCCCCTCCACAATCCAGTACCTCATCATCGCTAAAGGGAATCACCTCGCCTTCTCCGTAGCAGGCAATCTTTCCATTCTCAATGACCAGCCAGGCATCGGACAGTGTACCAAGAGAGGCCATGTCCTTGCCTGCCACCCAGGGTGCCGGATCCTGATCTATGACCAGCAGGCTGCCAATATTTTTTAGTACCAATCTCACAACACGAAGATATGAAATTGCAGGCGGCTGACTGAATGTTTTATAGCAATCTTACTTCAGAAGATAGGCGATGGCCACTCCCAGATAGTTGCCAATGGCGTAGCCGAATACCCCGATAATCACCCCGGGAACAACCACCTCTTTATTACGAAGGGCAGCAGCCACAACGGGTACAAAGGGCGGTGAGTTGGCAAGGGCCGTTGAGGTGATGATATATTCATCCACACTGATTTTAAAGATCCATGATAAGAGTGCATGAAGTACCAGGGACCCAACAATAACCAGGCTGATAAAGAGTACCATATTCACCATCAGCTCCACTGAATCGGGATTAAAAAGGGAAGCGAGATCCACCTGGGAAGCAAGAATCAGGCAGAACATGTAAATCCAGTACATACCAAGCTGGAAGGATTTCTTGATGTTGTGTACAGCAGGTATCAGCGATGACAGGATCCCTAATGTTGTTACAGCCAGTATGGGGACTGTCTGCCTGATGTCCCCCTTGAAAAGAAAACCCATACCAAAGCTCAAACCACAAAGAAGCAGCGCGATCCCAAATGCTTTACCCAGATCCGGTAGCGAGGATCTGTTAAAAAAGCCCTTATAGGACTCAAATGAGCTTATATCCATATTGCTCTGCTTATTAAGCTCATCATTTTCACCTGATTTGTAGGGTTTCATAAACAAACCAAACAGTGGCTTCGCTCCCGTTAGCAGAAAGAGCAGTATCAGCGCTCCAATAGCTACTTCCACCGTATTTGTAAGGAGAAACAGTTCATTATTCACTCCCAGTCCCCGTGCAATAGCTGCCATATTCATTGTTCCCCCGGTATACACCCCGATCATCATACCGGAAACCTTGGCAATATCAGGAAGTTTCTCACGGAAAATAAAGTAACCTACAATCACAAGGATCACTACCGACACTACTCCAAGTAGCAGGGACAGGAAGGTGTACCGGGCCATTTTTGCCCATTTAAGCACATTTTCAGAAAAAAGTACCAGGGGGATGCCCACAAGGATACTGAATCCCATCAGGTATTCCTGTATACCCGAGATAGATTCAGGTATAATATTAGTAAGCCCTATAAGCAGGCCAGCCGCATAACAGATGACAACAACTCCGATCTTATTTACGATCGAAAACCTGGTGCTTAAAATAAGGATTAGTGCGGGGAATAGAAAATAGAACAGAATGATGGCAATTCCCATAAGATTCAGCTTTAAGGTCAGTTCCAAAAATAGACAAAAAGCTCAGACTCGAATGTTAAATACTGATTATCGGGCTATTCCGGGCAATCCCTAAAGCTCTTTTCGTACTGCTCTATGGCCCTGAAGCTCATGCCCATGCTGGAAAAGCCCCCATCGTGAAACAGGTTCTGCATGGTCACTTTCCGGGTCAGATCGGAAAAAAGCGTAATACAGTAATCGGCACAGTCATCTGCAGAGGCATTTCCCAGGGGGGACATACGCTCTGAGAAATCCTCCAGCTTATCGAAGCCGTGAACTCCACTACCGGCGGTTGTTGGAGTAGGAGATTGAGAGACAGTATTGATACGGATCCGCCTGGAGCGTCCGTACATATAGCCGAAACTTCTGGCAATGGATTCAAGAATAGCCTTGGCGTCGGCCATATCATTATAGCCAGCAAAGGTCCTTTGTGCAGCCACATAGGACAGCGCCACCACGGATCCCCATTCGTTGATAGCATCCATTTTTCTTGCTGTGCTTAAGACCTTGTGCAGGGAAAATGCAGAAACATCGAGAGTTTTATGGTAATAACCGTAATTCAGTTCATCATAATCAAGGCCTTTGCGTACGTTAGGTGACATTCCGATGGAGTGCAATACAAAATCCACTTTACCCCCAAGGACTTCCATTGATTTCCGGAACAGGTTTTCCAGGTCCTCAAGACTGGTGGCATCTGCCGCAATAACCTGGGCATTGGTCTTTTCAGCAAGTTCATTGATGCTTCCCATGCGCAGGGCAATGGGCGCATTGGTCAATATAATTTCAGCACCCTCTTCGTAAGTCTTTTCGGCAACTTTCCAAGCGATGGACTGTTCATTCAGGGCTCCGAATATGATCCCTTTTTTCCCTTTCAATAAATTATAAGCCATGATAAAATGATTAGAATTGTTGGTTTTCTGCCCTAATAACAAATATAAGTTAAGATTGTGCGATAAAATCTTAAATACGCAGGAGCACCCTTGCATTTGAGAGGGCCGCTTCGGTAACTTCTTCGCCTGAAAGCATTCTGGCAATCTCGGTAATGCGTTCTTCCGCCTTCAATTTCCGGATCCTTGTATAGGTAGCGTCGCTGGTATCTTCTTTATAAACAACAAATTGATCGGCTCCTCTTGAGGCAACCTGCGGCAGGTGGGTAATGGCAATCACCTGTCTTCCTTCAGCCAGATGATCCATGATTCCCCCAACTTTATCCGCGATCTCTCCGCTCACCCCGGCATCAATCTCATCAAAAATGAGTGTTGGCATACCTTTCCGATCCGAAACCATGGATTTGATGGCAAGCATCAGCCTGGAAACCTCTCCTCCCGATGCGACCCTTGAGATCTCTTCAAGAGATAACTGCTTATTGGCTGAAAAAAGGAACCTTACCTGGTCGGATCCATTGACATCATAGGTATCTGTTTTTATCAGTTCCACCTTAAACCTGGCATTGGGAATTCCAAGAGTTTTTAACTGCTCCTCCACTCTGAGTTGCATCAGGGCAGCAGCGGATTCACGTTTTTTATGTAAAACAGCAGCCTCATGTTCCAGGGTATTCAGAAGGGCTGTGCGATCAAGCTCCATCTGTCCGATTTTTTCATCAGAAAATATCAGAGTCTCAATATTTCCACCCAGCTGGTCCCTCATATTAATTAAATGATCCAGATCTTGTACTCTGTGCTTTTGCATCAGGCTAAACAACAGATCCATGCGCTCCCTGAGTTTCTCCAGCTCACCAGGCTCCAGTCCGGCTTTTCCTGCCTCCATTTCCACCTCTGATGCAATATCTTTCAGCTCAATATATGCCGATTCCATGCGGGATGCCAGCTCCCTTGAAGGAGTGTAGAGACTGGCAATCTTTTGCAGTTGCAGGAGCGAAGATTTTAATTGGTCCAGAATACCTGCAGTCTCGGCCGAAAGATGACCGGCAGATACAAATAATGCATTCCGTATCTCTTCGGCATGTTCGGCCCGCTGCAGATCAGATTCCAGGTCTTCCATCTCCCCTTCAATCAGGTGAGCCGACTGCAGTTCATTAAACTGAAACTGCATATACTCCAACTCCTCTTTAAGAGCTCCTGTCTCCTTTATAATCCTTTCCAGTTCCCTGCTTAGCTCAGTAAAAGCTGCATAAGTAACCCGATATGTGGCCAGCTCCTTTTCCACCCCTGCCATATGAGTGATAACCTCCATCTGATAGAGATGGTCATTCAGCCTCAGATTCTGATGCTGGGAATGAATATCCACTAAAAGGTTTCCCACCTCTTTCAGGAGGGGAAGATTTACAGGAGTATCATTAATGAATGCACGGGATTTCCCACCCGGGGCAATCTCTCTGCGAAGGGTAGTGATCTCCTCAAAATCAAGATCGTTGGCTTCAAAAACCTTACGGACTCTCTCCCCTGGAAGAAATGTGCCTTCAACAATGCACTTGGCTTCCTTTAATTTTAAAACCGAAGTATCGACCCGCTTTCCAAGGATCAATGAAAGAGCCCCCATTAAAATAGACTTCCCTGCACCGGTCTCCCCGGTAATAGTAATAAAGCCACTGGAAAAGTCCAACTCCAGATGGTCAATCAACAGGTAGTTCCTTATATAGAGGGATTGGATCATCTTTACTTCCTAAAAACTGGACTCCAGGATGACTTTATATTTGGAAGCATTGGGCTTATCCACTTCAGTGAGAATGAGATGCGCCCTGTTTCGTTCTTCTGGATAGGATTCGGTATACACATTTATGATTTCATCTACCTTGGCATCGAACACCAGCCGTAAGAGGTACATGTATGGGTCCGGTCTCTTTCTGTAAACCTGCTGCAATAATTCCAGGTCGTTGGTGATCTCGGCTCTTCCTTCCACGACCTTTTCATCCATCACATCCAGACCCAGCCGGTGGTAGCGATAGTTAAACTCCCTGAGCGGTTCATAGTTGGGATCAATCATATCCTTGACAAGCCAGTAGCGATTCTTATGTGCAATATCATCCATGGGTTTCCAGCCGGATTCAGCTGCATTCTGCGCGTTCTGGACTATCTGCTCCGCATTGGTAAAATACTGTGTACCTCCCATCAGGGAAAAAGAATCATAATCGAGACCCAGTATATAATAGGCATAATAAGCCAGAATTGAGGTCAGGTTAGAAAGGTTCGAATTCAGTGTAAACTCCAGAGGTGAGAACTCCACATAGGTGAATTTTATATCGTTGTCCACGAAATTCAGTGTGGTTGTATTGTAATTGGTATTGAATACCGGCCTTCGGGCCTGAATGGTGAGTGTACCTTTAAAATCAGTGGCCGATAACTGCTCGGTAATATTTAACATCAGGTTGCACTCGATCCGTTCCTCCATGGTATACACATGTTCGGTCCACACCCGGTTATTCATAAATTCATATATGGCATTCTGAAGGGTCTGAAAAACCTGCTTATTGCTACCCTGGATCTGCTGACTCACTACCTGCACATTGCACCTGAGTTCCTGGCTCCAGATGTTCAGAGAAAACAAAAGAAAAAGCAACAAAAGTCCATACTTACGCATCTTCTACCATTTTTATCACCCTCTGGACCAGGTCATTTGCAACCAGCCTCTTGGATTTTAATTCATACTTATCGGCATTCCCCAGGCGGTCGATCATGGTCACCTGGTTGGTATCGGTTCCAAAACCCGCCCCCTCGTCCTGCATGGAATTCAAAACCACCAGGTCCAGATTCTTCTTTTCGAGTTTCTGCCGGGCATGTTCCACTTCATTGTCAGTCTCCAGTGCAAAGCCCACCAGTATTTGCCCCTTTTTCTTTTTCCTTCCCATTTCAGCAGCAATATCCCTGGTCGGTTTCAACTGTATGGACCACTCATCAGCTCCTCTTTTGACCTTTTTCCCGGAGGGGGAGACAGGAGTAAAATCAGAAACTGCAGCATTAAAAACGGCTATATCCATCTCGTCTATCAACTCTTTACACCGCTCATACATTTCTGCAGCTGAAGTAATCCTGATCACCTCAATTTCTGCTGCGGTGCTTTCCAGGGATACTGGACCGCTTACCAGATACACCTTCGCACCTTCGGCTGCAAATGCCTCGGCAATGGCAAAACCCATTTTCCCTGAAGAGTGGTTTCCAATAAAACGAACAGGATCGATATTTTCGTGTGTGGGCCCCGCAGTTAGAAGGACCTTCTTATTCAGGAGTTTTTTTTTTGAAGGCTCCGATACAGTCTGCCTTATAAAATGAAGGATCTCTTCCGGTTCCTCCATCCTTCCCGGACCCTCCAATCCACTGGCCAGCTCCCCTGTGCCAGGTTCGATAAGCAGATTCCCGTAGCCCTTAAGGATTTCCAGATTTCGCCGGGTGGACGGGTGCCTGTACATATCCATATCCATTGCAGGTGCTATCACTACCGGGCAGCGCGCCGAAAGGTAGGTGGTAATCAGCAGATTATCCGCCACCCCATTGGCCATCTTACCCAGGGTGGTGGCAGTTACAGGAGCAATAATCATCAGGTCAGCTGAAACACCCATATCCACATGACTGTTCCAGTCACCTCCCTCTGAACTGAAGAAATCGGATAATACAGTAAAGCCGGATAATGCTGAAAAGGTAACAGGGCCAACGAATTCCATGGCAGAGGGTGTCATAATCACCTGCACCTTAGCCCCCTCCTTTACAAGAAGTCTAAGCAGGTAGACCGCCTTATATGCGGCTATGCTCCCGGTCACGCCGAGGATAATACGTTTTCCTGTAAGATCCATCAGGAAGGTTTCTATACTACTGTTCCTCTATTTCAGGTGCTTCGTTAATCCTGAAATATATCTGGTCGTCGGTTAATTCCTGCAATGAAATCAGCGAGGGTTTGGGCAACCTCTCAAAAAACCTGGAGATCTCGATTTGCTCGGGATTCTCGAATACTTCTTCAAGGTTATCGGTATAGGAAGCGAACTCCTCCAGTTTCCTGTTCAGCTCCAGTTTCATCTCCACACTGATCTGGTTTGCTCTTTTTGCAGCCACCACAACGGTTTGGTAGATGTTATCTGTCCCTCCGTCCAGGTCATTCAAATCCCTGGTCACTGTAGTCAGTGGTGCCTTTGTTTTTTTGTAATCCATCGATTATGATTCTGTATTTTGATTTCCTAAATACTTATTTGAATTTTCATACATCCGCTTTGCCTCCTTTGTATGAGGGCCTTCCGGGAATTCTCCAATAAAACTGAAATATTCATCAACTGTAGCCTGATAGCGCTCCCGTTGCTTACTGGGTACACTTCCGTCGGCCAGCAGATAAGTGGATTTGAGAATCAGGAACATCAGTTCCTCTCTGAATCCGGTATTGGGATACTCCATGAGGCTGTTGCGCAGTGCAAGTATGGCCGATTTATAGTAGCCCAGATCATAATAAAGCTTGGCACTGATGTATGATTTCTCTACCAGCTTATCACTCATTTCCAAAATGATAGCCTGACCCTCAGTTACCCGCTCTGAAGTCGGATGCTTGACTATAAACATCTGCATTGCTGTAATGGCCTGGTATGTTGTTTGCTGATCCAGTTCGGGACGAGGCGACTGCTTATAATAACAGTAGCCTATCATAAAATCTGACTCCTCCATATAAACACTGCTGACGTAAGTGGCTGAAAGTTCACTGAAATAATAACCTGCCATCATATAATCGCGCTGGCCATAATAACTTTTTGCCTGGTAATATTTGACCGTATCGGCTTTGGTAGTCCCCCTGAAAACATTTGCGACCTGATCGAAAAGCGTACTTGATTTTGCGTATTCGCCCTTTTCATACAGTTCTACACCCGTTTCATACTTCTTCTGGAAGTCCCTGCTTTTCAGCAACTTCTCATACTCCCCACATCCACTAAGGAGCACTGCAGCTGCTGCAAACACAATCCCAAAAGCAATCCTGTTTTTTAACATGGCGCAAAATTACAATTATTGAGTTAATAATAAAAGAGTTGAGCAATTATTTGCATAAACCTTCTAACAATAATCATACCGCATTTATTGTCCGGTCCGCACTCAAATTTCTAAACAGTTTATGTGTTGAGCAGCAATTGTATCGTCCCAACAAAAAAAAAAACTAAATTTGCAGTCTAATCATTAAAACCTATATCTGTGGATATTTTTGAAAGAATTACCAAGAACAGAGGCCCAATCGGGCAGTATCAAAAGGCGGGACACGGCTATTTTGCCTTTCCCAAACTGGAAGGTGAGATCTCCGCACACATGAAGTTTCGCGGAAAAGAGGTGTTGACTTGGAGCCTGAATAACTATCTGGGACTTGGAAACCACCCTGAAGTAAGGAAAACAGATGCAGCAGCAGCAGCAGAGTATGGAATGGCTTACCCCATGGGTGCCAGGATGATGTCGGGACAGACCCGGAAGCATGAAGAGCTGGAGCGTGAACTTGCATCTTTTGTTCAAAAGGAGGATGCTTTCCTTTTAAATTACGGCTACCAGGGTATGGCATCCATTATTGATGCTCTGACCACCAGAAATGATGTAATTGTATACGACTCAGAATCTCATGCTTGCATTCTGGATGGTATGCGCATGTCTCTGGCCAAGCGCTATGTATTCCCACATAACAATATGGAGAATCTGGAGAAACAGCTGGAACGTGCCGTGAAACGTGCCGATCAGCAGGGAGGCGGTGTCCTGGTTATTTCAGAAGGCGTCTTTGGAATGGCAGGTGACCTGGGGAATCTGGAAGAAATCTGCGCTCTGAAAGATAAATTCAATTTCAGGCTGCTGGTGGATGATGCTCATGGCTTCGGAACAATGGGAGCTACCGGTATGGGTACCGGTGAACACTTCGGTGTACAGGACAAAATTGATCTCTATTTCTCAACCTTTGCCAAGGCCATGGCCGGAATCGGCGGTTTTGTTGCCGCTGATACAGATGTAGTTGATTACCTGCGCTACAACATGCGTTCTCAGACCTATGCAAAGTCACTTCCAATGCCAATGGTAATTGGTGCACTGAAAAGGCTGGAAATGCTCAGGTCCATGCCCTCACTCAGGACGGATCTCTGGAACGTGGTCAATGCCCTCCAAAAGGGACTGAAAGATGCCGGTTTCAATATCGGGGTCACCGAATCACCTGTAACCCCGGTATATATGAGTGGAGGAATTATCGAGGCAACCAACCTGATCCTTGATTTGCGGGAGAACTACAGTATCTTTTGTTCTGTTGTGATTTATCCGGTGGTACCGAAAGGTGACATCCTGCTTCGCCTGATTCCCACTTCCATGCACAACCTCGAAGATGTGCAGGACACCATCGCTGCATTCACCGAGTGCAGGGCCAAGCTGGAAGCCGGAGAATACAAGAGTGATACCTTCCAGGATATTAGTGCATTGCGGGTTTAAAAACCGCAGCGCGATAAATAGCTGATGGTTAATAAACTAACTATTAACTACTAACAAAAAAAACAGGGGGTCTGACAGCCCCCTGTTTTTTTTATCCTAAGCGGCGAACTATTACAGTTCGCCCAGATACCTCTCTGCATCCAGGGCGGCCATACAGCCGGACCCGGCTGCTGTAACTGCCTGACGGTAGGTGTTATCCTGAAGGTCGCCACAGGCAAAAATACCAGGAACATTGGTCTTTGCAGAACCCGGTATGGTTTGCACATAACCCACCTCGTCGGTATCCAAAAACTCCTTGAATATATCCGAATTGGGAGTGTGACCAATGGCCAGGAAGAATCCATCTATATCAATTTTGACAGTTTCCTCTCCTTCTTCTCCCTTATTCTTGTATAATTCCAGCCCGGTTACTACCTGGTCGCCAGTAACCTCTTTGGTCTGGTGCTTCCAGAGCACTTCAATATTTCCTGTACTAAAGACCCTTTTTTGCATAGCCTTGGAGGCACGTAATTCATCCCTTCGAACAATCAGGTAGACCTTCTTACATATACCCGCCAGGTAGGTGGCTTCCTCAGCAGCAGTATCACCACCTCCAACAACAGCAACTACCTTATCCTTATAAAAGAAACCGTCGCAGGTAGCACAGGCAGAAACGCCGTAGCCCTTGAACTTCTCCTCCGACTCCAGACCCAGGTACTTTGCCGTAGCTCCTGTTGCAAGGATAACACTATCGGCAGTGATCAGCGTGTTCTCGTCAATCACCACCTGCTTCACTTTTCCTGAAAAATCCACATTGGTGGCCATTCCAAAACGTACCTGAGTACCAAAGCGCTCAGCCTGCTTCTTCAGATCCTCCATCATGGCTGTCCCGTCAGTCCCGTCTGGATAACCCGGGAAATTGTCAACCTCAGTAGTTGTTGTCAGCTGGCCGCCCATCTGCATACCAGTATACATCACAGGGCTCAGGTTGGCACGAGCGGCATAAATGGCTGCTGTATAACCGGCAGGTCCGGATCCAAGAATCAGGCACTTCACGTGTTCTTTTACTTCAAGTTCTTTTTTATTGCTGGCAGGCTCTTCAGAAGTACTGCCCATGGGTTTAAAAAGGTCCATTGTGATTAGTTAATATGTTACTGTGTTAGTATGCTATTTGCTTATTATGTTAGGCTATTATAATTATTATTAGTTATATTTTCGATTATTCATTCTAATCATTCTAATTCTCTACCTTGGTCGTATTCAGACCCCTTAAATTACAAAAATACAAGCACCCCTATTCAAATTCGGTACCAAATCCAAATTCAGGTTCCCTTATTCCTTATCCCGGACAAACTTACAGTAAATCCCTTGATGAAACCCGCATAAGATGACGGGATGGCAGTATAGCAACAGCCTCAATTTATTCAGGAGTATTTGTCAATATGAAATGAATTATTACTTTTGCAGCACTATTGATCGGGGTGTAGCTCAGCCAGGTTTAGAGTACTCGTCTGGGGGGCGAGGGGTCGGTAGTTCGAATCTACTCACCCCGACCAAAACAAGAGGCCTTGCACGAAAGTGTGAGGCTTTTTTGATGGGTTTCAGCCCAGGCTTGCTTGAGGCCGGAAGACAGCAGAAAAGCCTCTGGCGAACGAAGTGAGACAAGGTTTCTTGTTTTGAGTTTCCCCTCCCCCGTAGTTCACGAGCCGGAGGCGAGTAATCTCTCACCCCGACCAAAATAAGAGGCCTTGCACGAAAGTGTGAGGCTTTTTTGATGGGTTTCAGCCATCTCAAATCCCGTGGCACAGCTGGCCATTGAAAAACTGGCCGAATTGCAGAACTGTGAGGTCCACCTGACGCATATTCCTACACCCGGTGATGAAGCGGGTCTCAGAAAACTGTATGTGAACCTTACCTGTGATCCTGAATCATCTTCAACCAGCCTGTTTCTGAGGAACTAATATTTGATTACTTTAGTTGTGCTCAATTAAGGTAAAAATTTAGAACTGTACTATGAAAAAATTGAGAATCAGCATTATCGACCTCATCCATAATGGACAATCTCAGTCTCTGTACCGCCGGGTAATGTTTCCAAATTACATCAGTATCATGCCGCAAATCATAGGGGTCTGGTGTAAACAAGAGGGTCATGAGGTAAACTATTCCCTTTTTACGGGATCACAGAAATTCAGGAATTTGTCCCAGGATCAAACGGACCTGGTGTTTATCAGTTCATTCACATATACCGCGCAGCTTGCATATGCTTTGAGCAATTATTATCGTTCTCAAGGAATTGTAACAGTTCTGGGAGGGCCACACGCTAGATCTTATCCCGACGATGCCTGTCTTTATTTTGATTATGTATTGGGTTTAACTGACAAAAAATTGATTAAAAATCTGTTGCGCGAATTTGAAATAAATAAACCTGTTGGATCCTACCAGCATTCTCCAGCGCCTCCTGATTCGATCCCGGGTGTCCGTGAAAGATGGGAATTTATCGAAAAGGTACATAAACAGCTTCCCTTTATAAAAATAACACCTATGATTGGAAGTATGGGATGCCCTTTTAAATGTGACTTTTGCGTAGACTCCGAATCCCAATACCACGTACTTGATTTAGAGGTAATTAAAGAGGATCTTTCTTTTTTGACTACAAAAATGAAACGACCCCGGGTAAGTTGGTATGATCCCAATTTTGGAATTAATTTCAATCAGATCATGGAAACCATAGAATCTGCAATTCCTTCCGGAAGTATTGATTTCATTGCCGAATGCAGTCTGTCGATCTTGAATGAGCCTAATGTTAGTAGATTACGAAAGAACGGATTCATGATGCTTATGCCAGGGATTGAATCCTGGTTTGCTTATGGAAATAAATCAAGATTGAATTCTGTAACCGGGATTGACAAAGTAAAGGAGGTGGCCAATCAAGTGAATATGATCCAACGCTACATCCCTCAGGTACAAACCAATTTGATGTTTGGACTTGATAGTGAAACTGGCCCGGAGCCTTTTGAGCTTACTAAGCGATTTATTGACCTGGCACCCGGCGCTTATCCATCTTATGCCTTGCTATCTATTTATGGTCAAAGTGTCCAAAATAATATAAGGTACGAAAGTGAAAACAGGATTATTCCTTTTCCATTTCACATGATGAGATCGGTTCATATCTGCAATATCATTCCCCGCCATTATTCGTGGGAAGAACTTTACATTCATTTCATTGATTTGCTGCAATACAGTTTTTCTGCAAAAGCCATGTACCATAGATTTAATGCCAATAATATGGCAGCTCCTAAGTGGATTACATTACTCTTATCCTTAACTATTGGCGGTATCGGCAAAGCAAGATTTCTATCGTCCATGCTAAATAAACTGCAAGGGGATAGGGATTTTCAGGAATTTGTAAGGAGGGAGACAGCTCGTGTACCTGATGTCTTGATTGATAGTGTTAAAAAAGACCTTGGTTCAATGTGGCACTGGCTTCCCGACAAGTCATTATCATATTATCCGAATATCCTTTCGAAGCAGGAATCTTTACAGGGGCCGTCAGGTCAGAGGAATCTGTAAGGGTTGTTTTGAGTTTCCCCTCCCCCGTAGTTCACGAGCCGGAGGCGAGTAATCTCTGACAATACAATATTATCAGAAAGCAGTTACAATACCTCAGGAAGGACTTATGGCAATATGGAATTTCTTAAAGGAATAATCTTACACTACATTTCAATTTCCTGTCCCATGGGGTTATGTGGCATGAAATACATGGCCAGTAAATCGATTTTCCATTCTTCATCAATCTTTACCAAATGGAGAATCCTTCTCATGTTGAGCACGCTTTCTACGTCGTGATCGGTAATCTGGTGCTCACTGTCATGATAAACCAAAGCAGTATTTCCATAGATGTTTATGGAATAATTTGAATATAGAGCAGTCTCATGGTGTTCGTTCCAATCTCGTTCGATCGCCTCCACATTGTTTTGATGAATTTCTTCCCACCCGGTAAGTTCCGTAATCCCATGAGTTGTAATGAAAAGCTTTCGCGATGTGGCTTCCTGGATCCAGGCGGCGTCCAGGTCAGACAAATCCTGCGTGTAGTAGGCAATCTTTTCTGCTTCAATTACCGCTATAATAGCTTTTTTTTCTTTTTCAATGCCACTTTCGTCCTGACAGCAAACGACTGCCAGTAAACAACATGAAATCAATGCGAGGGAAAATTTTTTCATTTCAGGAGCTTTTTGGGTTAGACATTTACAAGTTAGTTAACTCAATTTAGAATGTCAAAGACTATATTGATTTTTAAAGACTTAACTGCATGCCTCTCACGGACGCAAGGGTTTTTTTGTTTTCTATCAAAGCTTATACAATCGCTCCACCAGTAAGGGTGAGATATTGGAGTGTAAAACAAAAGATTAGATCATTACGTATGGATGAATTCAAATTCTGATAATTTTATAATTCAATATTCCCATAATCCGAATTTTTAAGAACAAATCATGGATTGTGTTTGTTTGATGATCAAGCATCCAACTCAATAAAAGCACCGATTATGACATATGCTAAAAAATGGGCTCTTATCCTGGTCCTGTTCACCGGGCTCGGCTGCATTCATGCGCAACAAAACGATGAGATCCCTGCTGTCTACAGCAAAATATCTTTTGACGAGGCAGGAAACCTGAATCTGCAGGTTAAGGACAATACCTACTTTGCCTATATCAGTCCACCCCTTTATACCCTGCAACAGGTATATGGAAAACCGGTGGGTACAGAAAACGGGCTGATATTTGATTTCGGAGCACTGGAGGGGACCCTTACTTACGGACTTATCCCCTATGGAAAGGCCCCGCACCCTGAGCCCGTATTCCGTTTCACCAGGCCCATCGTAAATGGAAAGGCAGAAATAGACATTCCCACTGATTTCAGCTACCCTTACGATTTCGTCGGATGGAAAGAGACCGGATTCTTAACCATTGGATACAGGTTGCAGGACAAAGAAGGCATGATCATTTATGACGGGGAAGTCTCCTTGGCGGGAACCGGCCCATTTGAGGTGGTCGCGGCCATTGCGGAGGGCCCTTTCATCAATGGCCTTACGGATACTGGCGCCGTGGTCTGGTGCCGGACAACCCTTCCGGTAAAGGCTCAGCTTGAAGTTAATGGCCAGCTTCTTTCGGACCAGCAAGCTGTGACTCACCATGAATGGGCCATTGAGGGACTGGAACCGGCTACAGAATACAGTTATACGGTAAAATATGGCGGGCAGGAACAGCAGTATCATTTCAGGACCGCTCAGAAAGCCGGAAGCCGGGAGCCCTTTGTTTTTGCCTACACAAGCGACAGCAGGCATGCTACAGGCGGAGGCGAACGGAAGATCTACGGGGCAAATGCCTATATCATGAAAAAGATGGCAGCCATGGCACATGCCCATGGAGCAGCCTTTCTTCAGTTTACCGGCGATATGATCAACGGCTACCTGAGCGACAACGAGGAACAGCAGCTGCAGTATACCAACTGGAAGAAGGCCGTGGAACCTTTCTGGCATTACATGCCCATCAATACAGGGATGGGGAACCACGAGGCTCTGGGGTACATGTTTCTCGATACAGCTGGTCGGATGAGGGCATTTATTGATGGATTTCCCTTTGACAGTTTCTCCGCTGAGGCCTCTTTTGCAGAAGCATTTGTTAATCCTGTAAGCGACCTGATAAGTGAGGATGGCTCCATGTACGATCCGGACCCGGATAGTCAGGATTTCCCATCCTATTCAGAAAACGTTTATACCTACACCTACGGAAACGTGGGAATGATCGTGCTTAACAGCGATTACTGGTATGCTCCCACCCTGAATCAATTTCCTTTTACCAGCGGTGGGCTTCACGGATATATCATGGATATGCAGCTGGAATGGCTCAGGAAAACAGTAGCAATGTATGAGCAGGACTCTCTGATCGATCACGTATTTGTTACCCAGCACACCCCTGCATTTCCAAACGGCGGTCACAGCAGGGACGATATGTGGTACAGCGGAAATAACCAGTACCGGCCCTTCATTAATGGTAGACCAGTGGCCAAAGGTATTATTGAGCGCAGGGACGAATACCTGGACATCCTCATCAACGAGAGCACCAAGGTACTGGCCATTCTTACGGGGGACGAGCACAACTACAACTGGTTAAAGCTAAGCCCGGAGGTTCCCATCTATCCGGAGATCTGGCCTTTGGAAAAGCTCAATGTAAGCCGGCCCATCTATCAGATCAACAATGGAGCAGCGGGTGCCCCCTACTATGCACAGGAGATCCTGCCCTGGAGCGACTTCACCCAATCCTTCAGTGTAGAGAATGCCCTGTGCCTCTTTTATGTGGACGGCTCCACCGTGAAAATGCGGGTATTGAACCCCGACACCCTTAACGAAATTGATTCTTTGACACTGCGAGAGTAGTTCTTTTATATCTTTTTAAGTCTGGAATCAAAGCAGTAGACCTGATTTGCTCTGGTCTTAAATTCTTTCGTCTTCTCTCCGTATTTCAAGGTACAGGGCTCACCTGCCTTTGAAAGTACTTCTAATCCTATAAGCTCACCTGACTGCCAACTGAAGGTTAGTTCAAATCCACCTCTGACACAAACTCCGCTTATCTCTCCGTCGGGCAAAGCCAAGGGAAGGGCGGGCAAAATATCTATGTAGCCCATATGGCTTTGTACCAGCATTTCCACAATCCCTGCAGCACCCCCAAAATTGCCGTCTATCTGGAAAGGCGGGTGTGCATCGAAAAGGTTGGGATAAGACCCCCCCCGGATTTTTCTCCCGGGCTCTTCGGCCGGACTCAACAGCATCTGGACAAGGTCATAGGCCCTGTCACCCTCCAGGAACCTGGACCAGAAATTGATTTTCCAGGCCAGGCTCCAGCCGGTTCCTTCATCTCCTCGAAAAATAAGTGATTGCCTGGCCGCTTCCATCAATTCAGGACTTTCTTCCCAGTTGATATCAAATCCCGGATACACTCCCCACAGATGGGACACATGACGGTGGTGGTTTTCCGGATCATCCTTATCTTCCATCCACTCCTGCAATTGTCCGTATTGTCCGATTTTATTGGGTGCAATCATCGGTATCATAAGCTGCAGTTGTCCTGCAAATTCTTCATCGATATCCAGCAGGTCTGCAGCCTCCACACAGGCTTTAAACAGGGATCTGATAATCTGATGATCCATGGTGGGTCCGGCTACCAACCCTCCGTTCTCAGGTGAGTTGGATGGCGTGCTGATCAGGTATCCCGAGACAGGATCCTCCACCAGGAAATCAGTGAAGAAAAGTGCAGCACCTCTCATAAGCGGATAGTATTCCTCCAGAAATTCCAGATTACGTGTATATAAATAGTGCTCCCAGAGATGCGTGCTGAACCAGGCTCCGCCTGTTACCCAGATTCCGTGGTTGGAATGATTTATGGGGGCTGTACCTCTCCAGATATCCGTGTTATGATGAAATACCCACCCCCTGCAATTGTAGTGTTCTCTGGCAGTCACAGCTCCCGTTTCGGAAAGTTCTTTGATCATTTCAAAAAGGGGCTGGTGGCACTCCGAAAGGTTTGTCAGCTCGGAGGGCCAGTAATTCATCTCAATGTTGATATTGGTGGTATACTTCGAATCCCAGGGAGGATTCAGCAGGTCGTTCCATATTCCCTGGAGATTGGCAGGCCGCGATCCCGGTCGACTGCTTGAGATCAAAAGATACCTGGCATATTGTACGTAAAGAGCAATCAGTTCCGGATCATCAGCTTCCTTCCAGAACTTCCGGATTCGCTCATTGGTATAAGCATCAGCAGCTTCCTTACCTGATCCCAGTTTGATGTTAAAGCGTTTAAAAAGAGACTGGTATTCTTCAATATGCCCTTCCCTGATCCTGGAGAAGCCTTCCATTACTGCTCTGTTTACCAGGCTTTCTGCCTTCCGGACCGGATTTCCGCCTGTTTCAAGGTAATCTATGAAATTGGTGGCAGCTGAAAGATATATGGTGGCCTCAGTAGCATCTGAAACGGATATCTTATCGTATCCGGGAGTAATCTTTCCATCGCTTATTACCCTGGCAAGTGCATGCCCGCGAAGGACTCCATCGGGAATGGTTACAGAAAGCCCCATCCTGTCTCCATCGCTTTGAACAGATTTCTGAAAATGCCGTGAGTCCAGTCTCCATTCGAAATTCAAGATGCCCGCTTTATCAGCACTTAAGTGTACCACCATCACTCCCTCTGGTTTGCTTATGAAAACCTCCCTTTTAAAGCTGACATCCTCCACATCGTATCTTACCTGACAGGTCGCCGTTTCCAGGTCCAGGCTACGCTCGTAATTCTCATACAAATCATGGCCGGGAAAATCTATAATCAGATCCCCAAAAGGCTGATAGGCCTTTTGTCTCAGAGGGATACTCATGAATTTCTCCATGGCCAGTTCTTCGGCTTCTTTCTGTCTTCCATCCGCAAGCAATTGCCTTATCTCGCCCAGATACTGCCAGGAGCCTTTATTGGCATAATCATGTGGCTGACCTGTCCACAGGGTTTCTTCATTGAATTGAATATGTTCCTGGGGCACACCCCCATATACCATGGCACCCAGGGTTCCATTCCCCAGAGGCAACGCCTCCTCCCAGACTGTTGAAGGTCTGTCATACTTCAACATATTCTGTGACCAGCTTATGGCAGGCACCAACAGTATGAAAGCAAATAAAATCCTGGAATACTCTTTAGTCCTTTTCATCCTAATCTATAATTCTGGTCTCCAAATATAGTTAACTAAGGGTGTTTTAGTATTGATCTCAAAAGGACTAATTCCCCATAAACAGGCTGGTGGAAGAAAATTCGGGATCACAGGTCAGATTCACATGCAGCTTTCTTAGTCCGGCCTCATCGCCAGGCGTGGGAATATGCGTCAGGTGAACCTCGCAGTTCCGCAGTTCTGCCAGTTTTTCAATAGCCAGCTGTGCAGCGGGATTGGAAATTGCAGAGATCCCAAGCATTATAAGGGTTTCTTCCAAATCCAGGTTGACCATTTTTCCGGTAAGAACTTCCTTCTTGAGGAAGGTTACTTTCTCAATCATGTTTGCAGGAAGAAGATGCATATGATCGGGCAAACCGGCCAGGTGTTTGGCTGCGTTCAGGATCAGGCTTGATGCCGAATGCATCAGAGGTGAATTCTTACCTGTGATCTGGGTGCCATCTTTCAGTTCAATGGCGGCTCCGCAAAACATCCCCTTGTTCCCTTTTCCCGATGATCTGGCCTCCTGGGCTGCCTGCCTGGCTGCCTGAACCACATTACGGTCCTCTACCCGGGCATTGACCTTTTCCATGACAAGTTCAGCTCTGTCAAGCGTATCCCGGTCCACCAGACCCATGGTATATTCCACCGCACAACGAAAATACCTGCGGATAATCTCCTGGTGGGAAGCTTCTGAGATTATTTCATCATCTACGATGCCGGCGCTTGCCCTGTTAACACCCATATCTGTAGGACTTTTATAAATTGATTCCTCCCCTGTGATCTTTTCCAGAATTCGTTTCAACAGGGGAAAGGCTTCTATGTCCCTGTTATAGTTGACTGTTTTCTCATTGTATGCTTCCAGATGGTGGTGATCGATCTGGACAATATCCTTCAAATCCACCGTGGCAGCTTCATAGGCTATATTCACCTTGTGCGAGAGGGGAAGATTCCAGATTGGGAAGGTCTCAAATTTGGCATACCCTGCCTTAATACCCCTTTTATAGTCATGATACATATTGTTCAGACAGGTAGCCAGTTTTCCGCTTCCCGGACCGGGTGCAGTCACCACAACAATAGGATTCTTTGTTTCAATATAAGGATTGGCCCCATAGCCCTGGTCACTAACAATCAGATCCACATCCATGGGGTATCCTTTGGTATATGCATGCGTATAGACCCTGATACCGTTTCTTTCCAGCTTATTTTTAAATGAGGTGGCCTGGGGCTGATCCTGGTATCGGGTGATAACCACTGCTGTGATTTCCAGTCCCCATTCCTTGAATTCGTCAATGGTTCTCAAGGTATCTGCATCATAGGAAATGCCAAAATCCGCCCTGATCTTCTTTTTTTCAATGGCCCCGGCGTGCACGCAGAGAATAATATCAATTTTATCTTTCAACTCCTGAAGAAGGCGAATCTTCACATTGGGATCGAAACCAGGCAGTACCCTGGAAGCATGGTAATCATACATGATCTTACCTCCGAACTCCAGGTAGAGCTTCTCCTGAAATTGATCCACCCGTTCCAGGATAGAAGAGGTCTGCTGCCTGATGTAGGCTTCATTATCGAATCCTGTTTTCAAAGATGTTTCAGTTGATTTGCTCATGATCGGGCCAGGCCTGAATTTAGAAAACCTGGAATTTTAATATAGGAATATATTGTGTGAAGTTCCGCCTGGGGTTTTGCTATTTATTGGCTACAGCTCCTTGATCCTGACATTACGGAAGGTGATGGAAGAATCCCCGTGCTTGCCCTGAAAACCAATAGATCCTTTTGTTGGCAATTCTGCAAAAGGAGTGGGTAGCCAGCCGGGAATTTCGCTTCCATCGGGATTAGTGGTCCCGGATGTCCACTCCGACATATCCATGGAGGTCACTTTCTTGCCATTAAGCACAACCTCTATCAACTGACCCTTGCAGCTAACTTCCATCTGGTTCCATTCTCCCGGAGGAAGTACAACTTTTTGTTCATTGGCAGGCAGGTGGCCGAAAATGGCTCCGCACTGAAAATCTTTCCGTTCGCTTTCCCACTTTCCATAGTCATCGGCAATCTGTATTTCTACCGAATTGGGAATCCAGTTATCCTGATCGGTACAATAAACTATGATCCCGCTGTTGGTTCCTTCCTCATTCATGAATTCAAACTTCAGCATGAAATTCTCATATTCCTCTGGGGCCCAGACAACCTGGTCTTCCAGGGCAACCAGCATATCCTCCTTGATTTCCCAGCTCCCCTCCTGAAAATCAGCCAGACTGTAATTCTCACCGAAGAGAAGATCTCCATCTTTGGAATTCGTTGTACAGGCTAAAGTTGTAAACAGTAAAAAAAGACTAAGAATTACAAATGTTGGGCGTTTCATTTCAGATGATTTTAAGTGTTAAACAGTGAATTTGTCCCAAGATATGGATAAATTCTGGCTGCCGTTTTAATATTCGACATTTTTCAAGGCTGCAACAGCCAGCAACACTCCCAAAACAATTCCCAGGAAGGCTGCAAAGAGTACCCTGAACTCCTCCGGCAAGAGGAAGGTGATGGTCTGGGCAGGGATCCAGAACAAGGGGATAGTTCTTTTAAAGACAAAATTCCACTGTACATCCCAGTTGATTTCCTTGAAAATCCTTGCAAACGCTATTGGAGTGAAGAAGCCCCGCATGGTCCCTCCATTTTCCAGAATATGTATATCAGTAATTTTATGAAAGGTCATCATGACCGGTGCATAGAACAGATTCAGTGCTGTGGAAATACTGAAGGCAACGACCACCTTCCTCCAGCTTAAATCCGAGTGCAGCAATATACCCGCATCCTTAAATCCGATCTTCTCCAGAAGAAGGGGTGTTCCCGAGGCAAAAATTGCAAAGGCCATAAAGATGGTCATACCCAGGAATCCCCAGACTATGGCCCGCGGTAACAGTCCGAATCCCTTATAATAATAGCTGCCGGTCTTTATCCTGAGTCCTATGACCTCGCCTAGGGTGGCCAGAAGAAAAAACTTGACAAAGCTCATCAGAAGTCCATGGTCCAGGTTGAACCGGTAGTAGGCCTCAAATAGTTCCGGGAATATAAAAAAGGGCAGAAAGAAACAGCTTAGTCCAAGAAAAAAGAACAGGTCTTTGCGTAATCTCATAGGTCCGTGGCAGTAAAAAGATTCCTTAAAGCCTGCTAAATTACAAAATCTTCCATTGGAACAGGCCCGCTTTCCACATCACTGCTCAATGGAAATAATAGATTCTGCTGAGACCGCTTGCCCCTGCTCGTCCCATCCCTGGTATATAATCACATAATCCCCGGGATAATCGGGTGCAACAAAGGAGACCGACCTGGGAACTGAGCGCTCAAGAAGCAGTCCCGGCATCCATAACAGGGTATTCCGGGTATCGGGAAGCCTGTCCGGTGAGGAACCCCTTCCAGGTGAGGAACCAGGCAGAGGGGTCAGGGCATGGTAATCAATGAAAAAGGAGTATTCAGGAAGATCTATACCTGCCATATTCCCTTCCCGTGTCCAGAGGTTAATGATGCCCCCGAAACGCATATCCCCTCGCACATACACATCGGTAATTACATCAATATGACTGATCTCAGAGGGAGATATTGACAGAAACTGCTCCATGCTAAAAATGGGAACCTGGTCAACCATTAACAGTGGCGGGAACAGGGATATGCCCGGATTCACACTGGCAATGGTCAGGTCCGTTCTGTTTGGCCTGCTAAGGGGGGTAATATCCGGAACCAGATTAATAAACACCTCCTCCAGGGTAGGCAGTAATATATAATCATCCAGATTCAGCCTGAAGTCCGGGGTCCCGTAAATGGGTATTTTGGACCGGTCTTCTTCCGGATCCTCACGGACTTGTATATCACTGTATATGCCGGATAGCTGATGCTTCCTGGCCATCAGTGTAAGTGCCTGTTCCTCCTGCTGATCCATGCTGAATGAAGGGGCCTCCAGGGACAATACCCTGCTGTCAAAATCCTGATCGATCCGCACTTCCAGAGCTCCGTCACCGTCCTGTTCGGGCTGGACAAAAAGTTCAAGCCTGCCTTCCCGGCCGGGAAGGGACATTGAAAATCTCCCATAGGCATCTGCATGTGCAACCACATAACCGGCTTGTTCTCCCAGAAGGGTAAAGTGAACCCTGCTTCCTTCCAGTGCCTGATCTTCCACACTCCGCAGTACCCTGCCAGAGAGGGTGACCCCAAAGATGTCGGGCAGGAAGTCCAGCTGAAAGGATCCCTCATTCCTGTCAGAGCCTTCTGCCAGTAGGGGCACTCCGGGTTTTGCAGCTGCAGGCACAATGCTCAGGCAGCCATTAAGGGATCCGGCAGCACCACCTGTGAAATGAAGCAGCTCCACCCCGATGGAATCCCCCCTGCCAAAAGTGCGGGATGCTGTTGAGATGTTCACTGCACCTCCAGTCACAGAAAGCGCGTTAAGGGAGTGTTCCCCTGGCTCACCGGGGATCGCTTCATCCAGCTCAGGGACAGTGGGATTAATGATCCGCAAGGGCAGGTAAACATAGCAGGAAGGATCCCAGTTCCTCATCCACCGGGTATAAGCCCTTAAAAAATAAACTCCCGTCAGGATTCCCTCCGGGATCTGAAATTCACCTACGGCCATATTGTTTTGAATCCGGAACTTTCCCTGGGCCTGTCGTGCCCCTGAAGCAGAAATCAGGTCCACATACAATATCCTGCTCCATTCAACTTCATCAGGCAGTCCGGAAGTCTGCAGGCGCATGCTGAAGCTGATGGCCTCTCCCGTGATATACAGGGAACGGTCAGTAAAACCGTCCACCTCTTCCCGTATCAGAGCAGCCTGAGCGGCCATTTCAGGATCAAAGGGAGAGTTCTGTGCCTGCAGGACTGCAGAAAGCAAACCCAGCAAACACAGGTTGAATAAGGCCTTATGTATTTTCCTCCGGATCATGGCCATGGTTCCCAGTATTCAGGTTGGATATTGTCCCCTCCGTCCAGCGTGCAGTCAAAGCATTCAGGATAATTCGTCCATGAGGGCATAAAGGGGCCTTCCCAGTAAATGTAAAGGGGCCGCTCATCAATCGGCCAGGTCCATGCCACACTTAGCGGCTCGTAATCACAGGAGATATGTGGCACACGAAAGTCATAATAATTGTTCGTGGCATAAATCCGCTCTTCCCTCAGTTGTGTGGCATGAAAATAACCCAGTACGGTCTCTTCGGGATTATTTACGTTGTAGAGATTTCCGGGAACAGAGGAAGGCTGTACATCATGCAGTCCCCCTGACTCCACAGCCTGTTCATTCAATCTTAAAAAATAACTATACGCTTCACTGGAGAGCGATTGCTGTTTTACCAG
Organism: uncultured Bacteroides sp.; assembly: GCA_964458155.1. Taxonomy (GTDB): domain Bacteria; phylum Bacteroidota; class Bacteroidia; order Bacteroidales. The sequence continues at coordinate 25,474 of CAYWGP010000010.1, forward strand.
GATGCTGTACTTCCTGGAAAGACGATCCGTTTCATTGGAGACAAAGTTCAAAGCCACCCTTCTGAGTTCATTGGAGGAAAGGCTCCCGGTGGTAGCCGAGTAAAAACGTGGCAGGGGAAAGGTCTTCCAGCACTTGAACAGGTGATTGGTATGAAATTCTTCGGAGGTGCGATCTTCATTCCATCTGATATTCCCTATGAGGGCGGCCCAGTATTCCCATGTTTCCTCAACATGCCAAAGAATATTTCGCGAATCAGATGCCTCGCCGGTCATATCCAGGTAGAACTGGATCCCCGGCCGCTCTTTCTCCGGATCGGCAGTCTCCAGAAATCCGAATTCATAATAAACACTATCAATGCCCGGGCAGGAAAGAATGGTATCATAGGCGGACCGGTATTCCTCTGCATCAGGTGTAAGCACGTGCAGGCTAACTGCATCCCCTACTTCCAGGTAGGATTCGGGTATTTCCACGGCATAGATACCTTCTCCTTCGCCCGTATAATGCATCATATTCCCATCCTGGTCCGTTACAGTCACCACACAGAATTCCACGGGCTGGTATTCGGGCACCTTGTAGGGAGAGGACCTGCTGACTGAGACGGTATACCTGCCCGCCTGGTCACTGACCATGCCGCTGATAACCAGAACTTCCTGGTTTTCCTCCAGAACCGGTTCAAAAGGCTCCACACATGCTGTGCAAACAAGGCAGAACACCAAGAAGATATGGATCCTACTCACTGGCATAGTTCCCTAGTTTTACATTCCATGAAACGGTGACCACAGGATTCGCAAAGATGGAAAGCTTATAACCAAACATATATCCGTTCATGTTCTTGAAATAGACCGAATAGGCATTATCCCGTCCGGTGACATTGTATACACTGATCATCCAGAAGCTGTGAAAGGGCTTGCGCTTCCTGAGGCTTCCTTCTATGTTCAGGGATACATCCACCCGGAAATAATCAGGGATCCGGTAACTGTTCCGCTCCGAATAATGAACATAGGGGATCCCGTATTCATAATACACAGATACAGGGTAGGTGGCCGGCCGGCCGGTCATATACACCAGGTTGGCAGACAGACTTACCTTTCTCCCCCTTTTGTATGTGGCCACCAGGTTGAAACTATGGGGCCTGTCATAATTGGAAGGGTACTGCATCCCCTGATTGATCTGCTCACCCGTATGGGGATTATCTACCTGGATAAATGAACGTGAATAGGTGTAGGACATCCAACCGGTCAATGGTCCGGCTTTTTTCCGGATCATGGTTTCAATTCCATAGGCATTCTG
>CAYWGP010000011.1:0-10301 GCA_964458155.1 uncultured Bacteroides sp.
ATTATGTGAATGAGGATCAATCCAGGATATTGTTTGATTATGCAGATATATTGTGTTGGAGCGACAGTGGTGAACAACATTTTGAAGACTGGGATGATGATGGTAACATTCGCTCACACCTGCAGATACATCCTGATAATATGATGGATTATGATGATTTGTGGAACCTGGTACCTCACAGTGAAGATGGGGACCATATTGGTGAAGTGGGAGCCGTCCGACTGACCAAGGCAATGTGGTGGATGTTAGCTAGAATTGCAGGTTGGGAAGGGCTGATAATTCAGGTCACAGGGATAACAGTTTCTTCATATGGAGGAATTGAGCAAGTAAACGTTGGAGATACTTTGCGTTTTTCTGCGATAGTCTCCCCGGAGACAGCCAACTTAAAGGAGGTAAACTGGAGTATTATCAATGGCACCGGAACAGCCTACATTGATACTCATGGATTGCTTACTGCCGGCAATCCTGGATCTGTGACTGTTGTTGCAACAGCAAAGGACAGTTCCGGTGTTAGTGGAAGTTTTCAATTAAGCATATTGCCGGACCATATCCCTGTCACCGAAATAATAATTGAACCAGCTAATGGTGATTCAACTTTGATATCCGGACAGTCATTGCAGTTCACCGCAACTGTATTGCCTGAAGCCGCTTCAAATAAGGAGCTAGTCTGGAGTATGTCTAATGGCACAGGCACGGCCACTATCAGTATGGAGGGCTTACTTTCTGCGGGCAATCCGGGGACGGTTACCGTTCTGGCAACAGCCAGTGATGGATCAGGTGTTTTTGATTTATTTTCAGTAAACATCCTTGGTCCGAGCCTTGTTGCTAAGGATAATTCCGAAAGTCTGGTTCTATACCCTAATCCGGGGGATGGATTATTTTTCTTAAATGCGGGTAGTTCTGAAATAGAATTGGTACAAGTAGCTGATAATCATGGTAGATTTATACGAGAGATAAAGCCCGAAACAGGGGGTCAGATAATTGAGCTTGATCTTAGAGATCTATCCTCAGGGCTTTATGTTATCAGAGTTTTTGCTGCAAAGAGTTTTAAGGTAAGACAAACAATAATAATCAGGTAAAAATGCTGCTGTCAAGAGAATGTGCTCAAGCAAGATTGCTGGAACATGTAAAAAATGAAAAAACAGTGGTCCACTGTCTCGCCTCAGAAGCAGTGATGCGAGCTCTGGCACGTAGATTAGGGGAGGATGAAGATCGCTGGGGCCTCACTGGGCTTTTGCATGATATCGATGTTGAGGAAACCAATGCAGATCCTAAGTTGCATGCTCTTAAAGCAGCTGAGCTGCTGGAAGACCTTAAACTCGATGAGGAGATGCTTGATGCTATCCGGATGCATAACGATGAGGCTACGGGTATTCCAAGATCCACCAGATTTCAGCATGCTTTGGCCGCAGGGGAAACCATTACCGGTCTGATCTATGCCACAACACTTGTCTACCCCGATAAAAAAATTGCATATGTAAAGTATAAATCTGTACGCAAGAGGATGAAAGAGAAGGCTTTTGCTGCCAGCGTGAATCGTGATCACATCCTGGAATGTGAAGAGATTGGCATTTCCCTGGATGAGTTTATAGAACTTTCCGTAGATGCAATGAGGGATATTTCAGATTCCATTGGTCTCTAACTAAGAGCCAGGTACTTTTCAGCGCTCCCCGAAGGGTTTCATACACACTAAGCCGTATCCCTGTGAAGGTTGACAGTTGTTTTCCGTTTTCCTGAATCTAGAAGAGGTATATCGCTTACAAATGCAACCTTAATTATTGCATCTTCACCAAGCAGGTCCTTATATTCTTTAATTATTTGAGCTTCTTTTTCAAAATGATTTTCGACATTTATATTAAGAAGATATTCCTTTTCACCTTGTTGGATTATCTGAAATTGATTGATTTCCTTGTATTTCCACATATTCTTAAACCAGAGATATGAAGAGACTATCGATCCTTGTGTATCAAAAATAATATCCAACTTCCGGCCTTCAACCGATTTGAAGACTTTTCTCGTGTGCCCCATTACTTCTTTTTTACCTAAGACTCCAATATCTCCGGTGTCGTACCGTATTAATGGTGAGCAATAATTAAATAAATCCGTCATTATAATTCGGCCAGGAGTTCCGTCTGGCACTGGAGTATCAGAGTCCATATCAAGTATCTCAACAAAAAAACTGGCTTCATTAACTATAAATTCGTCGTCTTCTCCTATTTGTTGCGCTATTATGCCATTTTCATTATTTGAATATCTTGAAACAGCTTGAGTACTGAAATAGTAGGATATTCCCTTTTTTGTAATTGGGTTTAATCCTTCAGCCTGGGCGATTGCCGCCTTTGTATTATTAACAATGGGGGCTGAGTCAATTCTTTCAAGATGAGAACAAATAAGATCGAGGAAAGATGAATATGCTAATAATGCCTTGGGTGATTTATCTCTTCTCAGCCTCTCAATAATTTCAGCTATTGCGTGATCATTCAGATCAATAACATCAGCTGGAACAATATTCTGGGCGAATGCTATAAGATTACTTTTCTTGTTTAATTTACTCCAGATTTTAAAATAGAAAAGTTTATCTCCCAGATTGTAACCTGCTAATTCTCCAAAATATATGGTATCTGCTGTGGTTCTGTATCTTTTACTTTTATTGACATGAACTGAAAAAGGAGCTCCTGTTGAACCACTGGTGTAGTAACAACATTTCGATGCGTACTTTTTACTACTGCTTCTAAAGGTATTGCCATTTTCCCTCACAATGTTCTTGTTTATCACAGGAAAATCGCTGATTAAAGCGCTATTTACATTTGAATAAAATGGAGTGCTATTGATTGCATGACAGAGGATGCTTGACAAATTCATATCTTTTAATTGCGAAGCCCGATTGTCAGAATAGTTCTCGGTAATGAACTTAATCTCATTATAGTGCTTCTTTACTGGATTCCCCATTAGCCAATCTTTCATCCAGAAAGCCGACCTTCTTATTCGACTGGAAATATTCATAAGAATGGAATATATTTCTACGTATTCCATACAACGTAAAATAGATACCCTGGGTTTCAAAAACTTTGCTGCTTAACTATTGACTGTGTACCACCTGGTGTCCCAGCAGGCGGTCATAGCGTGTGCCGGGAGGCCGGTGGTAAAAAAGGATCAGGTATTCATTGCCGGTTTCGAAGTGACTTCCCTCTATTTCAGTGATGTCGAAGAGTTCAGATAAGGCAGGGAGGAAGAGATAACGGTAATTATAGACACCCTGCTTCAGCAGTAAACTAAGCATGTAGGCCTGTTCCTCCTGATTGTACTTCATCTTGCTCAGTTCGTCGAATTGCCAGTTGGTCAGGGCCCCTGTCAGATAGACGGATCCATCCAGGGGCAGGGGTATATCCAGCCTGAAATGAACAAAGACATAATCGGCATCCACCCCCGGATCCCTGCTGCCCTCTGCCTCTATGGCATACCTGCCATTGATATCTTCCTGTGAAAAATAGTTATCTGGCGACCGGGCTTTGTCGGGTTTCAGTCTGAAATGGAAGTAGGGATGTATAAAATCAATTTCCTGCACATAGTAGGTGGGTGTCCTGGTATTCTTGGTATCAAAAAACCTGAATTCGTTTCCTCCTGGAAAAATATTCTCCTCATGGAAATCATATACCAGCTGACCGGGATTGATCATGTAAGGCTGCAGGGCATCGATCTTCATGTCCCAGAGCCCGTTCTGCAGAATAACTGCCCTTGCATCGCTGAAAGGATTGTCGATGGTGACTCCGCTGTGCTTAACCGTAAAATCCACCTCCTGGCAGCATCCCTTGTACTGGTTCAGAACGGGAATATGTGCGGATGCCTCAATATTGACCCGTCCCTCGGTAACCATAAAGCGCCTGGTTAATACCACATCGTCGGGATTCCTGTCACGGTAAACCAGCAGGAGGTAGTTGCCCGACAGCAGGAAGCGAACATCTTCGTTGGGTATCTGCAGGCGATAGTGCAGGTAAGTGGTGTAGGTATTAAATGAAGGAGTACTGCTTCTGATTTCATTGTCGGGGTAGCCCTCAAGGTACTCCTGCTCGCTCAGATCGGAAGGGGTCCAGTCGGCATTGCAATGGATCATCCGGTACATAAAAGTTGGTTGATCCTTTGAGAGATCATCAAATTCCAGGACCAGGGGCACATCTCCATTTAGCTTTACCACCGGGTAGCTCAGGGGCCATCCTTCACGGAACAATTGTACAGTCTTCACCCTGTGATCCAGGACCAGGGCACGCACCTCTCCATGGTCATCCGAGTATGGTTCCTGACTAAGAGCAGGAACAAAACTGACCTGGATCAATATTATACATGTTATTAGACCGGAGGCTATTTTCATATAATCGCATTATGAAATTACAGTCAGGAACATAGATGCAAAAAGCATGCCTTTGAATATTTCTGACCCCGCTTTGTAGCTAGGTAAATTTAATTATTTTTACAGTTCAATTAATAGATTATTATACTCCTACAAAATAATCCATGGCTGAGGTAATCAAGATTAAAAAGGGACTGGACATCAAAATGATTGGACAGGCCGAGCTTATCTATGTAAAAGCCCCCAGGGCTAAGACATATGCAATCAAGCCGGGCGACTGGCACGGACTAACCCCCAAGATTATCCCAAATCTTTGCGACGAGGTAAAAGTGGGGACCCCCATTTTTTATGACAAGTATCACCCTGAGGTAAAGTTTTGCTCCCCGGTAAGCGGGATCCTGCAGGGCATAAATCGTGGTGAACGCAGAAGAATTATTGAGGTAGTTGTAGAGGATGATGGCAAGGATACTGCTGAAACCTTTCTCCAGGGAGATCCTTTGGAAATGAAGAGGGAGCAGATCGTGGAAAATCTGCTTAACAGCGGACTCTGGCCTGTCATCCGGCAGCGTCCATACACCACCATCGCCAAAACCGAAGGTAAGCCCAAATCGATTTTTATCTCGGCATTTGATACGGCTCCCCTGGCCCCCGATTACGATTTCCTCTTAAAAGATTCGGAAGAGGATTTCCAGATCGGGATTAATGCTCTGAAGAAACTGACCGAAGGGAAAGTGCACCTGAACCTGGATGGCAGGTATCCTTCTGTACGTACTCTTGGCAATATCAAGGGTGTGGAGATCAACCGTTTTAAAGGTCCGCATCCGGCCGGGAATGTGGGCATCCAGATTTCCAAACTGGATCCTATTAATAAGGGAGATGTGGTCTGGGTAGTTCAGCCGCAGGACGTAGTGGCCATTGGCCGTCTTTTTAAAACCGGGAAATATGATCCATCTTTTGTGGTGGCCCTTACCGGCGCCCGGGTGAATAAACCCCAGTATTACAAGACTATTCGCGGGGCCGCTGTTTCAAGCTTACTGGAGAATCAGCTAACGGAGGGCGTGAACCGCGTAATTAGCGGAAGTGTTCTCAACGGCAAGGCCATTGATGCTGAAACCGGCTACGTTGGATTCTTTGATTCACAGCTTACCGTAATTCCGGAAGGCAACTACTACGAGTTGTTTGGCTGGATGATGCCTGGATTTAACAAGCTTTCAGTATCCAGATCCTTTGCATCAACCTGGCTCACAACCAACAAGAAGTTCAATCTGGATACTAATTTTCATGGAGGAGAACGGGCCTTTGTGATGACTGGCGAATATGAGAAGGTACTGCCCATGGATATCTATCCTGTGCAATTGCTCAAGTCCATCCTGGTGAATGATATAGATAAGATGGAGCAGCTGGGGATTTATGAACTGGATGAAGAGGACCTGGCCCTGTGCGAATTTGTCTGTACCTCCAAGACCCCGGTTACCAAGATTCTCAGAGATGGTCTCAAGGCCATGAGAAAAGAGATGGAAGAATAAACATACATAGTATATACATATGAGTTTACGACGATTTGTAGATAAGATTAAACCCCCGTTTGAAAAAGGGGGGAAGCTTCATATTTTCCTGGCGGGATTTGAAGCCATCGAAACCTTTTTCTTTGTGCCTGACAAGGTCACCAGTGGGCGGGTTCATATCAGGGACGCCAATGATATGAAAAGGGCTCTGATTATTGTCATAATCGCCATGGTCCCCGCACTCCTGTTTGGAATGTGGAATACCGGGTACCAGCATTTTCAGGCAATGGGACAGTGTGCCGGTGTATGGCAAATGGTCTGGTTTGGATTTCTGAAGATATTACCCATCATTATCGTAAGCTATGTGGTGGGATTGGGGATTGAAATTGCCTTTGCCCAGATGCGTAACGAAGAGGTGGCCGAAGGCTACTTTGTCTCCGGAATGCTGATCCCGCTTATTATGCCTGTGGATGTGCCACTGTGGATGGTTGCCGTGGCCACAGTCTTTGCCGTGGTCATTGGAAAAGAGGTATTCGGAGGTACAGGGATGAATATTCTGAATCCTGCACTGGTAGCAAGGGCCTTCCTGTTTTTCGCCTACCCCAGTTATATGTCGGGCGATAAGGTCTGGATCGCAGGACTCAGCGATGGGACCGGTGTTGTGGATGGATATTCAGGCGCCACCATTCTGGGACAGGCGGCATCGGGTACCTCATCTTTTGTAAACGGACTTGGAGAGGCCTATACCTCCATGGACATGTTCATTGGGACCATCCCCGGATCCATCGGGGAGACGTCCACGCTGGCGATCCTGATCGGGGCGGTGATCCTGATCCTCACAGGGGTGGGCAGCTGGAAAGTAATTTTATCCGTGTTTGCCGGAGGCGCTGTTATGGGGATTCTTCTGAATCTCTTTGCTGTAAATGAATTTATGGCTATTCCTTTCTGGGAGCATCTGCTGCTGGGAGGTTTTGCCTTTGGAGCAGTCTATATGGCCACCGATCCGGTGACAGCTGCTCAAACCGAAAAGGGCAAGTGGATCTACGGCTTTCTGATCGGCTTCCTGGCCATTCTGATCAGGGTGCTTAATCCTGCTTATCCGGAAGGCGTGATGATGGCCATCCTGCTGATGAATGTCTTCGCTCCTCTGATCGATCACTACATCATTGAAGCCAATATCAAGAAGAGATTGAAAAGAGCTAAAGTAATAGCAAACTAAGAGACAAACCGACATGAGAAGTTTTAGCAACACATACATTTTTGTCTTTTCGCTGATCATGGTAACGATTGTGGCCGTGCTGCTTTCGTTCGTTGCCACGCAGTTGAAACCCCTCCAGGAGATGAATGTCCAGATCGAAAAGAAACAGGATGTGCTCCGCTCGGTGGGCAAAGCAGAAAATGTCGCCGAGGTTGATGATAAGAATACCTACATCGACGAGGAATTTTCCCAGTACATCACCGAATCCTACGTTGTCGATTACGAAGGGAACATGATGGAATCGGAGGATGCTTTTGAGGTGATGCTGGGTCTCAACGCGGAGATCCGCAAAGAGCGTGAGAACCGCAGGTATCCGGTCTTTATTTATTCCGAGAACGACGGACCTAAAAAATACGTGGTGCCCGTACGTGGAAAGGGACTCTGGGGACCCATCTGGGGATACATAGCCATGGAAGAAGATCTGAATACCATCTCCGGCGCGGTATTTGACCACGACAAAGAAACACCCGGACTGGGAGCGGAGATCAATACCGATTGGTTCCAGGAACCTTTTATCGGAAAAACCATATTCAACGAAGCAGGCGAATTTGTTTCCGTCCAGGTGGTGAAGGGTGGGGCCGATCCCTCCAGCATGCACCAGGTGGATGCCATTGCAGGGGGAACCATTACCTCCAAGGCCCTGGAAGATATGATCTTCGACTGCATGATTGGCTATGTGGCCTATTTTAAAGAACTAGCAAATAACTAAGATATGAGTACGGAAAAGGAACCTTTATTTTCGCCGAAGAACCTGAAGCTACTGAGCGAGCCTCTGGGACAGAGCAATCCGATCACCGTCCAGGTACTGGGTATCTGTTCGGCTCTTGCGGTGACTGTGAAACTAAAACCATCCATCGTGCTGGCACTTTCGGTGGTGGCTGTTATGGCAGTCTCCAATGTGGTGATCTCCCTTTTGAGGAAAATGGTACCACCGCGTATCCGGATCATTGTGCAGCTGGTGGTCATTGCCAGTATGGTGATCCTGGTGGACCAGGTCCTGAAAGCCTATGCTTATGATGTGAGCAAGCAGCTTTCGGTATTTGTGGGCCTGATCATTACCAACTGCATTATTATGGGACGCCTGGAGGCCTTCGCCCTCGGGAACAAACCCTGGCCGGCCTTTCTCGACGGATTGGGGAATGCGGCAGGTTACGCGGTCATTCTTATCATCGTGGCCTTTTTCAGGGAACTGCTGGGATCCGGGACACTGCTGGATATGCAGGTGATTCCCCAGGCCTTCTACGATGCCGGCTATGTGAACAACGGTATGATGATCCTGCCTCCCATGGCCCTGGTGGTAGTGGGGGTAATCATCTGGATTCAGCGCTCGCGCCGTAAGGACCTGATTGAGGACTAAGCTAATCTGATCGAAAAAAAGAAACTGAGCAATGGAAAATTTAGTCAACATATTTGTCAAGTCCATCTTCATCGACAACATGGTTTTTGCCTATTTCCTGGGCATGTGTTCCTATCTGGCCGTATCTAAGACGGTCAAGACCTCCACAGGATTGGGCATTGCTGTCGTCTTTGTTCTTGGATTTACCGTACCAATCAACTTTCTTCTGGAAAAGTTTATCCTCAAGGCAGGAGCTCTGCAATGGATCAGCCCGTCGCTGGCCGATGTGGACCTGAGCTTCCTCACCTTCATCATGTTCATCGCCGTAATTGCATCCATGGTGCAGCTGGTGGAGATGGTGATTGAGAAGTTTGCTCCGGCCTTGTATAATTCACTGGGTATTTTCCTCCCCCTGATCGCTGTGAACTGTGCTATTCTGGGTGGTTCGCTCTTTATGCAGGAGCGGGAGTATGCCAATATTGGCGAAGCCACCGTATTCGGGCTGGGCTCCGGTGTGGGCTTTTTCCTGGCCATTGTGGGCATCGCTGCCATTCGGGAAAAGATCCAGTATTCAAATGTCCCCGCACCCCTGCGAGGATTGGGCATCACCTTTATTATCACAGGCTTGATGGGGATCGCTTTTATGAGTTTTATGGGTATAAATTTATAGGACTATGATATTTCTCACTTCAACACTTACAGTGATTTTAATCAGCATCGCCGTCTTTCTTCTGGTGATCCTGCTGCTGGTAGCCGTACTGCTATATGCCAGGTTCAAATTGACCCCGCAGGGCAATGTGCAGCTGAAAGTCAATGACAAGGAGTTTACTGTTTCACCCGGATCTACCTTGCTGAGTACACTGTCGGTCAATGATATTTTTCTGCCCTCGGCCTGTGGTGGAGGTGGAACCTGTGGCATGTGCAGTTGCCAGGTACTGGAAGGTGGCGGATCCATTCTTCCCACCGAAACGGGTTTCTTTACCCGTAAGGAGCAGCAGCAGCAGTGGAGACTGGGATGCCAGGTGAAGCTACGCGAAGATATGACCATACAGATTCCTGAAGAAGTGTTGGGAATCAAGAAATGGGAGTGCGAGGTAGTGAGCAACCACAATGTGGCCACCTTTATCAAGGAATTTGTGGTCAGACTGCCCGAAGGAGAGAAGCTTAACTTTAAATCCGGTGGTTATATCCAGATCGATGTACCCAGGCTGGAGGTTGATTTCAAAACCGATGTTGACGTGGAGGAGGAGTACCGTGACGAGTGGGACAAGTATAAAATGTGGGATCTGAAGATGAATAATCCGGAGGAGACCTATCGTGCTTACTCCATGGCCAACCACCCCGCAGAAGGGAATATTGTGATGCTGAATATCCGGATTGCCACACCCCCCTGGGATGTGAGCCACGGACGTTTCAAGAATGTGAATCCGGGAATTTGCTCTTCCTATATCTTCTCCCTCAAGCCGGGCGATAAGGTAAGCATATCCGGACCCTATGGGGAATTCTTTATCAAGGATACCAAGAACGAGATGATCTATGTGGGTGGGGGTGCAGGAATGGCTCCCATGCGTTCACACATCTTCCACCTTTTCCATACCCTCAAGACCGGACGGAAGGTAAGCTACTGGTACGGGGCACGTTCAAAGAGGGAGATTTTCTACGAGGACCAATTCCGTGCCATCGAGAAGGACTTTCCGAACTTTTCCTTTGTTATTGCCCTTTCGGAGCCCGCCGAGGAGGACAAATGGGACGGTCCGGTTGGCTTCATCCACCAGGTACTCTATGATGACTACCTGCGCTACCATGAAGAGCCGGAAGAAATTGAGTACTACATGTGCGGACCCCCACAGATGAACG
>CAYWGP010000012.1:0-43954 GCA_964458155.1 uncultured Bacteroides sp.
TATCAAGGGGAAAGATAAGTTCTCCTTCAATACATGCTCCTTTACCGGGCACAGCCGGTTCAGGAAGGCTGGATGAGGAGTTCTGGGCCCGGCCTGAAATGCACAGGAAGCCAAAAAGGCAAATGACAGGGAACGTTTTCATAAGTGCTTTATCTCTCAATGGGATTTTCCAGTTTATAGGCCACAACCCGGTTGTCAAAAAAGGTCGGGACATAGATTATTTGCTCCTTCAGGTTAAATCCGATATCCGCTGAATTAATCCCCTGCCCGGAAGTTTTCAGAAGGGAAATCTTACTGTAGTCAGGAAGTATCAGGAAGATCTCACCGTCCCAGCTGGAGGTGATATAGTGCCCTTCGGTACCAGTAAACTCAATGCCATCGCCATGGCCAATCCCGGTGCTGACAGTTTCCATGCTTCCGGATGAAAGGTCTATGACTTTCAGATCCTCACTCCCGGAGGAGGTAAGCAGCACCCTGTTTTCCTCCACAAAGAGACCATTGGGTCTCTGAAGTCCTTCAGTGATCCATGCAACTAGCTTACCATCGCTCAATACCCAGATATACCCGGTGTCTGAATCAGAAAAATACACCTTACCATCGGCTCCGATGGCCACATCATTGAGGAAGGATGCGCCTTCAATATCCAATCGTTCCAGTATTTCGGCATTCCGGATATCGATGATGACAAGTTGATCTATATCCGTAACATAAAGGGTATTACCATGCAGGGCCAGGCCCTTAGGGGCATTTAAACCCGTGAGCCATTTATGTTCCTTTATGCTTCCATCGGGCTGAAGCAAAGCAATAAATCCCAGGCCGTTTTTCTCTGCAGGAGCTCCGTTAATGCAGGATACAAACAGCTGCTCCAGGGAGGGATCAAAGAGTACAGATTCGCAGGTAGTCAGGAGTGTATCCGTTCTCCATACTTCATTTAAGGACCAGGTGGCCCTTGCATCGGGAGTGGATTCAGTTTCTCTGGGCCCGCCAGTCTTGCAGGAAAGCAACAGGCTCAGGAAGGCGACAAGAAGCAGTGAATGTTTCATGATTTAGCTGTGTTTGGTTCAGTTTTCAATTTACCATTTTTTTCAAGCTAAATAAAGAACCATTCCTCCCCGCTTATGAATTCCTCCTATATTTGTTTTTTTAATTAACAGGCTTATAAGGGATGGAAGAGTTTGATGTGATCATTGTTGGGGGTGGCCCTGCAGGACTTCAGTGTGCCAGGGAACTCTCGGATTCTTCCCTTCGCGTTCTTCTCCTGGAAAAACAGGATGGGTTCGGGGACAAAATTTGTGCCGGCGGACTTACCCTGAAGGATATGGAGTTTTTACCACTTCCAGATCATGTGATCGAACAAAAGATATTACGGACATCCATCCATTCAAGGCGCAGAAGTGCCGGTACAGTGACAGAAGAGCCTGTTCTTTTTACAGTGAACAGAAAGGCCCTTGGAGTATACCAGAGAAGCTTACTGGAAGGGACGGGTGTGGAGGTAAGGACCAACTGCCAGGTAGTAGAAATCTCTGAAAGGCATCTTGTATGTAAAAACGGTGAAAGCTTTGGATTCAGGTATCTGGTAGGTGCCGATGGGTATAGTTCCCTGGTGCGCAGGCATCTGGGTCTGAAGATGGAAAAGAAATTAATAGGGTTCCAGTATACTCTGGCGGTAAAAAGTGAATCTCCGGCCCTGGAGATATTTATGGACGCCCGGAGATTTTCAGTCTGGTATGCATGGATTTTCCCCCATAAAGACAGCATCGCCGTAGGATGTTGCTGCGATCCCGGGCGGATTGATCCCGGGAAGGTCAGGGCCGCATTCCACCAATGGCTGAGGGATAAAGACATTGATCATGGCAATTCCATGCTGGAATCTTCCCCCATTGGATGTGATTACAAAGGAGTGAACTTCGGAAATATTTTCCTGGCGGGCGAGGCAGCCGGACTGGCCTCGGGCTTAACCGGAGAGGGGATCTACCAGTCTCTGGCATCCGGGACGGAGGTGGCCAGGATGATCAGGAACCCTGAGTACAATCCCGCAGACCTGGACAAGGTGCTTAAATACAACCATGCCATGGAGCGTGTTATGTCAGCTTTTCGCCGGGCGGGTCCCTTCCTGGGTGCATTTCAGGAACTGCTTTTAATCCTGATGAACACCACCTGGATCCGGAACAGGGTCCGGGACCAGTTTTCATCACCTTCATCATGAATTACCTTTCAGCAGAGAACATATCAAAAGCCTATGGCGACCAGGTGCTTTTCGAAGGGATCACTTTTGGACTGGCAAAGGGAGACAAGACAGCCATCATTGCCCGGAACGGTACAGGAAAAACCACCCTGCTGCGCATCCTGGCGGGAATGGAGTCCTCGGATAGTGGTGCATTTACCTTCAGGAACGGGATAAAGGTCGCATTCCTGGAACAGGCCCCCGAGCTGGATCAGAGCCTGACTATTGATGAGTTGATCCTCACTGCCAATACATCTGTAATGACCGTCATCAAACACTATGAAAAAGTGTTGGAGGAGCATGCCGGACAGCAAAGCAAAGAGGCCGCCGCTAATCTGGAGCTTGCCACTGCTGAAATGGACAGAATGAATGCCTGGGACTATGAGAGAAGACTGCGCCAGCTGCTGGATCTCTTTCGGATTACCAATACTGAGCAGCTTGTTGGTAAGCTCTCAGGTGGAGAGAAGAAGCGACTGGCCATGGCACTGGTTTTGCTTGACGAACCGGATTTTCTGATTCTGGATGAGCCCACCAACCACCTGGATATAGACATGATCGAATGGCTTGAGGGATACCTGAGTCGTTCCACCATCACCCTTTTGATGGTAACCCACGATCGCTTTTTTCTGGACAGGGTCTGCAACCGGATATTCGAATTGAGCCTGGGGAATCTTTATCAGTACCAGGGCAATTACGAATATTTTCTGGATAAGAGAGCGGCCAGGGAAGATCTGCGTAAGGTGGAGGCGCATCGTGCCGGCAGCCTCATGAAAAGGGAGCTGGAGTGGCTGCGCCGCATGCCCAAGGCCCGTACCGGTAAATCCAAGTCGCGTATTGATGCCTTTCAGGAGATAAAAGAGAAGGCCCGGCTGGAGGAGGAGGGTGGCGAGCTGGTTCTGAAGGTCAAATCGCCCCGCCTGGGGGGCAAGATCATGGAGATCGAGAAGCTGGAGAAGCGCTTTGGCCCCCTCTCCCTAATCGATAATTTCAGCTACAAGTTTGCCAGGGGAGAACGGCTTGGCATAATCGGCCGGAATGGCACCGGGAAAACCACATTTTTAAATCTGATCACCGGTCTGGAACAGGCCGACTCAGGAAAAATAATCACGGGTGAGACGATTGTGTCGGGGTATTACAGGCAGATGGGGCCAACCTGGAAGCAGGAGCAGCGGGTCATCGATGCTGTGAAAGAGATAGCCGAAGTAGTATCCATGGAAGATGGCCGGACCATTTCTGCATCCCGCTTCCTGGAGTACTTCATGTTTTCGCCCGATTCCCAATACAAGCGGATTGAGAAGCTTAGCGGGGGAGAGCTGAGACGACTGCATCTGCTTACGGTGTTGATCAGGAATCCCAACTTTCTTATCCTGGATGAGCCCACCAACGACCTGGATTTGTTTGCTCTGAATAAGCTGGAAGAGTTTTTACTGGCCTTCAAAGGTTGCCTGATCATTGTGTCGCACGACCGCTATTTCCTGAACAAGCTCACCGATCACCTTTTTGTATTCGAAGGGGAGGGGAAGATCAAGGATTACTACGGATCCTATTCGGACTATCGCTTTCAGCGGGAAGCAAATAAAAAAGCTGAAAGCAAAAATGATGAAGTAGTGGTGAAAGCCAAAAAAGCCATGCCCGGCCCTAAAACAAAGCGTTCCTACAAGGAACAGCAGGAGTATGCGGGCCTGGAGAAAAAGATTGAAGATCTCGAGGCCGAAAAGGCTGTCCTGGAAGATGAGATCAATTCAGGCACCCTGGAGTATGAACAACTTAACAGTAAATCTATCCGCATTGCCGGGCTGATCAAGGAGATCGATACCCTTATGGAGCGATGGATGGATCTGGATCAGCTATCCTGATCTTCCACCTGATCTTTCCCAGATCTTCCCTTTAGAATTCTGGCTGAAGACCTGTATAGCGAATCCCTTCCCTTGGTCCGGCCATCCATGGAGCAACAGTCGCTCTCCACTTCAGATAATGTGTCGTTTCCTTATGAGCCGCAGCAGCCTCCTGGTTTTCGTAGGCTTCATAGAGAACAAAGCGCAGAGGTTCAACTTCATTCCTGAGCAGGTCGAAGCGCAGGTTCCCGGGCTCTTTTACCGATTCCATGTGGTTTTCAGTGGTGGCCGCGATAAAGGGATCGATGTAATCCGCCCTGACCTCGATATGGACAATGGTAACTATCATGTTTATTTTCCTTTATATGGTACTCCATTAAGTATCCAGTCTGCCGCCGGTTCCCCTTTCAGGTAGTGATCCAGGTATTCTTTGTACTTCAGGGTGCAATCCAGCTTGTTGGCATATTTTTTAGGGTGGTGGGGCTCACTGCGGTACTGCAGGAAGTGACAATCCTTTTCCAGCCTTCGCATGGCCAGGTAGAGTTCAATGCCCTGGTACCATGGAACAGCATCATCCTCATCGCCGAACATGATCAGCAGGGGTGTTTCGATCCGGTCCGCAAAAAAGACTGGAGAATTTTCTATGTACAGATCCCTGGCTTCCCATAGATTTCCTCCAATACGGCTCTGACTTTTCTCATACTGGAACTGCCTGGCCAGTCCGCTTCCCCAGCGTATGCCACTGTAGGCCGAGGTCATGTTGGAGACAGGCGCTCCTGCAATGGCACAGGTAAACATATTGGTCTGTGTGATGGCAAAAGCTGTCTGGTAACCACTCCAGGAGTGACCGTGCAGGCATATGGCCCCGGGATCGGCAATGCCCATATCAATGATTTTCTGAACCCCCGGCACCAGGCACTTGGTGGCTGAATACCCGGGAGTACCCACATCGAATCGGATGTCGGGGAGGAATATAGCATAACCATTGCTGGCATAGAAAGGGAAAACGGGCCTGTGAGTCATCTCCACCCGGTTAAAGTCATACAGACGGTTGGAAAAGAAACGGTAGTAATAGACCAGGACAGGGTACTTTTTCCCTGGCTCATAGTTGCCCGGTTTGATCAGGATCCCCTGAATGGCTGTTCCATCCAGGGAGGACCATTCCACCAGTTCAGCTTCTCCCCATGCAATCCCCCGTGTCTGGGCATTCAGATCAGACAGCTTTTCAGTCGTTCTGAATTTCAGATCCGTAACCCAGAGATCGGGAAATTCGGTATAAGATTGCCTTGTATATAACAGCACATCGGCATCTTTTGCCCTTGCCACGAGGCTAAATTTTTTTGCCTCTTCCATCAGTGGGGTGACACCCTGTTTGCCAGCCTTCATGCTATAAATAGCGGTATACTTTTTCAGGTCATGATAGGCTGAAAGCAGCAGATACTCTCCCTGCTCCAGAAACTCTTTCTCCCGGTCCAGCTGCCTGATTCTGAACTGCAGTTTTTCTTCCCGTCCCTTCCCCCCGGTCAGACAGACCGGGTCACCCCCGGAAGAAGGAAAGAGCCATATATCATATTTATCATAGATCAGGATGGCCTCTGAGCTGTTTAACCATCCGGCAATCCCATATCCCGGTGTATCTTCCGGGTAGTCCCAGTCCTCATCGGCAAACGGAACATCCAGTGCTTGTGTCAGGTTCCTGGAAATAAGAGTTGAGGCATCCATTAAATACCAGCTTCCATCTTCATACCAGCTAAGGAATTTACCATCTGGTGAAAGGGAGGGCCTTCCCTGGTTAGCCCATATCACCTGCTCCCTCTTTCCGGATGCCAGGTCTACCAGGAAGAAATCGCTGTAGCGGCCATCCCAGGTCACCAGCCTGGTATATGGAACATTGGAGGAGCCTAAAACTGTATGGTTGTTTTCGGAGATCCTGATATCGGGCAAAGCGGTATCGGCCAGCTGGACAAAGCGATCGTTGGCAGGGTAATAAACACCTGCATAGGTCCTGTTCTTTTCATCTTCCCACATCTTTTTCTGGTGGGGATTGATGTAGGGATCGTTCCAGTGCCAGACATCCACGGTCCGCCCGGCCAGGATATCTTCATAACTATAGAGACTTTTCAGGGAGTCGGCTTTTTCCTCCTCCGGAACAATAATCTCCGAGACGGGTTTGGTCCCCAGAAACAGGCGTTTACCATCCTTGCTCCATTGCATAGTATTGGTGTGCCAGATCTTCCAGTCTTCACTCAGCTCATTGTCGGACAGGACAAGTTCAGCTTCAGTTTCTCCGGGAGACCACAGGTAAAGGGCACTCTTTTCTTTTTTTCCTTTCTCATTTCCAAGGCCCGCCAGAAAGGCCAGTTCCCCGGTCCTGTTATTCCAGTTCAGGGCCCCGGCCCATGCACCGCTGTCAGCATACAATTCTACTGATGGGGAGGAGGGCTTCGAAAGGGAGAGAGCATAGATTCCGTTTCCATGGGCTGCAGTATCGGCCACCACATAGGCCAGGTGATTTGACACAGAGTCCATGGCAAAGCTTGAGACGAAGGATAGAGTATCTGAACTGCCTTCACCTAAATCCATTACTGTTAATTTACTGCCTGGCTGCAGTCCATTGTCCTTCTTAGCCCCCTCTTTTTTCTCTGCTTTGTTGTCATGATGGTGTAATACCAGCCATTCGCTGTCATTGCTGAAGCTAATGGACTTAACATTTTCAACGGCACTTTCCTCACCGCTGGAGGTATTCAGCAGGAGCATCCCTGTTTTCGGACCTTTATTCTTCCCGCGGTCCGACACCAGTAATTCACTTGCAGGAACAGCCTTTGTGGCAGCTACCCAGCGACCATCATTGGAAATGACGGGATTCATTCCGCCGGCAATTTCGTATTCTATTTTGCCGTCGGTGGAGTAGACCAGCACACGAGGATCGCCCCTGTCGGGTACTGCGGCATGTACCACCCATTTACCATCCCTGGATATGGAGGGTGATTTCACCTGTTCGAATTTCATAATATCAGTGAGCTCCATGGCCCGCTTCTCCTGAGCGGACAATTTAGTTGTCAACAGGCTCATAAACAGGGCAAACAGAATGCACCCGGATTTTATAATCATACAGAATAAATGTTATTGTTTTGTGGTGATGACCACCACGCCATTGCCACCTCTTGACCCATAAATGCCAGCATCGCTGCCTTTTAGCACTGCTACCGATCTGACAATACATGGCCTGATCCAATCAATGCTGGACGTGGGCTGTCCATCCACTACAATAAGTGCCTGGTCCATGCCAGAAAAGGAGGTGTTTCCACCCCTGACAGTGATCACTCCAGAATTGGAAACCGTGATGCTGGAACCCTGTGTGGACCTGAGCAATGTGTATATATCTGAGTACTTGCAGTAATCATTGTTATCCTCTGCCAGGTTCGCCACGGCGTAGTTAAGATTCCTTTCAGTCATAAATCCTGAGTTCACAGCCAGTTCCCGGTTCTTCTTTGTGTCGATAAATACAAGGTTGATTATCATGGAATCTTTTTCATTATTGACTTTTATGTTTTCCGGCTGAAAGGTTTTGGCTTTAATCTGAATGACATCCTTCTCCAGGCACACGATGGAAAACTTCCCAAGTGAGTCAGATACGGTAGTGGCTTTGGCCTTTTTTGAGCTGATCTCCACATTCATGACAGGAAAGGAGCCATAGGCAGTGAGTTTTCCATGTACAACCATATTCTGGCCGTAAGCAGTGGATGCAATTATAAGTGCTGTTGCAAGAATCAGGAAGAATTTCATGGTATGAGGATTTAGATAACTTAAAGATACAATAAATATGATTTTCCTTTTTGTTTAGATAGTCATAAGGACAAAAAGTTTAATATATATTCGGCCCTGAGTATTAACTATCTTCATGATTTTCTGAAAATAAACGCTAACTTTGAAGGATAAACCTTAAAGAACTAAATCAGATTTAATGGGAAGATCACAGGAATCATTCAACAAGAAAGAAGTAAGAAAGAAAAAAGAGAAAAAAAGGCAGGACAAAGAGAAGAAAAGACTTGCTAAAAAAGACGATGATAAGAAAGGCGATCTCGATAGCATGATCGCCTATGTGGATGAGAATGGTATGCTAACAGATACTCCTCCCGATCCTTCCACCAAAACCAAGACCAAGATCGAAGATATAGAAGTAAGCGTGCCCAAAATGGACGATTCCATGAAGCCGGATCCCATCCGCAGGGGAAGGCTTACTTTTTACAATGATTCCAAAGGCTATGGATTTATTAGGGATGCAGTAACACAGGAGAGTATCTTTGTGCATGTAAACGAATTCCGGGATGATATTATGGAAGGCAACATGGTCTCCTTCGAGGTAGAAAAGGGTCCGAAAGGTCCAGCTGCAGTCAGGGTAAAACTGGCATAAAAGATAAAGCTGGTAGCTTATGAACCGTTCAGGTTTGAAATGTACAGTTATTACCATTATTCGTGCCGCCATAGGGTGGCACTTTCTTTATGAAGGTATTTCAAAGCTTTTTATAAAAGATTGGTCGGCCCTGAGCTACCTGGCTAATTCCACAGGCTTTCTCTCGGGATTCTATCACTGGCTGGCTTCAGGTGAGAGCCTGGTAAAGGTGATAGATGTGCTTAATGTTTATGGCTTAATCCTGATCGGACTGGCCCTTTTCCTGGGAATTTTTGTCAGGCTGGCCTCTGCAGGTGGAATCCTGCTCCTGGTGCTGTACTACTTCGCTTATCCGCCCTTTGGAACTTCCCTGTTTGGCTCACCAGAGGGGCACTTCTATATTGTCAACCGTAATTTTATTGAAGCTTTCCTGCTGCTCTGGTTTGTCCTGAGTAAGAATACCGGTTATGGAATTGCCTTGCTTTTCAAGAGAGGAAGGAAAGAGGAGAAAGATAAACCTGAAGTGCCGGAAGGGGTGAATTCCCGTCGTGAGGCTCTGAAGAACCTGGCCACTTTACCCATCCTTGGCGCCATGGGATGGGGAGCATTTCGTCATGCGGAAAAAGGGGTGGATGTGATGTCGGGAGCCACCATTCAGCTCAACTTTAAAACCCTTGCCGATCTGAAAGGGGAGCTCCCCAGAGGAAAGATAGGGGAGCACGAGATCAGCCGGCTGGTGGCCGGAGGCAACCTGGTGGGAGGATGGGCCCATGCACGTGATCTTATCTACGCATCTTCACTTTTTAAAGCGTACAATACTGAGAAAAAGGTATACGAGACCCTGATGCTGGCCGAGCAGGCCGGAATCAATACCATCAACATTGGTTTCCCGACAAATGCCCTGATTGCCAAATACAAGAAAGCCACCGGAAGTAAGATCAAAGTGATTTCCCAGATCCATCCGGATATGGAGAAAGAGGATTATTTTGTGAACATAGACAGGGCCATCGATTTCGGCGTGGACATTGTTCAGATCCAGGGGAACCAGGTAGACTGGCTGGTTCGGGACAATCGCATTGATGTGGTGGAAAAGATGATGGATCATATCCGCAGGCAGGGTTATGTGGCCGGACTGGCGTCTCACACCGTGGACGCTCTGATTGCTACCGAAGAATATGGGATTATCCCGGATTACTACATGAAGACCATGCACCACGATAATTACTGGTCGGCACACCCCATCGAGAACCGGGTACCCTTTGAGGTGGATGGTAAGAATTACCTGGATCACAATAAGTTTCACAACAATTGCTTCTGCCTCTTCCCGGATAAGACTGCTGCCTTCGTAGAGCGTGCCACCGTGCCGGTGATGGGTTTCAAAGTGCTTGCAGCCGGCGCCATTGAACCAAAAGACGGATTCAATTGGGCCTTTGAGAAAGGGGCCGACTTTATCTGCGTGGGCATGTTCGATTTCCAGGTGGTGGAAGATGTAAACACCACCATCGAGGTCCTTGATAACCTGAAGGGCCGCACCCGGGCCTGGTATGGCTAAACAAAATCTCAAAGTGAATTAGACCTAATTAAAGTGCCTGATTTTAGGTATTTTTGATTAAGAGATCAGAACGCCCATCTCTCCTCTATTATCCTGCCGCATGGCCAGGTCTGAGAAATTCCCGGCCATCCCCGATCCTATGTTTCTGGACGAAGCGCCCGATTGAGTTCCGGATATGATAATGTTGCTGTTTGCACCCAGGCCGATCAGGTTACCGTTGGGAAACAGAATGGTAACACTGGCTTTTCATCCTGACTCCACCCGGTCGTCCTGCACCAGCTGTGTTTCAAAAACCACCTTTACGGGCTCCTCACTACCGGCTTTGTTCAGATAGACGCTTCCCTGCACATCTGAAATGGTAGCCAGAACAGAGCCGGAGTTTTGTGACAGTAGTACGAAGGGAACAAAAAGAAGTAGTGTCAGTACAATATTGAAACGGATACTAGGTCTCCAAATGCTTTCCTTGCGTTTAAGGAGTTATTTCTACAAGCATGAATACGGGTCTCCCTGATAGCGGGATTCGGGAGCCTTAAGTGCAGGAGAGTATTCCTGGTATTCAGGATTAAGCCATATAACATAATGAATTTAACATCTTAAAAATGAATTTAGCATCTCAAGTCATATGTTTTTTGATTAAAACATATTTAAAATGAATGACTTAGCATATTTGATATAAATTATATATTTGTGCTGTACTCTTGATGTAAACCAAATAAATCAAATGAAAACACTACCAAAAGGTATCTTTATCAACGGAGGGCTGGTAATAGTTCTTGCCCTGGTGCTGACTGCCTGTTCAGACAGCTCGCACTGGAACCAGTTCAGAGGCCCGGATGCAAACATGAAAGTTACAGGTGAGAACCTGCCCACAGAATGGGGGGATGATCTGAATGTGGCGTGGACCTATGAAGTGGAGGGCGATGGTTGGGCCTCACCGGTGATCTGGGGAAACAAAATATTTGTATCAACGGTCGTGGCAGAAAAGATTAATAAGCCGGGAGAAGGTGAAGAGGAGAATCAGGATCTTTTTCTAAAGGATCAGTACAGATGGCAACTTAGCTGTGTGGACCTGGAGACCGGGCAGGAGCAATGGAAAAAAGTTCTCCGCCAGGGGAATCCACGGATCCAAAAACATGCCAGAACCAATTATGCCTCGGAAACTCCTGTTACCGATGGTAAGAAAATATATGTGTACTATGGAATGACCGGATTATACTGCCTGGATATGCAGGGAGAGCTGCTCTGGGAGAAGGATCTGGGAGCCTATGAGACTGCACGCGGGTGGGGAACCGGTTCCTCCCCCCTCTTATACAAAGACATGCTTTATGTCCAGGTGGACAACGAGGAACAATCTTTCCTGGTGGCCCTGAATGCCGAAACCGGAGAAGAGCACTGGAAAGTGAACCGGGATGAAATTACCGGCTACAGTACACCTTTTATCTGGAAGAACCGTGAACGGACCGAACTGGTTACGGGTGGTATACGGGCACGATCCTACGATCCTGAGAATGGTGAGCTGCTCTGGGAATTACAAATGGATGGAAGACGCAGTATTCCAGGTCCGGTCGCTAACAGTGAATTGCTGTTTCTGGGCAATGTGGAACACCGTACCAGTCCTGGTACTTTCTTTGCTGTGAAAGCAGGTGCGGCGGGAGATATAAGCCCGGATACAATCAGTAAATCAAGCGATGGACTGGCCTGGTACTACAAAGATATTGCCACCGGGAATCCTTCACCTCTCCTGCTTGACGGACTTATCTACCTGGCGGCCACCCGGGGTGGAGGAATCATCTGCCTGGATGCTGAAAGCGGAGAGATCGTATATGAGGAGAAACTGGAAGGTGTCGGAGCCTGCTGGGCAAGCCCCTGGGTCCATGAGGACAGGATTTTCCTTACCGATGAGAAAGGAGTCACCAAAGTATTCAGAGCAGGACGAAATTTTGAATACCTGCACGAAAACAGGCTGGATGACCGTTTCTGGACATCTGTGGCTGTAGCAGGCGATGCCTATATTTTTAAGGGGGATAAAAAATTGTATTGCATAAAAAGATAGACGAATGGGATTGAGAAAGATAGTACTCTTGATGGGCCTGGCCCTTGTTGCAAACGGCCTGACCGGACAGAACTGGAAACTGGTATGGGCCGATGAGTTTGATGGGGATACCCTGAATACGACGAAGTGGTCATACATGATTGGAGATGGCACGGATTATGGTATTCCGGGATGGGGAAACAATGAGCTTCAGTATTACCAGGAAGAGAACGTACAGGTGGCTGACGGCTTTCTGACCATCACTGCTGAAAGAGAAAACGTGGAATCCAGTCAGTTTACTTCAGGCAGGATCAGGACCAGCAATACGGGCGACTGGACCTATGGTCGTTTTGAATTCAGGGCAAAAATGCCTGAGGGAAAAGGTCTCTGGGCAGCCATCTGGATGCTCCCAACTGATGAGGATTACGGGGGTTGGGCTGCCAGCGGAGAAATCGATATTATGGAGTATCTGGGTGATGATACCACAAAGGTATACGGGACAATTCACTATGGCGGGCAGTGGCCTGCCAATGAACACCGGGGAACAGACTATGTGACCGATGACACTGCCTTCAACAGTAAGTTTCACACCTTTGCCCTGGAATGGGAGGAAGGGGAACTGCGATGGTATGTGGACGGGGAACAATTCCAGAAACTGGGTACAGGCATGTGGTACAGCAGCGGAGGTGCTTTCCCGGCACCTTTCAACAAGAGGTTTCACCTCCTTCTAAACCTGGCTGTGGGTGGAAACTGGCCCGGATCACCCGATTTTAATACAACTTTTCCCCAGGATTTTGTAATTGATTATGTGAGGGTCTACCAGGATGGTGTGACCGGACTGAGCAAGGAGAGTGCCGGGCTGAGCCTGGAGCAGAATCATCCCAATCCTTTTGAAGGTCATTCTACCATAAGCTTTTCGCTTCCGGCCGAGAAACATGTGCTGCTGGAGGTATTTGATGCCACGGGCCGGAAGGTACGGACCCTTGCCAACAGTACCTTTGGGCCCGGCTCACACCATGTGGGAGTGGATGCAAGGGAGCTTGAACCGGGAATTTATTCATACCGCCTGCAGGCGGGAGGAAGCTCTGCTATCCGGCAGATGCTTATTCTTTGATGTTGTCTCTGACCAGATACATCACCGATTTATAGTCGATTCCACTGTTACGGGAGAGTCCTATCTCGCAGGTACGGCTGTTGGAATAACCTGCGGTAAGATTGTCTACCTGTAGCTTCAGCTTACGAAGGGCCCAGGTATTAATTTCCGGCTGGGTAAAACCCTTGTCTCCTGCAAATCCGCAACAGCCAACCTCTTCAGGAAAAACGGGATTCTCTGTGCAGGCCCGGGCCACGGTCATGAATTTTTCCTCCAGGCCCATTTTAGTGCTGGTACAGGTCACATGGAAGGCAAGGGATTCGGCATTTTTCTGAAGTTCCAGTTTGTCCAGCAGGTGATCATGGATGAATTCTACCGGTTCATAGAGTTTCAGTTTCTCCGTCATCACCCTAAGCATACGGTGGGTGCATGGACTGGTATCACAGAGTACAGGATATGCTCCATTGTTGCTGGCTTTCAACAGGGCCTCTTCCAATTCACCCGATTTGGCATCGGCAATATCAAAAAAGCCCTTGCTTTCCCATGGGGTTCCGCAACAGAGTTTGTTCATGCCTTCGGGAAAGATCACTTCGTAACCAGCTTTTTCCAGGACTTCCACACTGACTTCCACCAGCGATTTTTTCTCTTTCACCCTCACTGCTGTCCCCATGCTCTGATTGATACAGCTGGGGAAGTAGACCACCTTCATTTTCCCCTGATCTCCGGTTTTTTCCAGGGCTGAAAGGGTGCTCTTCTTTACCGGGCGGGGCATATGACGGTCCCAGATCCAGATTTTCCTGAAGGGTATGATCTTACTTACAAGGCTCATAAATCCCAATCCGGTCCTCACAAAGAAATGGACTACCGGAAAGTGCCTGCCTATCCAGCTGGCAATTGGATTACCCGGTCGCTTCATGGCATTGTTGCGTGCACGGATGTTTTTGATCATTACCCCTGTATCAATGGAGAGGGGACAGCTAATGGCACAGAGTCCGTCTCCGGCACAGGATTCATCCCCTTCATACCTGAAGGATCTGACCAGCTTCTTCAGCCTCTCCGCATCCTCTCCTGACCTGGTCAGGCTTTCCACCTCACGCTGGACCACGATTCGCTGGCGGGCCGAAAGGGTAAGCCCGTTGGTCAGGCAGTTGATTTCACAAAAACCACACTCGATGCATTGATCCACTGCTTCATCAATCACGGGCATGGGTTTGAAACTCTTCAGATGTATTTCCGGGTCATCAGAAATAATCACATCGGGATTCAGAATTCCGGTGGGATCAAAGGCCTGCTTGATCTCATTCATATAGCCATAGAGCTCTTCGCCCCATTCATAGGCCACAAAGGGAGCCATGTTGATCCCGGTCCCATGCTCGGCCTTCAGCGATCCGTCGTATTTGTCCACAATCAACCTGGTGAGCTGAAGGATCATATTTTCGTACTTAAGCAGCTCTTCCCGGTTGTGGAAATCCTGGGCAAAAATAAAGTGAAGGTTCCCATCCAGGACGTGTCCGTATATCACCGCATCTTCATAAGCCAGATCATCCAGCATCTTTCGCATGTCAATAACCGCTGCAGTAAGGTGTTCTGCCGCAACAGCCACATCTTCAATTATTACACTGGTACCCGGTTTGCGCATGCCGCCCACTGAAGGGAATACACCCTTGCGAACATTCCAGTAATCAGTAATCTGTTTCGGATCGGAGGTGACCTCGAAATCACGTACCAGCTCAAATCCCGAAAGGGCAAGCCGGGTTCTCTCGATCATTGCATCCAGTGCTTCCCGGCTTTCCTCCTCAAGATCGATAAGCAGGGCTGTAACCCCCCTGTCCAGTTCCCGCAGATAGTCAGGGATCCCGGCATTGCCTTCCACAGAGCGCAGGGCCTCGCGGTCCATGATCTCAATGGCTGGAATTCTGGCTTCTCTCAAAAGAGGAACTGCATTACAGGCAGCTTCCAGATCCTTAAAGTAGATAAGGGAGGAAGCTCTGAATGCTTTCACAGGAACGGTTGAAAAGGTGGCCTCTGAGACAAAGCCCAGGGTACCTTCCGATCCCACCATCAGGTGGAGGATTATATCCACGGGGTCATCATAATCCAGAAAGGAGTTCATGCCATAACCCGTGGTATTCTTGATGCTGTACTTCTTTTCGATCTTCCCGACCAGTTCGGGTTTGGATCCTATCTCCTCCCTGATCCTTGAAAGGGTCGAAATCAACCGGGGCTTTGATTTGATCAGTGCATCGCGGCTTGGTTCGCTGGCTGTATCAAGGAGAGTGCCATCGGCAAAGATGATCCTGGCGGACCGGATGGTGGCATAGCTGTTGGCATGAATACCGCAGCTCATTCCACTGGCGTTGTTGGCTATAATTCCCCCAACCATGGCCGAGTTGATGGAGGCCGGATCGGGGCCAAACTTCATTCCGGTAGGAGCCAGGATCTGGTTAAGCCTGGTGCCTGTGATTCCCGGTTGTGCTTTAATGAGGCGACCCTCTTCCAGTATTTCAAAGTTGCTCCAATGATTTCCCCTGGCCTGAAGCAGTACGGAATCGGAAACAGATTGCCCGGAAAGACTTGTTCCGGCTGCCCTGAAAGTTAGAGGAGTCCCTGATTCATGAAGGATTTTCAAGGAATCAATTACCTGCTTCTCATTTTGTGCTTTAATCACAATCTTTGGTATCTTACGATAACAGCCCGCATCGGCCGATGTGGCTATCAGGGTAAGATCGTCGGTGTAAACCTGCTTTTTGCCAATGGCACCGGAGAGTTTATTAAGTAGGGAAGTCATAGGATTGAGAGCACAAAAATTTGTATGACGTATTATACTTGTAAAGTTAAATATTATCTTTAACATTCAAATTCAGAAGCATGAAACAGTACCTGAGTCACCGCAAAATTGCACTTCTCATCTTCCTTTTTACCATGCTTCAAGTATCACATTCTCAGGTTAAAACAGGCATTGAAGTTCTTGCCGGCCGTGATTTTGATTTGCTCAGGGGGAAACGGGTCGGACTGCTTACCAATCCCACCGGCGTGGATGCGACCCTTCGCTCCACCATCGATATCCTGTATGAAAATGTGAAGCTGACTGCCCTTTTCGGTCCCGAACACGGGGTGCGGGGTGACTTTTCAGCGGGAGATCATGTGGGCGATCAGGTGGATACAAAGACAGGCATTCCCGTTTATTCCCTTTACGGACCGACCAGGAAACCCGGCAGGGAAATGCTTGAGAATGTGGATGTAATCGTCTACGACATCCAGGATATAGGCACCCGTTCCTATACCTATATCAGCACCATGGGCTTGCTTATGGAAGCCGCTGCTGAGTTTGACAAAGAAGTAGTTATTCTCGACCGTCCCAACCCGCTGGGGGGAGTCAGGGTGGAAGGCCCCCTGGTGGAAGAAGGCTTTCATTCCTTTGTGAGCCAGTACAGCATCCCCTATGTTTACGGGCTCACCTGCGGGGAGCTTGCCCTGCTGCTGAATGGAGAAGGGATGCTGGAAGGAGGCAGGCAATGCAGGTTAAAGGTGGTTCCCATGGAAGGATGGAAGCGGGAAATGCCCTTTGGGGAATGCGGACTGCCCTGGGTGCCCACTTCCCCACATATTCCTGATTATCATACGGCATATTTCTATCCTGCCACAGGTATCATTGGCGAGCTGGATCCCAATATGATTGGCATAGGCTATACCTTACCCTTCCAGGTAATGGTTACCGAGAATATTGATGCCCAGCTCTTATGCGAAGCACTGATTGACCTGCAGATTGAAGGAGTGGCCTTTCGTCCCATCTGGTTCAAACCCTATTACATGCCAAAGAAAGGAACGGCCCTGCAGGGTGTTCAGATTCATCTGACCGATCCCTTGAGGGCACCCCTCACCAGCATTCAATTCTGGTTTCTGCAAGAGGCCCATAAGCTTGATCCGGATTTTAATCCTTTTCTGGGTAAGGAGGAACGATACAGGATGTTCGATATGGTAGCAGGATCGGATCAGCTTCGCGTCTCCATGATGAGCAATTTTAATTTCACCATGCTGCTGGATTACTGGAACCGGGATGCGGAACCATTCAGAAAGCTCTCCAGGCAATATTACCTCTATAAATAGGATCTCCAATGCAAAGATTTTTAAATTACTGTGCCCTCTTTTTACTGATTATTTTTCTTCTCTCTTCACTTCATGCCCAGGATGCTGTCCCGATGTCCGATTCAATGGCAAAGGCCCATGTGCAGCACCGTGCCGATTCGCTTCTGAACGGATCCTGGTTTGTGAGCCATACAGGCTACCAGAAAAAGGACTCGACTTCCATTCTGTCGGTCACGATTCTGAAAAAACCCAACAGAATAAGGCTGCATGCAGATAAACAACTGGCTTATTCCCCCTTTCGGGAGAGCACCATTGATTCTCTTCTGGCAGCAATCGGGTCGGGCCTGGGAGAACCCTATGATGATTATCAGGTGGAACTCTTTTCGGACCGGGTAAATATCAGGACCCTGGTTCCCAATTACTACCGCAGCTCTTCTAAATCCATTGACAGGAGCAGGTCCCCTGGCCAGTTGAAACGAAAATCGCCTCCCCTTGTCAGTAATCTTTCCAAGCCCTATTTAAACAATTCAGCACTCTACAATACCAATATTGCCCTGTGGCACAGTCATGGCTGGTATTACGAGCCCAAATTAAACAGGTGGGAGTGGCAGCGCGCCAGGCTCTTTCAAACGGTAGAAGATATTTATCCCCTGGCCTATACACTGCCATTTCTGGTCCCCATGCTTGAGAATGCGGGAGCCAATGTTTTTCTCCCGCGGGAACGCGACTGGCAGCTCAATGAGGTTGTGGTCGATAACAATGGCAGTACCGGAAGCAGTCTCTACCTGGCACAGCTGGGTCTTACGGAGAGTGAAAATGGCAGTGGCTTTGCACTGGGCCAGGCCCCTTATGTTCACGAGAATCCCTTCCGGCTGGGTTCCTATGAAACCATGCAATCTGAACGGCAGGCAAATGCCTCCATTCAGTGGGTTCCTGAGATTCCGGAAACGGGCGAATATGCCGTCTATATCTCCTATCATGCTTCTTCCGAAAATGCTACGGATGCTCTGTACCGGGTATATCATATGGGAGGAGTCACCGAATTCAGCATCAACCAGCAGATGGGGGGAGCTACCTGGATCTATCTTGGAAAATTCAGCTTTGCTCAAGGGCTCAAT
This sequence comes from uncultured Bacteroides sp., assembly GCA_964458155.1. Classification (GTDB taxonomy): domain Bacteria; phylum Bacteroidota; class Bacteroidia; order Bacteroidales. The sequence goes on from CAYWGP010000012.1 coordinate 18,334, forward strand.
ATGGCGCATGGCAAGGTGGTTTTAATCAATAAGGGATCCAAACGGGGTACGAAAATTACAGCCGATGCGGTCAGATTCGGAGGGGGAGTGGGGAACATTGCGAGGAACGGATTTACAAGTAAGCGCCCCCGATACCAGGAGGGTGCCCGCTACTATCTGCAGTATGCCGGCATGCCCGATACCCTGGTATGGAAACTGAATGAATCCAACGATTACAATGATGATTATCAGAGCCGGGGCGAATGGGTTAACTACCTGATGGGAGCTCCTTCAGGTCCATCTGCCAATAGAAAGGCCAAAGGCCTGGGAATACCGGTGGATCTTTCTTTCGCCTTTCATACGGATGCCGGAGTTACCGATAACGATACGGTAATCGGGACCCTTGGTATCTACAGCACCGCCTATGACAGGGGTGTCTTTCCGGGAGGATTGTCAAAAATGGCTTCACGCGACCTGACAGACCTGGTCCAGTCGCAGATTGTTGAGGACCTGAGAGCATCCTATGATCCGGCATGGACCCGCAGGGGAATGTGGGACAAGGGCTATAGTGAGGCATTCCGCCCCAATGTACCCACCATGCTGCTGGAGCTCTTCTCCCATCAGAACTTTATTGATATGCGATTTGGCCTGGAGCCCATGTTCCGCTTTCATGTGAGCCGTTCGATCTATAAGGGAATCCTCAGGTTTCTGAATATCCAGTACGGTACTCCTTACATAGTACAACCCCTGCCAGTTGATAATTTCAGGACCGGGATAAGCGGGGAAGGAAGCATTGAATTGAACTGGAAGGCGGTAAGTGATCCACTGGAGCCCACAGCCGAAGCTGAAAGTTACATGGTCTATACCCGTATCAACGGGGGTGGCTATGACAATGGCACCCCGGTTAGTACACCCTATTATGTGCTCGACCAGGTTCAGCCCGATAGCATCTACTCCTTCAAGGTATGTGCCGTGAACCAGGGGGGGGAGAGTTTCCCGTCGGAAGTGTTATCTGTGTGCAGAACCAGTGAATCATCAGGAACTATTGCGATTATCAATGCTTTTGACCGGACCAGTGGTCCGGCCTGGTTTAATGATGTTCAGCATGCGGGTTTTATGAATATGGTGGACCAGGGTGTTCCCTACGGGGTGGATCTTCATACCGTTGGAGACCAGTTTGATTTTCGTAAGGACTCTCCCTGGCTGGATGATGATTCACCCGGACATGGCGCCTCCTATGCAGATATGGAAGCCCGGGTGATTCCCGGAAACAGTTTCGATTTTTCTTATGTTCACGGACTTTCCATACGAAATGCAGGATATTCTTTTGTTTCGATCAGTGACGAAGCACTTATGGATTATTCAGTGGATCTTTCATCCTTCAGCCTGGTGGATTACCTGACAGGGGAGGAGCGCTCCACCTACATGCCCAAAAATGATTCGGTATGTTACTACCAGGTCTGGACCGAAAACATCCTGAATGTGCTGGAGGCCTATTTGCTTGGTGGAGGAAAGCTGTTTGTAAGCGGGGCACATATTGCATCGGATATGCATTTTCACCAGCAGGATGAGCAGGTGGGTTCCCTGTTGAAGTTCAAATGGAGAACCGGCAATGCTTCACGGCTGGGTCAGTTTTACAGTATGGACAGTGAATTTGCCTCTATGGACCAGGTCTTCCGTTTTAACACCGGGACCGATCCTGTTCTTTATACGGTTGAAGGTGCCGATGCCCTGGAACCCGTGGATTCCACGGCCATTACCCTGCTGAGGTATTCGGAAAACAATATGAGTGCCGGTGTGGCTTTCAGGGGTGACTATGGCGTGGTAGCCCTGGGATTTCCATTTGAGTGTGTGGTGAACCAGGAGATGAGAGATGAGATTATGTTGCGGACCATAAACTATTTATTGAATAAGAAAGATGATGAATAAAATCAATTGTTTTATTAGTAATAATACACCCGGATTATGGGATGAGACCGTGGCAGAGCTAAGTGCCAGCGAGCTTGTTAACAGAGTATATCTTTTAGGAAAAGAGCAGCCCGAAACGTTAGCTGAAGGGTGTGGATTTATCAGGACCGATGGCAATTTCAGTACTGATACCATCAGGAAAATTGCAGACCATTCCAATGGAGCAGCCTATGCCCTGGTGATTACCCGCGAAGTAAGGATAGAACTTGGAATGTTTTCCCTGGAGCGATACCTGGAGCTTGCCTCCGGAACCGGGGCAACAATGTTATATTCCGATTATTTTGACCGGATCGACGGGAAGCTCATGGCCCATCCCCTGATCGATTATCAAACAGGAAGCCTTCGTGACGACTTCGAATTTGGCCCCCTGCTTTTTCTGGATAGCCAGGTACTGATGCAGGCGGCAGGGGCCCTGGGTGAATCACTGGAGTTTGCCGGCTTATACCAGCTGCGCCTCAGGATGAGCCTGTCAGGATTGCCCCTTAGGATCCCGGAATACCTCTATGCTATTGAGCCTCTTGATACAAGGGTTTCAGGGAAAAAGATGTTCGACTATGTGGACCCTAAGAACAGGGAGGTCCAGGTGGAGATGGAGAGGGCTGCCACCGAACATCTTAAGGATATTGGTGGATTTCTGGAGCCAGTGTTTGATCCCATCAGCTTCACTGAAGATGAGTTTCCTGTGGAAGCTTCAGTTATTATCCCGGTACTGAACAGGGAGAAGACCGTGGCCGATGCCATTGAATCGGTGATGCTCCAGGAAACTGACTTTGATTTTAACCTGATCCTGGTGGACAATCACTCCACCGACAGGACCACCACCATTGTAAGGGAACTGGCCACAAAGTATGACAGGCTGATCCATGTGATCCCTGAAAGGCACGACCTGGGAATCGGGGGTTGCTGGAACGTGGGGGTTCATCATCCCCTGTGCGGTAAGTTTGCTGTCCAGCTGGACAGTGATGATCTTTACAAGGACGGGGATACCCTGAAACAAATGGTAGAGGCCTTTTATGAACAACAGTGTGCCATGGTGGTGGGATCCTACCAGATGACAAATTTTAAACTGGAAGAGATACCCCCGGGTCTTGTGGATCATAAGGAGTGGACCCCCGAAAACGGGAGGAACAATGCTTTACGCATCAATGGTCTTGGAGCGCCCAGGGCATTTTACACTCCCGTACTCAGGAAGATCAATGTGCCCAATGTGAGCTATGGCGAAGATTATGGAGTAGGCCTGGCCATCAGCAGACACTACCAGATCGGCAGGATCTACAATGCTGTTTATCTCTGCCGCAGGTGGGAGGAAAACTCAGATGCCTCCCTCTCGGTTGAAGCACAGAACAAGCACAATACCTATAAGGACCGTCTGCGGACCTTCGAGTTAAGTGCAAGGATCAAACTGAATCGTGAGCGGGGATGAGCATGCAGGATAAAGCAGACGCACTGTTTAAGGATCAGCTTGGCAGCTGGCCCCTTCTGGGAGCCAACTGGAAAAAACTTGAAGAGGCGAAGATAAAGCAGATTGATTTTGATGGCTTTTCCATCAAGGTGCAGTGCAATCCCAAACGGATTGTATCATCGGCAGCAAAGGTGGATAAAGTTTCCATTGAGAAAAGAGCCTGCTTTCTCTGTGCCGGGCATCGCCCGCCGGAGGAGAAGAATGTCTGGTTTGGCGATCATTACGAGATCCTTTGCAATCCCTTTCCCATATTCAGGGAACATTTCACCATTGCCAGGGCGGATCATACCCCCCAGGTGATTGAACCGGAATTCAGTCATTTCCTGGAACTGAGCAGGGCACTGCCAGACCTGGCTCTCTTTTATAATGCACCCAACTGTGGGGCCTCTGCACCCGATCATATGCATTTCCAGGCAGGCAACAGGGGTTTTATGCCCATTGAAGAGCAGCTTGAAACATTGAAAGCAAAGTATGGAAAGCTGCTTGTCGGCGAAAGGGGTTTAAGGCTAAGTGCCGTGGATGATGGCCTGCGCAGGTTTTATATTCTTGAATCGGATTCCGCAGAACGGCTGGAGGAAGTGGCAGCCATTGCTTTTCAATTGATCAGGGATGTGCAGAATGGGGCCGAGCCCATGATCAATATGCTATCCTACTACGATAGGGGATGGCAGGTATTGCTATTTCCACGCGACAAACACCGCCCCTGGCAATATTTCGAGGAGGGAGACCTTAACATCCTTTTAAGTCCGGCCTCTGTTGATATGGGTGGCGCATTAATCACGCCTCTGGAGAAGGATTTTCACAAGATCTCCGGGGAAGATATCAAGGATATCTTCTCCCAGGTCACATTTTCTGAAGTGAATTTTGAGCGGATGAATGCATATATAAAACTTAAGTTGTAGCTATGATCCATAAAAGTGCTCCCCGGATAGAGGTGGGAATAATGAAGGCGGAAAAGATCCGCTTCAGGCTGAACGGGAACTTCCGGATCTGGGAGAAGGACCTGGTTCTGACCGGAGAGGCAGAGGCGAAGCTGGCCGGTGGAGCCATTTCCATCCTGTGCGGGGATGACAAAATAAGTTCCGTTGAGCCTTTATTCCTGGAGCCGCTTGAAATTGAAGCCGGACGCTTCATATTGCAGGATGTACTTATAGGCATCGGCTTCCACTGGGAGCAAAAAGAGGAACAGGAGTTCCAGGGCGCTCTGAAGCTGATACTATCCGATGGAGAGATCCAGGTGGTCAATGTGATTTCAGTGGAAGATTACCTGATCTCGGTGATCTCATCGGAAATGCGCGGGGATAGTTCCCCGGCACTGCTCAGGGCCCATACCATTATCTCCCGAAGCTGGCTTCTGGCCCAGATTCAGAAACAGGATGCTCTGGCAGGTTCAGGGGAAAGCTATGAACTGGAGCATAGCTCTGAGGAAGAATATATTCGCTGGTACGACCGGGAAGATCACGATCTCTTCCACGTTTGTGCCGATGATCACTGTCAGCGCTACCAGGGAACCACCCGTTCCCATAATCCGGAAGTGGTCAGAGCGATCAATGAAACAGCCGGAGAAGTACTTGCATACGATGGCATGATCTGTGACGCCCGTTTCTCCAAGTGCTGTGGCGGAGTGGTGGAGGAATTCCAGCACAACTGGGAACCTGTGATCCATCCCTACCTGAAAAGGGTGGAGGACAATCCGCTTTCTGCCGGTATTCAAAGCGGGGATCTTAAGCTTGAAGAGAAAGCTGTGAGATTTATCAGGGCTTCGCCGGAGGCTTTCTGTAATACAAATGACGCAGCCCTGCTAAGACAGGTTCTGAACGATTACGATCAGAGCTCAAGTGATTTTTTCCGCTGGGAAGTGCGTTACAGTCAAGAGGAAATCTCTTCTCTGGTCAGGGAAAAGTCAGGCATGGATTTTGGTCAGATTCTGGACCTGCTTCCGGTAGAACGGGGCGAGTCGGGTCGCCTGGTAAGGTTAAAAATCATAGGCACTAAGAAGACATTGATCGTTGGGAAGGAGTTGGAGATCAGGCGCTGGCTCAGTAGTTCGCACCTCTACAGCTCTGCTTTCATTGTCCGAAAAGAAGAAGTTAACAATGGAGTTCCCGGATTTTTCCTTTTAAGGGGAGCCGGCTGGGGACATGGTGTGGGGCTCTGCCAGATTGGTGCAGCTGTGATGGCCAGCAGGGGATATAAGCATACAGAGATACTTAATCACTATTTTATTGATGCCACCATAGAAAAACGATATGAGTAAAACAGACTCCGTTTCGAAAGGAAAGACAAGACATTCCAGTCCCTGGTTATGGGTGCCATCCCTCTATTTTGCGGAAGGCATTCCCTATGTTATGGTGATGACCCTGTCGGTTATATTCTATAAACGCATGGGCATTTCAAATACAGAAATTGCGCTCTATACCAGCTGGTTATATCTTCCCTGGGTGCTCAAACCCCTGTGGGGACCTGTGGTGGATATTCTTCGTACGAAGCGTTTCTGGATCCTGATCATGCAGCTTTTTATCGGGGCGGGACTGGCCGGTGTGGCATTTACCATCCCGGTGGACCGCTTCTTCCAGTTCACCCTGGCATTTTTCTGGTTGCTGGCCTTTAGTTCGGCCACCCACGATATTGCAGCTGATGGCTTCTATATGCTGGGTCTTTCCAAAGGTGATCAGGCTTTTTTTGTGGGGATCCGCTCTACCTTTTATCGCCTGGCCATGCTAACCGGCCAGGGCCTGCTGGTGATCCTTGCCGGGTACTTTGAGGCAAAAACCGGGCTCCCGCCGGTGGAAGTAAATGTGATGGCAGTGGAGGAAGTGACTGCTGCAACCTTCAACCCGCAGGAGCTTAGCTTTATTCCGGAAGAGGACGGGACCTATTTTATCAGCGCGGAGGAGATCCGGATTGGTACCGCCAATACCACAGAATCGGAAGCTAACAGCCTGGTGTTTGCGGTGGATGAATGGAATAGTGCGCACGGATTCTATGAACTTGAAGAAGGATCAGGAGGAGCTCCTGGAGAAGCACCCGGATCAAAGCCTGCAGGGAATGTGGGGTATACCTGGTTCCGGCTCAGCACCAGGCCGGAAGAAGGGGAAAATATTGTTTTGAATTTCAGCTTCGATAAAGGCGATAAGAGTATTGCCCTTGCACGAAGCTACCGCTATGAATTCAATGAAGAGAACTGGGACGTACCGGCATTTGCCGTATTTAAGCTGGATCCCAAATTGACAAAAGCCACGTCGGCCTCCTTTACCGGCCTGAGTGGAAATATCCGTTTTGCATGGACCATGGTATTTATAGTTGTGGCCCTTCTGTTTGCTGGCTTCCATATTTACCACCGCTTTGCCCTTCCCCGGCCGGCAGAGGATGTCTCAAACCGGTCTGCCGAGGGTGGATTTATTAAGGAGTTCCTGACCACCTTTGCGGATTTTTTCAGGAAAAAGAACATTGGTGTGATTATCTTATTCCTGCTGGTTTACCGCCTGGGTGAATCACAGCTGGTCAAACTGGCCTCTCCCTTCCTGCTGGACTCAAAAGAGGCAAACGGACTGGGGCTTACCACGGGCGACCTGGGATTAATCTACGGAACAATAGGTATTATTGCTCTGTCCATCGGGGGAATTATCGGGGGGATCGCTGCATCGCGCCGGGGACTGAAATACTGGCTATGGTGGATGGTGATAGCCATGAACCTGCCCAACCTGGTATATGTGTTCCTTTCCTATATAATGCCCTCCTCCCTTTGGGTGATAGCCGGATCAGTGGCTGTGGAGCAATTCGGATATGGTTTTGGCTTTACTGCCTATATGCTCTACATGATCTATGTATCGGAAGGTAAACACAAAACAGCCCATTTTGCCCTGACAACAGGATTTATGGCTCTGGGTATGATGATCCCGGGGATGGTTTCGGGCTGGCTGCAGGAGCTGATCGGTTACCAGCACTTCTTTATCTGGGTAATGATCTGCACCATCCCCAGCTTCATCCTGATCCCCTTCCTTAAGATCGATCCCAAATTCGGAAAGAAGGAGAAAGAATCTAAATAAGGCTATAACCTTAAAATATATTTGTTCTTATCAGGGTATAATATTATATTTGATATTATAAATTAAGGATATAGCCTTATGGATAAGCGAACAATCGTAAGAAATCAGCTTGACGATAAGATGGTTAATTTTCAGAATGCTGCTGATGTGGTCCCTCCATCCAGCGGATGGATCTATGCCATTCGGTATGCCATCAATATGTCATTAAGACAACTTGGGGATAGATTGTCTATTACAGCTCAGAGCGTAAAAGAAATTGAGGAGAGAGAAAAGTATGGCACAGTTTCCCTCAAAGTATTAAGACAGGTTGCTGCCGCATTGAATATGAAATTTGTGTACGGTTTTATCCCCGTGGAGCAAACGCTTCAGGGAATGATTGAAAAAAGAGCCTTTGAGATCGCTGAGATGATTGTAGACAGGGCATCAATACACATGAGCCTTGAAGATCAGAAAGTATCGGATGAGAAACTAAAGCGGGCCATTGATATGAAGGCATGGGAAATCAAAGAGAAGGTGCCTAAGATGTTATGGGATTAGATTTTCAATATAATTTGGGCCAGACTCCCTTAGATGAGGAGGAGAAAGAAGAGTTGTTGGTCAGGACAATTTCTACCAGGAGCGAGTTGGATGAATTTGAGCAGGCGAATATCTTAGAAGCCATTGAGTGGAGCTTTAAGGTTAAACACAATGCCGATGAGATATTGTCCATATATTTTATCAAAGAACTTCACAAAAAGATGTTTTCAGAGGTCTGGTCCTGGGCGGGTTCGTTTCGGGTAACTAATAAGAATATTGGTGTTGACAAGTACTTGATAGAACAAGAATTGAATAAATTAATTGGTGATTGCAAATATTGGATTGATAATCAAGTATATACTGAGGATGAAATAGCGATCAGATATAAGTTCAGAATGGTGTCGATACACCCATTTCCAAATGGAAATGGAAGGCATTCAAGAATATGTGGTGATATTCTTGTTTCACAGGTCCTGAATCAGCCAGTTTTCACATGGGGGGGACAGGATCTCAATAATATTGGTGAAGCCAGAAAAAAATACTTTCATGCACTTAAACAGGCCGACATGGACGATCTAAGCTTTCTCATTAAATTTGCCAGATCAGGCGGTTCAACTTAGTGTTTCATCCTCCAGAATAATCTCAGCGGCCATATGCACGGCACTTTTTACTACTTCGCTGCAGTGTTCGGTGGCGCCGGCATTCTGGAAATCCTCTAGCTCTCCCGGATCTGTGAGACGAAAACAACGCCCGAACTTGACCTTCTGGACCTCGCTGCACAGTGTGGTGCCAAATTCCTTCTCAAACTTTTCACAGAACTTGCCGGTGGGTATGAGCGATGCCTGGTAGGCTTCCCAGTTATCCAGGTGGTGGATATCACGGCCATAGATCATCCCCATGGCCATCAGGGGACCGGTGACTGCCCCGCAGGTTTCTCCCCGTTCCGCAATGCCGGGCATGGGTGTCAGTGCTTTAATGACCTGTTCCCCATCGAGCCCGAATTGCTCTTTCAATGCCATAAAACTGCTCTGGGCACAGTGGTGTGACACCTGCATATATTGATCCACCTTTTGATCAAGCATCTTCATTACCAGGTCCCGTGGCATCTGGCGGTTAAGAGCCAGTTCTTCGCTGAAATTATTCTCCTCCCGTACGGAAGATGCAGGTGCTTCGGTGGACGGGTTTTCTCTGCTTGTACATGCTGCCAGTGAGGCAGTTGCAAGACCTGCTACAGCAGCGCGGCCAAGGAAATCACGACGTTTCAGGCTCTTTTTCATATACCAAAGTTAGGAAATTCATGGGACTGAAGTAGCATGTTTTTTGTATCTTGTGTGGCGTGTTCAATGGAGGAGAATCATGAGATACAGAAGCATAATAATTTTGCTTGCCGGACTGTTATTATTCCCCGGACAGGGCTGCAGACAAAATAAGGGAAGCGATGCTGAGCGGGCCGAAGAGATGATTTCGGCAAAAACACTGGGGCTGGCCTATCTTGAAGAAAACAAACTGGAGGAGGCCGAAGCTGAGTTTCTGAAGATCATTGATCTGGATGACGACGAAGTGATGGCTTATGCAAACCTGGGCATTGTTTATCTACGGATGGGCTCCTTTGATAAGGCAGAAGAATGGCTTCAGAAAGCCATCCGGATGCAAGCCGAAGATCCCGATGTCAGGCTGATCCTTGCCAAAGTATATGAGATGAGCGGTGAATCTGACAAGGCTGTGGAGGAGCTTGAAAAGATAATGGAATTCTCCCCCGGGCATGTAAAGTCGCTTTATAATTTAACTGAATTATACGCTTCCATGCCGGGAGAGGAGGCACTTGAAAAACGTCTTTTCTATACCAGGGAACTGGCAGAAAAAGTACCGGGAAACATTGTTCCGCGTCTGAATCTGCTTGAGATACTGATTGCCGGAGGAGAAGCGGATGAGGCCCTGGCAAAACTGGAGGAGGTACAACAGGTTTTTCCAGAGTTTCCCAGGGAGGCGGTAGAATATTATGACCAGGCCCTCTCTGCCCTTCGAATGCAGGATATGGATAAATCTTCTGTCTCCTTTATGATTTTCCACAACTATATGAAGGTAACCACGCCGTACCAGGCGGGAATGATGGATCTGAAAGGACCGGGAGGGGCCCTGGTGGGTTCTCCGGTCATTACCTTTGATCAGACTCAGATGGGTTTCCAGGCAGCAGATTGGGAGGAGATGCTGGCGGCCATTAAGTTTACGGATATTACGGCCACTTCTGGACTTGAGTTTTTACTGAACAGCAGTGCTTCCGGAGCAGAAGAAAAGCAGGGCGCTACCCACCTGGAAGCATGTGATTACAACGGGGATGGCGATGTGGATCTTTATGCAGGACGCTATGATCCTGCCACAGGAGCATACAAGCATTACCTGTTTAAGAATGAATGGGGAGCCTTTAAGGATGTTGCTGTGGAATCCGGGATTACTCACCAGGGTGAGGAGACTGCCGTTCGTTTTGCAGATTATGATAATGATGGCTTCCTGGATATTTATGTAGTCATGGAAGGGGCCAATATTCTATACCGGAGCTCCGGTGAAGAGAGCTTCACAGATCTTAGCAGCCAGGCAGGGGTGGGTGATGCTGCACCCGGGACAGGGGCGCTCTTTTTTGATTATGATCACGATGGTGACCTGGATATTTTTGTCGGCAGGAATGGAGCCAACCTGCTGTACAGGAACAATATGGATGGTACGTTCCTGGAGCAGGGAGCAAAGTCAGGCCTGGCCGGTGGAGATGAGCTGACCAGGGATGCCGCTTTTGGAGATTTTGACGAGGACGGGGATATCGACCTGGTGGTCATCAATCGGGATGGTTCCAACAGGCTCTATTCCAACCAGAGACAGGGGTTCTTCAGGGATATTACCCGGGAAGCAGGCCTGCCTGAGATAAAGGGTGCCTCAGCGGTAAGCGTTGGAGATTATAACAACGATGGATTTCTGGATCTATTCCTGGCTTCCTCTGAAGCAGGTGCCTCGGGCATGTACCTGAACCTTGGAGATGGGACCTTCAGCGAGGACCTTATTTCGGATGATGTCACTGAAAGCTTGAAGAATGTAAGCGTGTCCGATGCAGAACTGTTTGATTTTGATAACGATGGTTATCTCGACCTGCTGGTGGTGGGTGAATCCACCCGGAGTGATGAGCATGGGGTTATACTGTATCACAGCGATGGTAGCGGGAAGCTCTGGCTTTCTCCGGGCATCCTGCCAGAGGATCTGAAGACAGGAAGCAGGATTACCACCTTTGACTATAACAATGACGGGGACCTGGACCTGGGGATTACAGGAATTGATGGAAGCATTCGCCTGTTCCGCAATGATGGCGGAAATAACAACCACTTCATTAAGATGAAACTGGTAGGCTTACGGGCAGGGAGTGCCAAGAATAACTATTATGGAATCGGAGCCAAGGTGGAGGTCCGGGCAGGAAGTCTCTATCAATCCCAGGTGGTTACGGGCCCAGATATCCATTTTGGCCTGGGATTGCGGGAAAAGGCAGAGGTGATCCGGATCCTTTGGACCAATGGAGTTCCCCAGAATATGTTCTTCCCTGCCACCAACCAGGACCTGATTGAGGAGCAGCAGCTGAAAGGATCCTGCCCCTTCCTCTATACCTGGAATGGGGAGGAGTATGCTTTTGTGAAGGATATCATGTGGAAGAGTGCCCTGGGCATGCCCCTTGGCATTATGGGTGAAAACAGCACATACGCTCCTTCAGATGCCTCGGTGGACTATATTAAGATTCCTGGCGGGCAAATGAAGATGAAGGATAACAGATATACCCTTCGGATTACAGGTGAGCTCTGGGAGACTCTCTATATGGATAAGATCGGACTGGTGGTAGTTGACCATCCCGATAAGGTGGATATCTATGTGGATGAGCGGATGGGGCCACCATCGCTCTCGGGATACAGACTCTACCAGGTGGAAGAGAAACACCTGCCTGTTTCTGTAAAGGACCAGTACGGTACAGATCTCCTGCCGATAATTGCCGAAAGGGATAATCAATATACACCCTATCTGAAACAGGGGAAATACCAGGGTCTTACCGAGATGTCTGAAATCACCATTGATCCCGGCCATATACATGTGGATGAAAAGCTCTTCCTCTATCTCTACGGATGGATCTTCCCCACCGATGCCAGTATCAATGCCTCCATATCCCAGTCGGATGAGCTCACTATGGTCCCTCCGGTGATTGAAGCGCTTAACGAAGAGGGAAGATGGGAAGTCATTGTGGACAATCTGGGATTCCCCATGGGCAAGGATAAGATGATTGTGGCTGATCTGAGCGGCTTAGTTTCGGGGTCCGATCCACGTATCCGCATCCTTACCAATATGCAGGTCCACTGGGATCAGATTTTCTTTTCACAGGGCGATCCCGATTTGCCGGTCCGGGCAGTTACCCTGGAGCCTAGCGCTGCGGATCTGCACTACCGGGGCTTCTCAAGACCCTTCCGTAAGGGTGGACGTTATGGTCCCCACTGGTTCGATTACGGCACGGTAAGCACCGGGCCCGTCTGGCGCGATCTGATCGGGAATTATACCCGCTTTGGAGATGTACTTCCCCTTCTGCTGGAGCCCGATGATATGTATGTGATTAAAAACGCGGGCGATGAGACCACCATAGAATTTGATGCCTCTTCGCTGCCCGAACTTCCAGAAGGATGGACCAGGGACTTCCTGGTGCACAGCGTGGGCTGGGTCAAGGATGGTGATCTGAATACGGCCCATGGACAAACGGTTGAACCCCTGCCATTTCATGGCATGAGCCGCTATCCCTATGGAGCGGATGAAGTCTATCCTTCGGATCCCGAGCACCGCCAGTATATGGAAACTTATAATTCCCGTTATGTGGGTACAGAGGCCTTTACCAGGGCACTGGTTGATGAAAAAGAATAATAGGCCAATGGCAGTGAGGCTTGTAATAATAATCCCTGGAAATTTGCACCTACCTGTTTAAGGAATAAGTAACTACACTGTCGCGGTTGATGCCGGCAACGATAAGTGCATGCTCACCTTCCATGTAAAGCAAGGATTCCACCATTCCATTTAGCACGATTCCACTTTCTGAAGGAGGAAGCAATTCCTTCAAGGGATTCCCCTCACTGCTTAAAAGCACAAGGCCTTTGCTGGCATCATAATAGCCGGTGCCAATATCATAGGTATGGTCGTTTCCGGCCAGCAACACGTCCGGGTAGCCATCCTGGTTAAAATCTTCAATGATGCTCTTTTTAACAGGCGATAGCTGGGCTTCAACAGGTAATTTTTCCCATCTGAGTCCGCTTTCATCATTCCATAAGATATAGTTTGATGTGCTATGGGTATAGAATTTATGTTCAACTCTGTTCAGGGTGGTGGTGTCGAACATATTTTCGAAGCTTGTATAGGAGAAGGGTGTATAGCCTCCCTCAAATCTTTTTATAAAGAAGTTGGATTGTCCGGCCAGTTCGTCCATGTAATTGATGGGGTATTCGGTCATAACATCATGCTGGTCCTTCCAGTATCCCGTGGATATGGGATCCAGGCTGCCGTTCATATCAAGGTCTAAGGCATATAATCTCAACGGATACTGCTCACTTACCGTAAACCGGTGATTATCACCCAGGTTGCCCAGGATGTAATCGGGATCCCCGTCCAGGTCAAAATCGCCAGCGTTGATGGAAAACCATGAACCATGTAAGGATTCTAATTCCGGGATATCCTGGCTTTGGAGACTTTTACCCTCCATGTTCTTCATAAAGGATACGGAGTTCCATTCCCTGGTAACAAGAAGGTCTTCCCAGCCGTCTCCGTCATAATCACTCCATATGGCATCTGTAACCATCCCAAGCTGGTAATTCAGTGCATTTTCAGCCAGATAACTTCCATCTACATTGATAAGGATCCAGGAGTCTTCTGCAAGAGGGAACTCGCCTACTTTAATCCTGGAACCTATAAACAGATCCATATCCCCGTCATGATCAAAATCAAGGGGACGAACCACCGAAGCAGGGAAGGAGGGCAGGGGGAGTTCTTTTCTTACAAAATGACCTCCCTCATTTTCGTATAGATAATGGGTATAAGCCCCGTCAAGCTTTTCATATCCTCCTGCAAGGGCCACAATATCCATGTCCTGGTCACCGTCAACATCAATAATGGCTAAATCCGATTCGGAGCATTCTTTCACATTGGTCAGGCCCTCCAGAGCAGTTTGAGTAAAGCCTTCTCCCCGGCGCAGGTATACTTTGGTGGGATTGATATTTGTTGCCCCAATGATAAGATCGGCCAGGCCATCTCCATCCAGGTCTCCCTTTTGAATGCGGGGACCTATCTGGGAGAATTTGTGGGGCAGGATAGTTTGATAGAAATAGTAATCCACAAAATCCTCCTGCATATGCCTGTAGTCCACCGCTCCACTCACTCTGTAAAACAAATAGGAGGGATAAGCGTTGCGGGCATTTTCAGCCTCGAGGATGCCGGCATCGTTTTCATCTATTTCCAGCACCTGATTGGCCTTAACATCCTTCAGGATGGTGACCTCCTGGCTTCCCGGCCAGGTAATCTTTATGGAGTCAATAAGTTTAGCTGCAGAGAGGCCAAAGTGGCTCACGGGGTCCACAGAGGAGATATATCCCCTGGACAGAAAATGCTCATGGAACTGGTATTGCTCTCCACACCAGAGTTCTATTTTTGCTCCAAATGCAGCACTGTTTTTTCCCTTGCCCTTCAGGCGGAGACGAATATAATTGGCCCTGTCACCTTCCCGGTCCACGGTGCTGTTCCTGTAAATAAATGCTTCGTCATTCAGGTTGTTGGTCACATAATCCAGATCCCCGTCATTATCAAGATCCACAAAAGCAGCTCCATAGGAATATGATGGCTCTTTGTTGAACCACTCCTTCGATTTGTCTGTAAATAGGTAGGGACCGCTGTTCTCATAAGCGTAGTTATGGGCTTTTACCGACGGGAGCCTGTCGATTACGTGGCGGTCAGAGGCAACAGAACCATATACCTTGGCTTTATAGCGGGTCCAGTCCTTATCGGTCATGTCCCGGGGGTAGCCGTTGGCTATTACCAGGTCCTTATCCCCGTCGTTGTCAAAATCAGCAAAGAGGGGAGACCAGCTCCATTCCGACTGGTAAATACCCATGATCTGGCCCACTTCACTGTAGGGAAGCATCTCACCATCGATGAAGCCATTATGCAGGTGCATCATATTCCTGAGGAACTGGTGCTCATATCCGTATTTTTCATCATTGATATAATAGATATAACCGAAGCCATTGATGGTTTGTTTCTTCTTGTAGTAATATTCAGGCAGCATGTCCATGGTATATATATCCGGATTACCATCGTTATTGATATCGGCCATATCATTGCCCATGGAAGACTTGGTCTGGTAGGAGAGGTAGGTGGCAATTTCATTCTTAAAGGTACCGTCCCCCTGGTTGATATATAAAAGGTCATTGCTTACATAGTCGTTGGAAATATACAAATCAGGATATCCGTCCTTGTTTACATCTCCAAGTGCAATTCCCAGCCCGAAGCCCTCATAGACAATTCCGGCATCAATGGTCACATTGCTGAAAGTCCCGTCCCCGTTGTTCCTGTACAGGTCGTCGTTGCTGGCTGCGGTCCCATCCACAATTTTCTCCCTGTAGCTGGCAGATAACCTTTCATTAACAAAATTATTCAGGAGGTAGACATCCAGATCCCCGTCCCTGTCATAATCGAAAAATGCTGCATGTACCGAATAACTGTCATCTGCCAGTCCACAGGCTTCGGCCATCTCTTCAAACTCCGGTTCGCCACTGGCATTCAAACCCTGACTGATATAGAATTTGTTCTTCCTTTTAATTGAATCATCATAGGCAGTACAGGTAAAGTAGATGTCCTGCCAGCCGTCATCATTGATATCCACGTGAGTCACACCACTGTACCACTTTCCATCATCCAGTCCTTTAAAGTTTGAGGAGATATCTTTGAATTTGAATTTGCCCTCGTTGATGTATACCCTGGGAGCTACCATGTTCCCTGCAAAAATAATATCCTGCCAGCCATCATTATTAAGGTCAACAATACCTACTCCCGCGCCATTATAGATATACTCAAAATTGATCACATTCATGCTGTCAGATTCATCAACCGCATTCATAAAGGTGATCCCGGTATGATCTGAATCAAGTAGTTCAAACCTGTTTTTGTCCTTGCATGAGACCAGGATAATCAAAAGGAAAAGGGGCAGTAATTTATTCATATAAGCTTTGTGCTATGGATTTTATCAGAGATCAAAGAAACAAAAAAAAAAGAGGCTGCCCACCGGGCAGCCTCTTTTTAAATCTTTATAAAGTTGGTGATTACCTGTTTTGCATCAGGTTACCGTTACTCAGGTCAATCTGACGCTGAGGAACCGGGAAGTTTACATCTTCTGCACCAACAGTAGCTGGACCATAGAGAGCGTTACCCCATTCCATGGTCTTTTCATAGGCAAGGATGCGGTTGAGTTCGGTCTGAACATCTCCCCAGCGCTGCAGGTCATAATATCTGTGACCTTCCTGGCCAAGCTCGAGCTTTCTTTCAAACTTGATGGCAACCATGGCTTCAGCACCACTGCCAAAAGGAGTGGTATACTCACTGACCACGTAGTTGGCAGCAGGAGTGGTTCCGTCAGCTTCGTATACAAAGCTGGCTGCAGCCCTTGCACGAAGCAGGTTTACTTCTCCAAATCCAAGGTCATCACCACCGGTCATGGCTTCACATTCGGCTTTCAGAAGAAGAACATCTGCGTAGCGAATCATGCGATATCCATTGGCAGTATAACCAGAGGTCCAGTTTCCAACTTCTGTGTAGGTACCTTCCTGTGATTGCTTATATACCTGCTTTTTCGGGCTGTAGGGTCCGGAATAAGTCTGGTCCCTGATCCAATCCGATCCTGTATGATCGCCCCAATCCAGGTAAGGAATACCACGGCGTCCTACGGACCAGTCAACACGTGGGTCTAACTGACCTCCAAATTCGGTATAGGCATCGGCCGGAGCAAGACCCTGGTCATTGGTTACCTTCACATCGTTATAGCTATTGTCTAGGAAGGGAAGACCACTGGCATCGGTACGGAAAGAATTCACAAAATCCTGTGTGGGATTAAAGAATCCGCAGCAACCACCCGGGGATGTACCGGACTTGTAAGGGAAGTTCAGAACTTCACCCCAGCCACCGTTACGTCCACCTGAGCCATCATTAACAGAGTACTGAACGGTATAGATGGACTCTATATCGTTTCTCATCTCAATGTCAAAAATATCTCCGTAGTTGGCCATAAGTCCGGCAGCCTGACCGGCAGGGTTGGAACCATTTGCAGCTGCATTTAGCAGAGTCAGGGCTGAACCATAATCGCCATACATCTGCATATAGGCCTTGGCAAGGAACACCTGACATACGGTCTGGTTAAAACGGCCTACCTGATCCATATCCACGGGCAGAGAGGTTCCGGCTGTCAGGTCATCAATAATCATACTCCTGATGTCAACATCATTGGTCAGTATGGACTGATCCGTATTCTCATCCACATATGGAACGTAAACATTGGTCGACATATCGGCCCACAGTCTCCATGCCTCAAAGTGATACCATCCACGAAGCGCTCTGGCTTGTTTTACAAATGAGTCATACTCTCCCTCATCGATGGTTCCGGCGGTAAGCGCCAGGCCAGCAGTCTGAATGGTGGAGTTACACCTGGAGATACCCTCATAGAGCGCACGCCATTTGATGTTCAGGTAAGGGTTTGTAGAGGTTTCAGAATAAGTCTGAAGAGGATTGATATCGGGCTGGTCGCCGGAGTCGGTTCCTTTATTGGCTTCCAGGCCCCTGATACTGCCGTATACCCAGCCGGAAGTGGCTGATTCCCAGCCGAACCCACCGGTGATTCCGTCAAGCAGCGAATAGGCACCAATAACCAGTGCATCGACTCCTTCATAGGTAGCCAGTACAGATTGATCCAATGATCCGTTTGGAGTGATCTCCAAAAACTCTTCGCTACAGGAGTTCATTAGCAGAAGTCCTGCGATCACTGCAAATACTGATAAAAATTTTAGTTTTTTCATATCTCTGTTGAATTTTTTCTCTTAAACATTAAAATCCAAAGCTCACACCAATCAGGTATTGTCTGATAGCTGGAAGGTTTCCTTCATCAACACCCATAAAATCATCATTGAAACTGGCCAGTTCTGGATCCAGTCCGCTGTAACCTGTAATGGTGAAGAGATTGGTAGCCTGCAGGTAAACTCTCGCATTGGCGAATACATTGCCAAGAACGGACTTATCAAAGGTATACCCTAGTTGCAGGTTCTTCAGCCTAAAGAAGGATCCATCCTCTACATAGTAGCTGTTGGAAACCGTGTTGGTTGAAAAATTGGATTGGTTGGAAGCCATTGGTACTGTAGCATCAGTATTGGTAGGCGTCCAACTGTTATAGAGGAGCTCTGTACTCTTCTGTCCCTGGAAAGAGGGCCAGAAATCAAGCCACCACTTGTTATAGTTAAAGATCTCATTACCCTGTGATCCGTAGAAGAAGGCAGTTAAATCAAAGTTCATATATTCAAAAAACAGGTTCAGACCATAAGTGAAGTCAGGATTCGGATTACCGATAAACATCCTGTCGTCAGGATCAATAGTACCTGAAATATCAATATCTTCATAACGGAAGGTTCCTGCAGTCGCACCATCCTGAGTGGCTGCGCCGTCAACTTCACCCTGGCTCTGGAAGATCCCCATCACATTGTAGCCCCAGAACTGACCCAAGGGATTACCCACGGTGTTCCGGTTGAAAGGACCAATCCTTGATCCGCCCGAGTCGAAGTAATCATATCCAGGAGCAATGGAAACGATCTCGTTCTTATAGGTGGTAATGGTGGCATTTGCCTCAAAACTGAAATCACCCCAAGTCTGGTGGTAAATCAACTGGACGTCAACCCCGGTGTTATGCATCTCTCCAATGTTAATAGCTGGTGCATCAGCATCCCCAGCTGTACCTGGAAGTTCTGGAGTATAGAGAAGATCCTTACTGTTTTTCACATACCAGTCAAAATTCAGTTCCAATTTGCGATTAAACATAACAGCATCAAAACCTATGTTTGCAGTTACGTTTGTCTCCCACTGTGCATCGGGGTTACCAATACGTGAAGGACGGAAACCAAGTTGTGAAGAGTTGGTTGTTCCATTGATATCATAATAGGAGTCGGCAGCACCACCGGCATACAGATAGAATTGGTTGGCCGGGTCAACAGGCAACTGGTTACCCATGGTTCCGTATCCACCCCTGATCTTCAGGTCGGAGATAAATCCTGCACCTGCCAGGAAGGACTCTTCGCTGATTCTCCAACCGGCTGATCCGGATGGGAATACACCGTAACGGGTGTCTGGTCCGAATACCGAGGAACCATCCCTACGTACAGTACCACTTAAGTAATACTTGTCGCGGAAATTGTAGTCAGCCCTTAAGAACTGAGATACCAGGGTCCTGGGGGTCCAGTAACCGCCCCAGCCATTCACAAGGGTAGCACCATTGGTAACGGTCCTGTAAGTGAGGGCTTCAGAGAAATAATCAGCTTTCTGAGCGCCCACATTCCGGCCCATTCCATATTTTCCGGACTCATATCCCGCTACTGCCAGCAGATTGTGTTCTCCCATCTGCCTGGCGAAAGTCAGGGTAGTTGTCCAGGTCCACTCTCCACCGTAATCTGCATTGTTTTGGTAAGAAGAGGTAGCAGTATTCTCTGAATTTTCGTAGGTCTGTCCTGTCCAGCCCCTGTAGTAGGAACTTCCATAGGATCCACCGAAAGAGGTCCTGAGAGTCAGGCCTTCGATGATTTTCACGTCGGCAAATACATTACCAAATACGCGGAGATTTTGCCAGGTATTGTCTTCAGCCCTGGTCTGATCTGCAACATAGTTGCTACCATTACCCAGTCGGGGGGCAATACCTGTTCCACCCCAGTCTCCATTTTCAAAGGTATGGGAGAGGCCAGCAAAGGGACCGTCGTCCCAAATAACGGGAATAATAGGCTGTGTGCGATATACACCCATGGCAACAGCCGTACCTTCATCACCGTTACGATCTGTACCATGATCGGAACGATGCACCACATTGATGTTTTCACCAATGGTGACCCTGTCCTTGATATTGAATTCAGAGTTAAAACGTCCGCTGTAACGCTTGTACCAGTTAGAAAGAACTACACCATCCTGGTCGAAATAGCCCAAACTGGCATAGAATTTTGAATTCTGGTTTCCACCCGACAAAGAGAGATCATAGTTCTGGATTACAGCATTCCTTTGCATTATTTCGTCCCACCACTTGGTGTCAGCACCCCATGAGGGAATGGTTGGATCACCAGTTGAAGGACCATAAACCGGATGGGTCTCGGTAATTCCTTCGTTGTCATATACCAGCCATTGCAGGTCGGCAAACTCATCAGTAGTCAGCATGTTATCCGGGCCTGATCCGGGATCCTGAATACCTGCGTACATGTTGAAGTTTACGTTGATTCCTGAGGAAGTACCTTTTTTGGTGGTAATTACAATAACACCGTTAGAGGCCCTTGATCCGTAGATGGAGGCCGCTCCAGCGTCCTTCAGTACAGACATGGATTCAATGTCATCCGGGTTGATGGTGGCCACATCGCTTGTAGGCACTCCATCCACAACATAAAGTGGTGAGTTGTCAGTGAAGGAGCTAAAGCCCCTGATTCTCACTTTACCCGACTGTCCCGGCCTGGAGTCCTGTGTAACAGTTACACCTGCCACGCGACCCTGCATAGCCTGGGTTACATTACTCTGGGGCATCTGGGTAAGTTCTTCGGTATTGACGATACCCACAGCACCTGTCAGGTCTTTCTTTTTCTGGGTGGCATAAGCAGTTACCACAATCTCGTCGAGTGAGGTAACGTCTTCCTCCAAGGTTAAATTAATTGAGGTCTGGCTACCTACAGGCACTGCCTGGGTTCTGTAACCGATAAAAGAGAAAACAAGGGTGGCATCGTCACCTGGAATAGAGATAGAATAATTTCCCATTCCATCAGTAACGGCTCCCTGTGTGGTTCCCTGGACCACAATGTTAACACCAGGAAGCGCTCCTTGCTCCACCGAAGTTACATTACCTGTAACCGTTCTTTGCTGAGCAAAAGACACACTCAGCGCAAAGCCAAGGAGGAGCAACGATAAAGCGCCGCTCTTCCACAATGTAGATCTACGCATAATAGAAGTAGTTTAAGGTTAAAAATGAATACAAGTTGGTTTATATTTAATTCTTAGTTTTAGCAGTTAGATTGCCCGGGTAAGACAATCCAAAACAATGATAGAGTTTTTTTCAAAGAATTCGAGGGATTTCCTTCAATTTAGATAGAATCCAAATAGCCGCAAAAGTCCTGTTTACCTGTCATTGGTGCTCAAATAGTTGCAGATTGCCATTATTAGGCAGGGCAAGGAGGATTGCTTCATCCTCAATGCCAATAAGATGCATTTTCCTGGCATCGCCATCCATAAAAAAACCGCTTTTTGCAGGCCAGATTATTTCAAATTCAAGCTCCCCTTTTCCCAGTAGTAACCATCCATATGAAGCATCCTGTCTGCCCAGTGAAGGCCTGGTATAGTAGTTGTTCCCTGCCAGCAGGAGATCCGGGATCCCGTCCCTGTTGAAATCGCCAGTCACAAAATCCCTGATGGGGGAGAACTGTGCCTCGGTGGGCAGGGGCAGGCTTTCGTACACTCCCTGACCCTTGTTGACGAATACAGCGCTTTCAAGGAGTACAGCCCGTTTCAGCACGGATTTGTTGATAACTTCCTCCCCAAAAATATCTCTTACTGTTTGTCCTCCATAATCGGCATAAGCCGGATATTTGTTTTCAATGCCAATAATCTGTCTTCTTAACTCATCAAGAGTGGCAATGGGATAGCTGGCCCCGTTGTAATAGGAGCAGAGAATGGGATCGGGAATGCCATTATTATCAAAATCATTTACCCAGAGTTCTACAGGTTCCTGCACGGAAGCCTTCAGCATGCTGTTCAGTCCGTGGTTTCCGGCCACCAGGTCCATATCCCCGTCCATATCCAGGTCTGCCACTCCTATGCAGTTCCACCACCCGGAGCTTTCACCCAGTCCGGCTTCCTCTGTTTTATCAGTAAAGGATCCATTATCATTGATAAAGAGAGAAACATTCATCCACTCACCCACCACCACCAGGTCGGGATCGCCATCCTGGTCATGATCGAACCAGCAGGCATCTGTAACCATCCCTGCTTTATAAAGTTTCCCGAGTCTTTCCGGATTGACAGGAGTAAAAAGGCCCGAACCGTCGTTCTCAAAAATGTACTGACCGGGACTAAGGCCATAGGCACCAGGGATGGAGCGTGTTCCAAGAAAGAGGTCCATATCTCCGTCCCCGTCAAAATCTGCCGGCCGAACGCAGGAACCATTTTGCATAAGCAGGGGAATGGATCCCGGGCTACTGTGTTCAAAGTGGCCCTGTCCGTCGTTGATCATAAGGCGATCGGCCAGGATTGGACTGCCGGCAAATTCTTCGCTGCCACCCCTCACCACATAGAGGTCCTGATCCCCGTCTCCATCGGCATCAAAAAAGGCAGCATCCACATCTTCCGTATAGCGGTCACTCAGCAGGACAGGTTCAGCAGCTGCAGTGAAACTTCCTCCCGGAGATTGTATCAATAGTTTGGAAACCTGGTCGCTTGCACTGCCCACAAAGAGGTCCTCCAGTCCGTCACCATTCACATCGCCAACAGCCAGGGCCGGCCCTTCGGCTGACAGGTTGGCGGGGATCAATGCCTCCCGGTTCAGATCCTCCCAGTCGTTTTCCCGGTGTATGAATTCGAGTCCGGGTACACTGATACTATTGAAGATGCCTGAGATTTCTTCGATTTCTTCCTGTGGAATAAGCCCGCCAGCATTGGAAATATCCAGCAGCAGGGTCTGGTCCGCCTTTATATTATATAGCTTTTGTTCAAGCATTCCGGGCCAGAGGATGTAAAGTGAATCAACCAGGGTGTCGCTACCCAGTCCGAAGTGCAGATGATCGGAGGTGGAGGACATAAATCCCCTGGTAGGGAAGTTCTGGACCATCTGTTGCTGCCCGCCGGACCAGATGTTCACACGGACCCCGATCCCGGCCTGGTTCAGTTCATCTCCTTTCAGTTCAACTTTCAGGTAATGGCGGCCGGACATTCTCTCAGCATTATTTCGATAGATGGATGCCGGGCCGTTGATATTATTGACAATGAGTTCCATGTCTCCATCATTATCCAGGTCGGCATAAGTGGACCCATTGGAGTAAGCGGGTGTGTCAAATCCCCATTCGGACGCTATGCTGGTGAAAGTAAGGTCGCCGTTATTTTGAAAGAGATGATTGACATCGGGCTGCAGGGGCATATGCTCAAACAGGGCCCTGTTGGAAAGGCTGTCGTTACTCTGAGCAGGGTTATAGCGGTTCCCGCCTGTAAGGAACTTTACATAGTCCAGGTCATTGGGCCGGCGGTAGATGCCGCTGGTAACAAAGAGGTCTTTCCAGCCATCGTTGTCCAGATCACATAAGAGGGCAGACCAGCTCCAGTCGGTGGAGTAGACACCGGCCAGGCGGGCTATTTCGCTGAATTTACCATTGCCCAGGTTAAGCTGAAGGGTGTTGTGCACATATTGAGGGGCATATCCGTACTGGAGCTTCATGCGGAAAAGCTCCAGCTCATCTTCGGTTCCCGATTGCTTCCGAATCTGTTCTTCGTCGGGCAGCATATCCAGCACCATGATATCGGCCAGACCATCGTTATTGAAATCGGCCACATCATTCCCCATGGAGGATCGGCTGGTATGGGCAATCATCTCTGTGAGCTGCTCTTTGAAAGTGCCGTCACCATTGTTTATATAGAGATAATCGTTTTCATGGAAGTCATTGGATATATAGATATCGGGGTATCCGTCGTTATTTATATCGCTGGTGTTGACCCCGAGACCATATCCGATATGGCTCCTGTAGATACCGGCTCCTGCACTTACATCAGTAAATGTTCTGCCTTTTTCAGTATGATCATTCCTGAAGAGCCGGTCTCCGGCCCGTACATCTTCCTCATTACGCAGGTCGGACATGCCATACGTACGGGAGGTGTGTACCGAGTGATTCAGCAAATACATATCCAGGTCCCCGTCCAGGTCATAATCAAAAAAGGCTGCCTGTGTTGAAAAACCGGAGAAATCAAGGCCGTACGCCGCGGACTCCTCGCTGAAACTCAGGTCGCCCTGGTTGATAAAGAGCTGGTTGTGCCCTTTAAGTCCCTTATAATCCCCCACATTACAAACATGGATATCCAGGAACCCGTCTCCGTTCACATCGGCCATGGTAACCCCTGTACTCCAGTCGCCCGATCCCTTAACTCCCGACTGTTCCGTAATATCTTCAAAGCTCAATTCCCCTTTGTTTAAATACAGCCTGTTCCCGCCCTGGTTGGCCGAGAAGTACAGATCAGGCAGTCCGTCCTTATTTATGTCGCCGGCGGCAACCCCAGCACCATTGTTAAAATAGAGGTATTCGATGATATTAAAGGATTCGCTTTCTGTGAGCCGGTTCTCAAAATCGATGCCTGTACGTGAGGGGGAGAGGGCCGTAAAAAGTGTGTTCCCTTCATTCCGCTTGCATGAGAATGCCAGTGACAGAAGCAGTATGGTGTATAATGTTGTTCTCATAATCCTTGTTCTTGTGGCCTGAAAAGCTGCAGCTGTTCATTGCTGCGTGCAATAAGCAGAATTGTGCCTGTGGGAGTTTCGATAGTCTGGATATCCCTGATTTCACCTTCAAGCCTGAAGCCGGAAAAGCGTGGAGGAATCTCCCGGAATCCTCCTTTGCCATCGCCCTCAAGTAAGTGCCCGTAACTTGCATCATAGCGTCCCACCTCCGGCTTTACATGATAGAGATTGCCACCCAGCAGAAGGTCAGGCTTGCCATCCCCGTTAAAATCACCCGTCTCGGCTGCCATCGTGGTGGAGAACTGGATCTCAACCGGAAGGCTACGCATGGTGAAATGACCCGAGCCGTCGTTAAAAAACAAAGCGGACTCCAGCTGGGCAACATCCAGCTTAATAGCATTGGCCAGCTGTTCGGGCGCAAACATATCGGTAATGGTCTGTTCTTTATATAGTTCGTATTAAGGATACTTCTTCAGTAAAACAGGAATCTGACGGGTCAGATCGTGTTTCAGTGCCATGGGGAAGGCGCTGTCCCCTTCATAGACACAGATAATCTGTTCGGCAGAGCCATTCAGATCAAAATCGTTTACATACATGGTAACCGGGCGCTCTGCACTTGCCTTGAAACGAGAGTTAAGTCCATGGTTTCCGGCTACAAAATCAATGTCCCCGTCGCCATCGAAATCTCCCGTAGCCAGACAATTCCACCAGCCCGAGGTCTGAGCCGACCCAAAAGCCTCCCTGTTTTCCCGGAAGCTTCCATTCTCATTGATAAAAATCTTGAGGGGCATCCAGTCGCCTGCCAGGATCATATCCAGGTCATCGTCACCATCCACATCTTCCCAGAGCATATCGCGAAGCATACCCACCTCTTTCAGTTCGGGTGCAAGTTGCTCC